>JAGCLW010000052.1 GCA_017646805.1 Paludibacteraceae bacterium | reverse complement strand
TTTGCAGTTTCTCCAAATATAGGAGGAGCACCTAATTCCATAGCATTCTTTTCAAATTGTTTATATTGTGCTATTGTATCAGATTCAATTTTTTTCATTTCGGCTTTTACTTCTTCCAATTTATCCAACCAACCGGTTGTACCTACAACAACCGGCACTCCGACTTCAAAACATTTGAAAATGTTTTCTATTGCCGACTCCGGACGTGTAAATTCAATTGCTACGTCAGCAGAACGAAAGGCGTCAGAGTCCATGTCTGCTTTGTTGTCAATATCAATGATTGATACAATTTGATGACCACGAGAAGTTGCAATTTCTTCAATTATATGACCCATTTTGCCATATCCGATAAGTGCTATATTCATAATTGAGTTTGTGAAAAAAATTAAAAAATAGAGTACAAAAATAGTGAATTTTTTATGAATAACAAAGGTCAAAAATGGAATATTTTTTCAATGTAAAAAACCTTTGTTTGTTATCAAAAAATAAACAAAAAAACAGTATCTTTGCGAGGTATTTGAGAAAAAATAAATTTATGAAAAAACTAATATTTATACTTTTTTTTGGGTTGTTAGGTGTGTTTGATAGTTTTGCTCAAGATCTTGTTGTTGATATTTTTGGAAATAAATATGAAGGGAAAATTATTTCGGATACGGAAGAAGAAGTGACAATTCAACATGTGTCTGGAGGAGAGTGGGTTACAACTCGTGTGGAAAGAGATAATTTGTTTAATCATCGTTATAATGTGACTCTTGACAAAAAAATGAAAGGAGTTGATGATCATCATGCTTTCACGGTTGGTTTGTTTGCCGGAGGTTCGACTCTCGTCGGAATGGAATATGAATATTATATCGATAAAGGGTGGGGAGTGCAAGCCGGTGTTGGAGTTATGGGAGCTTCAGCCGGAGTTAACTATCACTTTTTCCCATCAATTCGTAGTTCGTATGTTAGTTTGCAATATTGGTATACAGGATTCATAGGAAGTCGTTCTCTTTATCCATTAAATAAAACTTGGGCTTGGGGTTATCGTACAATGATGGTAGGACCAAGTGTGACTTATCGTCATAAATCGTGGTTTACGGGAACTTTTGGTATTGGTTACATTGTAGATCGAGGAGTTGCTTATAAGGCTCCTTTGAACATTCCTGTGGGATTCAAACTTTCTCTTGGAGCATACTTTACAGTTAAATAAAAAAAGTTTTTATGTCAGAATTTATTGTTTCGGCCAGAAAATATCGTCCTCAAACTTTTTCGACAGTTGTTGGACAACAAGGGTTAATGACTACATTGAAAAATGCGATCACAGGAAATCGATTGGCACATGCGTATTTATTTTGTGGTCCTCGTGGAGTAGGAAAAACTACGAGTGCTCGGATTTTTGCAAAAACCATCAATTGTCTTAATCCAACACCAGATCATGAAGCTTGCGGAGAATGTGAAAGTTGCAAAGCAATGAACGAAAATCGTTCGTTTAATATTCATGAACTTGATGCGGCATCAAATAATACGGTTGACGAAATTCGTAAACTAATTGCTCAAGTCAATATTCCACCTCAAATAGGTCGGTATTCGGTTTTTATTATCGATGAGGTGCATATGCTTTCATCGTCTGCGTTTAATGCGTTTTTGAAAACTTTGGAAGAACCTCCGGCTCATGCGATTTTTATTCTTGCAACGACTGAAAAACATAAGATTTTGCCAACGATTTTATCTCGATGTCAATGTTATGATTTCAATCGAATGAGTGTGCAAGAAATTGTCAATCATTTGAAATTTGTTGCCGAAAAAGAAGGCGTTTCCGTAGACGAAGAAGCTCTTAACGTGATTGCTATCAAATCTGATGGCGGAATGAGAGATGCGTTATCGATTTTTGACCAAATTGTTAGTTTTTGTGGAAAACAAGTAAAATATGAAGATGTGATAAAAAACCTTAACGTTTTGGATTACAATTATTATTTTACGTTAACAACAAATTTTTTGGAAGGAAATACAAAAGAATCGATACTTACGTTTGATGAAATTATTCGTAAAGGAATTGATGGAAGTCAATTTATTTCAGGACTTTGTTCTCATATTCGTAATTTGATAATGAGCAAAGATGAAGAAACGATAAGATTGATAGAAATGGCGGAAAGTATACAAGAAGGCTATCGTACGCAATCGATCAATTGTCCGGACGATTTCTTATATGAGGCTTTGCGAATAACGAGCGAATGCGAATTTAAATACAAAGACTGTCCTAACAAGCGTTTGATGACAGAGGTGATGTTGATGAGATTGTGTCAACTTGGTAAAAAAAAAACTCAATAGCTGATTTTCTTGCAGAAGAAGAGGCTTTAACTCAAATGATTCTTGAGAAAATTTTTCAAGAACCGGTTTCTTCTGAAAATCAAGTTCCTAAAAATGTAGTTTCGCCTCAAATTCCAAATAAAAAAATTGAATCTCCAACCATCAAGGCGAATAAAAATATTGTTTTTTCGCCGAGTATATTGGGGGCGACAAATCCTGTCCAAACGGAAAATTTAGCGAATAATTCTTCGATTACTCTTCCCGAAAATGAGTCAAATGTTTTAATTTCAAAAGAAAAATTAAATACAGTTTGGCATCAGTATCTTGTTGGATTAAAAAATAATCAATTGTTAGTCCAAACATTGCGTGCTTTTCCTCCTAAATTGTTGGACGACCAACAAACTATTCAACTTACCGTCACGAATTCTTATCAAAAAGAATTGATACAAGAAAATATGTTGGATATGAAACAATATTTGAAACATAATTTACAAAATAATTTGATCGAAATAACAATTTGTATCAGTGAACAAACTACGCAATATGCGAAAACAATCGAAGAACGATTTGACGAATTGTTGAATAAAAATTCCGAGTTGAAACAATTTTTTGATATGTTTGAATTATACTCTTAATCTTATTTTAATGAAAAAAAACATAGCATTTTTCTTTATCAATTTATTATTTATATCATTTTGTATGGCAACCGAAAAACAGAATAAAACTTACGAAGTATTTGTTCATTCGACAGCTCCAATGGGAGCAATATCTTTTGACAAAATAAAAACATCGGATTATCTTCCGGCAATGAGAGAAGCAATCGCAGATCATAAAAAAGAGATTGACTCAATTGCCAATAATCCTGAAAAACCTACATTTGAAAACACCATTGTTGCTCTCGAAAAAAGTGGATTCGCTCTTAGTCGTATTCAATATGTGTTTTACAATCTTTTGAGTGCAGAATCCAATGATGAATTAAACGCTATTGCAGAAGAAATTGCTCCGGAAGAAAGCGAACATTCCAATAATATTTTTTTGAACGAAAAATTATTTGATCGTATAAAAATTGTTTTTGAACAAAAAGAAACGCTTAATCTTGATGTTGAAGATGCTAAATTATTGGAAGATACGTATCTGTCTTTTGTTCGGAGAGGAGCAAATTTGACAGATGAAAAAAAAGAGATTTATCGTCGTCTTTCCAAAGAATTGAGTTTGTTAGATCTTCAATTTGCTCAAAATGTTTTAAAATCCACAAATGCTTTTGAGTTGTTATTAACTGAAAAAGAAGAATTAGTCGGACTTCCTGACGATATTATTCTTGCAGCCAAAGAAAAAGCCGAAAATAAAGGAAAAAAAGGTTATTTGTTTGATTTGAGTTATCCAAGTTATGTTCCTTTTTTGAAATATTCTTCGCGTCGAGATTTACGCGAACATTTGTATAAAGCATATAATACGAAAGCTCTAAATGGAGATTGGGATAATTGCGAAAATGTAAAAAAAATCGTCAATCTTCGACTTCAACTTGCTCAACTTTTTGGAGAAAAAGATTATGCAAGTTATGTCTTGTCTCGTAGAATGGCTGAAAATAGTGAGAATGTTTATCAATTGCTTGAACAATTGTTGGAAGCATATCGTCCGACAGCAATAAATGAGATTGAAGAAGTAAAAAAATATGCTCGAAAAAGTGGTGCCGAATACGATTTAATGCCGTGGGATTGGAGTTATTTTTCGGATAAATTAAAAGAAGAAAAGTATCAAGTGAATGATAGTGAAATAAAACCTTATTTAGCTCTTGATTCCGTTAAAAAAGGAGTTTTTGGATTGGCAACAAAATTATACGGTTTGCAGTTTGAAAAACAAACGGATATTCCTGTTTATCATTCTGAAGTTGAGGTTTATAAAGTGACCGAATTTGATGGAAAATATGTTGGATTGCTTTATACCGATTTTCATCCTCGTGAGGGCAAACAAGGTGGAGCTTGGATGACGGAATTCAAGCCGCAATGGAAAGAATCTGATGGTTCGGATTCTCGACCACATATTTCTCTGGTAATGAATTTTAGTCGTCCGGTTGAAGGGAAACCGGCTCTTCTTACCTTTGACGAACTTACAACATTTTTGCACGAATTCGGACATGCACTTCATGGTTTGTTGGCAGATGGTCGGTATGCAAGTCTTTCGGGAACAAATGTTTATCGTGATTTTGTAGAATTACCATCTCAAATTATGGAAAATTGGGCAAGTGAGAAAGAATTTTTAGATAGCTTTGCAAAACATTTTGAAACGGGAGAGACAATTTCAAATCATTTGATCAAAAAAATAAAAGAAAGTGAAAATTTCAATATTGGATACGCATGTTTGAGACAACTTAGTTTTGGTTTTCTTGATATGGCTTGGCATACTCAAAAAGTTCCATTTGAAGGAAATATCATGGAGTTTGAACATCAAGCATGGAAGCAAACTCAATTATTGCCTATCGTAGATGGAATGTGTATGAGTGTGCAATTCAAACATATTTTTTCAGGCGGTTATGCAGCTGGATATTATGGTTATAAATGGGCGGAAGTGCTTGATGCAGACGCATTTTCTTTGTTTCAAGAAAAAGGAATTTTTGATAAAAAGACTGCGAAATCTTTTCGAGAAAATATTCTTAGTAAAGGTGGCGTAGAACATCCAATGACGCTTTACACTCGTTTTCGAGGTCGAAAACCAACGATTGAAGCTCTTCTCAAACGAAACAATATTGTTCAGTAATGAATGTAAAAAAAAACGACAAAGAAAAAATCTTTGTCGTTTTTTTATTTTAAAGAAAAAATTATTCTTTCGTAACTTTTTTGTTAAAGATAACGTGCAAAACTACTCCCAATACAAAGAATACTCCGGCAACAAACAAAATCGAGTTTTCTTGAGCAACAACTTTGAAATGATAGAGTGCTAAACAAATCACTCCAAGTAAAACAACTATTATTCCTAATAATTTTTTTAACGTTTCCATAATTATATTTGTTTTTTTAGTTACAAAATGATTTAAAACAAGGACAAAAATAATAAAAAAATCATAATATAATTAACTCTCAAAAGAAAAAAACGTTACTTTTGACAAAAACAATAAAATTTTATAATACAATGAATCCTCTTTCAGTATGGAATTTTTGTCCTAAATGTGGAGAAAAATCGTTTGAAAATTATGAGTCAAGAGCGAAACGATGTTCTCGATGTGGACACGTGTTTTTTCTTAATTCTGCGACAGCGGTTGCGGTTTTTATTTTAAATTCAAAAAATGAACTTTTAGTTGCTCGACGTTCGATCGAACCGGCCAAAGGAACGTTGGATTTGGTTGGAGGTTTTTTGGAATTTGAAGAATCTGCGGAAGAAGGAGTTGTTCGCGAAACGAAAGAAGAAACCGGATTGATGCTTGATAAAAATAAACTTACTTATCTTTTTTCTTTACCGAATATTTATCCTTTTTCTGAAATTGAAATACATACAATTGATTTGTTTTTTAAATATCAAATTCAATCTGAGGATATTGTTTTGAATCCTCAAGATGATATTTGTGAATTGCAATTTGTTCCAATAAATCAAATTGATTATAAAGAATTTGGATTGAAAAGCGTACAAAATGCAATACTTCAGTTTCAAAAAAAGTTTTAATAAAATATAAAAAAATAAAAAAAATATTACTTTTTTTTCTTTTGGCACATTGTTTGAAATGTCTGTGAACAAACAACAATTTAACCTTTAAAAAATTTATGATTATGAAAACGAAATCAATTACTTTATTTATTGTTTCTGCAATAATTTGTTCGAGTGCAATTGCTCAAGGGAAAAATGATCAATATAAATTTAGTGCAGAAGAAAAAGCTCAATTTCAAACAGAATGTATGGCTATGGAACTTGATTTGACAGACGAACAAAAACAAAAAGTCTTGAAAATCAATGAGAAATATAGCAAAAAACATCAAGCAGAAAAGCGAAAAGAATTAAAACAAAAAGAAGAGCGAAAAGCAAAACGTGATGAGTTGAAACACAAACAAAACAAAGAGTTGATCAAGGTGTTGACTCCGGCACAATTTGATAAATTAAA
>JAGCLW010000051.1 GCA_017646805.1 Paludibacteraceae bacterium | reverse complement strand
ATAATGAGGAAAATTGATATGATAAATAAGTAAAGCACTTGAATCATTCGGTGAGCATATTGATGCAAACTCCTGAAACAAGTGCTTATTCTGCAATAAAAAATAAACGATTTTAATCCAGTAAATTTGTTATCTTTTCCCATTTGTCTTGAGAGGTTTCGGACAACGTACTTTTATATTCCGGATGTAGTTTGGTCGCTTTTGATGATTCACCTTTCAGCCAATCGACTTCTACTCCTACCATTGGTTTACTTTTTAATTCGCATTTGCGATTGTAAGCATTTGCATACCAATCGCAACTTGTTTTAATCAACTCGATTGTTTCTTCTTTTGTTAGAATATAAAATTCCATATTGATATTGTTGTCTTTCACGTTCATAAAAACAAATACCCATGGTCCTATTATTTTTTCTTCTAAATTTGGAACTATACCATTTGTTTCAGAAGTAAAGCCAGCCAAAATATTCTGGGTTGTTCCTGTTTTTACTTGAACCATTACACTCTTGCCATTATTTGGATTCATACAGATTAAATCTGCATTTTTATAATTCTGATAAGAGTTGTTGATATTGATAACATCAAAACCCCTTTTAAGGAGTTCCAATACTACGGCAGTTTCACCGATTACACCTTTTTGTTTGTTAGTAAGTTTCATATTGTTTTACGATTTTGTAATTATATTATCTCCAATCATATTCTGCACCTAAAATCTCAAGTCCTTGATATTTCCAAAGTTCTTGATCAAAATTAGGAGTGAATTTTGCCATCAATATTTTTAGTTGTTTTTCTTCTTCTGTATCTCTCCATCCATTGAATTGCATGGTACGCTGATTGACTCCAATGAAATCATTTGCGTCTAATTGATAAAACACCGTGCCAACTCGAGTCATTTTATACTTTTGGCGATTACAATCACCCAAACGCCAACTGTGATTGTCTAATATAAAACAATAAGAACCAATGCCTTCTATAGAACTCAATGCTCCAACGGCCAGATGGTGAGTTAGATATTGGTTTTCTTCCACTTTTATCACGTCGCCAGTGTAGATTCTTTCTCCGTTGCAATCTTTAAATTCTGTTTGCACTCCGGCAAAAATAACTTTACGAGCATAACCTCGTCCTTTGCATTCGTCGTTGAATACAGCTTCTACAACGTCTTGATTATGGTCGTCAAGATATTTGTCGTCCAATTCCCAAACATAGAATTCATCTCCAAAGAAAAAGAAATCGCCAAATTTGGCATAAGCAAATTTTTTGTTTTCCGCAACGTATCTTACTTTGATATTGGGCAAAAAATTATTGATTCCGGCTCCAATTTCGTATAAGTGTTGTTCGCAAAGATTTTTTAGAATCATATCGCTAATGACAAGTGGTGCAACTGTTTTTTCTATCGGAGTTTTCAGACCAAGTGTGATTCCGACAAGCATAAATGGAAACCATTGGCGAGGATACGTTATGTTGGGAACGTCCAATGCATCTTCAAATAATTGTGCCATGTCAGAATCTTTGAATCCGGCAATTCCACATCCTACACGAGTGAGCAGAAACCGATTCGTCGGATGTGCTTTTGCATATTCAATGAATTTTTTTGCGTATGGGCGTATTTCTTCAAGTCCGCCGTGCATTGTCGGAATGGCGTAGCATTTTCCTGTCGGCCCGTCACCGACACCCCATTCTGCACCGAACTTTTCATGAGCAATTTTTGCCGCTCCTCCCATGTGCATTCCTTCAAGATTGCTACCAAAGACAAATATCTCACAATTAGAGAGTTGTTCAACTCTGTCGGGCGTGTGTTTTTTTCGATTTATTTTCATACTATTGAATTTATATTAAATGTTGTATTTGTTCCACATTCGTTTAATTGTTTTAGCTATTTCTTCACGAAGCCATAATGGTTCTAAAACTTCCATGTCTTCGCCATTCCATAAGATTTCTTGTTGAAAATCAAACGTTGGTTGAATGAAATATTTGAATATGCTGTAATCTTTGTTTCGTTCTATTTCTTCTTGTGTGTCATGTAATTTTAAATCACGTATATAGTTGGCTTGATTGGTCGAAACTTTTAGTTTGATTGTTTGTGTTTCGATGTGTTGGTCGGCAATTATTCCAAAAGAATTTGCAAAATATTCATTGGCATTCCAATTTTTTGGCATGGCGAAAGTTTTGTCAGTTTTGAGACAATGAAGGATTCGGTCAAGGGAGTAGGTTAGCGGTCCTTTTTCATAATAATGAGGATCGGTGCATCTGCCTACCATGTACCAACGTTGTCGGAATAATTTTACGCAATAAGGTTGTACTTCAAAGCTATTGTTTTCATTTCTTTGATAGCTATGATAAGTGATGTTGAGTACACGATTTTCTTTCATTGCCTCGATGATAGGTTGGAGAACTTGTTGTCCGGAAGGGACATATTCCAATAAAATACGATCTTTGATACTTTGGCTGTTAGCCAAAGTATTGCTTATGCAAAAGGTGTTGTAAAGCCACGATCGAATTCCGTTTTCGCTGATGTCTTCAACATTGGATATATAGTATCGATATTCGCCACGGTTTTCGTTGATAATGTCAATTCCGAACATATCCCAAATGACGTAACGCCAATTGTCAAATGTGCGTTTAGGAATCTCAATGCCACGACTGATGTCGTCGTTGAGCCAACGTCGATTTAGCTCTTTGAATGAAATTTTTCCGGCTTTATGAATGGTTTCTATAACCCAAACGTATTTGGTAATCAGGCTTTGTCCTCTATCGTTGTTTGTCATAGTTTGTTGATTTTTTTTACAAAAGTATATGGAAGTTGTGCCAAATCGTGGCAGAGGTTTATGGAAAAAAAAGAGATTTTATGTTTTGTTTGCGAAAATAATAAATTTTATCATCGATCGTGTTTTTAGACAAGAATGTTTTTTGAATGTATTTTTGTTCGATTTAATGCCTGTTTTGTCATGTTTGATGTTTTGTAACATATTTTAACATTTGCGAACAGCAAAATCTTATTATCTTTGTCGCTGATTTTTAAATAGATTTTAGAGTTTAACATAATTTACAAAAAATGAAAATTATTTCGCAAACATTGAAGAAATCTTTTTTTGTTGTGATGTTTGGTGTTGTTTCGACTTCAATAGTTGCACAACAATCTTCGGACACGCTTTCGTTAACGCTTGAAGATGCACAAGTGTATGCGGTGCAACACAATCAGATGATGAAAAATGCGACTCTTGATGAAAAAATAGCAGAGGCTGAACGTTGGCAAACGATTGCAACAATGCTTCCTCAAGCTAAGGCAGATTATGCTTATACAAACTTCTTGGGTCACGAGTTGGACATGATGGGAATGAAAATTCCGATGGATCCTACGGGAGCATTTACGGCTCAAGCGTCGATTGCTTTGAGCGGGCAACAAATAGTTGGTGCAATGCTTGGAACAGATGGTATGCGTTTGGCAGAAATCAATGCTAAAAAGACGGCAAAAGATATCAAAGCCAATGTGACAAAAACGTATATGCAAATTCTTCTTACGGAAGTGACGTTGAATTTGCTTAATGATAATAAGAAAAACATTGAAACGCTTTATGAATCTACTGTTGAGGCAGTTAGAGTTGGAGTAAGTGAAGAGACGGATGCCGATCAATTGCTTGTTCAAGTGGCTTCAATGCAAAATGTAATCAATCAAACGGAGCGAGGATTAGAGTTGCTTCGCAATTCTCTTAAAGTAATTCTTGGCGTTCCATTTGATCAACCGATTGCATTGAAAAATACGTTAGATGATTTGGTGAATGCGGAAAAGCAATTGGAATTGTTGAACGAACCATTTGATATTCGTCGAAATCACGATTATCAATTGCTTGAAAAACAAACTGAATTAACAAAAAAACAAATTCGACTTGCGGAGTGGGAATATGGTCCGCAATTGGCTGCGTTTTATCAATATTATAATCAACAAACGTTTGGAGATGAAGGATTTAATATGACTCCTCCTCATTCGGTCGGAGTTTCGGTTTCGATGCCGATTTTTTCTTCAGGACAACGATTCAATAAAGTTCGTGCGGCAAAAACGGAATATGAGAAAATGTTGAATACAAAACAACAAACAACGGAGCAATTGATGATTCAAAATTCTCAATTGCGTTTTAATCTTAATTCGGCTTACGAAAATTTTAAAGTGCAACAAAAAAACTGGGAAGTGGTAGAGCGAGTATTCAAATCGACTTCTCAAAAATTTAAATATGGAACGGCTTCGGCTCTCGATCTTACGCAAGCCAATACCAATCTTATCAATGCACAAACCAATTATGTAAGTGCTCTCACAGAGCTTGTCAATGCTCACGTTGAACTTCAATTACTTTTGAATAAATAATCAAAAAAAAAACGATATAAAAGATGAAATTTAAATCTCTAATTTGCTTAGTTTGTTTTTCTTCTATGATGGTAGGTTGTGGAAAACAATCAGCTACAGATGTAGCTGTTCAAGAAGAACCTCGTGTTGAAGAAGTGAAAGTGTTGAAGTTGGAAAAGAAAGAAATCGATCGCCAACTTCGTCTTTCTACAAATCTTGAAGGTTATGAAACGGTGAAGATTTCTCCTTCTGTACAAGGAAAAATCGAACATATTTATGTTGAAATCGGAGATCGCGTAAATCGAGGTTCAGACCTTGTTCGTATGGATCAAACGCAATACAACACAACAAAATTGACGTATGGCAATTTGAAAGTTGAGTTGGAACGCATGAAAGCTCTTCGTGAGACGGGTAGCGTCAGTCAACAAAATTATGATCAAATAAAACTTTCATACGATCAAACGAAAGAAAATCTTGAATTTTTGAAGACGAATACATTTGTAAAATCTCCGATAAATGGTGTCGTTGCCGCAAAATCATACGAAGATGGCGAATTATTTACGGGAGCTCCAATTGTGGTCGTGACTCAAATAAACAAATTGAAAGCTATTTTGAGTATTCCTGAATCATATTTCCCTTTGATTAACGAAGGAATGGAAGTGGAAATTGAAACAGAAATTTATCCTGGAGAAAAATTCAAAGGATCTGTAGAAGTCGTTTATCCAACGATCGATAATTCTACACATAATTTCCAAGTGAAAGTAGTTATTCCAAATGCGAAAGAACGTCTTCGTCCGGGAATGTTTGGATATACAACAATTTCTCTTGGAAAAGTAAATACGATTATGGTTCCATATCAAACAATTTTGAAACTTCAAGGAGCAAATAATCGTTATGTATTCCTTAATAAAGGAGGTTATGCAAAACGCGTAGATGTAGAATTAGGACAACGCGTAGATGATCTTCAAGAGATTATTTCCGATTCAATTCAAGCCGGAGATGAAATTATCAGTGTTGGTCAAGCACGTCTTGTAGATGGTGTGAAATTGAATGTGAATAAATAATTTTTTTAGTGTCTCATTTTTAATGTGTAACTAATAATGAGTATTTATAAATCTGCGATAAACAAACCTATTACGTGTGCATTGATTTTTGTTGCGGTGTTTATTTTAGGTTTGTTTTCTTTACAAAAATTGCCTATAGATCAATTGCCAGAGATTGAGGCTCCTTATGTGTCGGTGATGACAGCTTATCCTGGTGCAAATGCGAGTGAGGTAGAAACGAATGTTACAAAAATTTTGGAAAACAACCTAAACTCGGTTGATGGACTGAAAGAAATTACTTCTACATCAAAAGATAATATATCTCTCGTCATGCTTGAGTTTGAGTGGGGATTGGATCTTGATGAGGCAATTAATGATATTCGTTCGTACATTGATATGGTTTATGACGATCTTCCAGATGAATGTACACGTCCGTTTATCTTTAAGTTTTCTACGAGCATGATGCCAATCATGCAATACGCAATTACGGCAGAAGAGTCGTATCCGGGATTGGATAAGATTTTGAATGATCAAGTCATCAATGAATTGAATCGTATTGATGGAATTGGGAATCTTGCTCTTTCCGGAGCTCCGGAGCGTTTTGTATATGTGGACATAGATCCTAAAAAACTTGATTCTTATAATTTAACTCTCGAAACCGTTGGTCAAGCCGTTGCAGGAAACAACTTGAATTTGGCTTCAGGATCGGTGAAGATGGGAAAAGAACAATATCAACTTCGTGTAGAAGGAGAGTATGTTGAAAGTTCGGAAATAAATGATATTGTTGTAAAAGTAGATGCGGGAAGAGCTGTTTTTGTAAGAGATATTGCCACTGTAAAAGATACGATAAAAGACTTTACTCTTGAAGAAAAAATCAACGGTAAAGATGGGGTTCGTCTCGTTGTTATGAAACAAACCGGAGCGAATACAGTGCAAGTGGCAACAGATGTGAAAAAAGGAATTGAGAAGGTTGCAAAAACTCTTCCTCCGGATATTAAACTTCAAATGATTTATGACCAATCGGAAGATATTGAAGATGCAATTGCTTCTCTTGCCGAATCTATTGGTTATGCGTTGTTGTTTGTCGTTCTTGTGGTATTGTTTTTCCTTGGTCGTTGGCGTGCAACGTTAATTATTTCGTTGACAATTCCAATTTCACTTGTCGTTGCATTTATATACTTATTGGTAGCCGATAGTTCAATCAATATCATTTCTCTTTGTTCGCTTACCGTTGCTATTGGTATGGTGGTCGATGATGCGATTGTTGTGTTGGAAAATATTACCAGACATGTGGATCGAGGATCAAATCCTCGAGAAGCGGCAATTTATGCAACAAACGAGGTGTGGGTTTCCGTAATTGCAACAACGCTTGTGATTGTCGCTGTGTTTATGCCATTAACAATGCTTGGTGGTCAAGCCGGAATCTTGTTCAAAGAATTAGGTTGGATTGTGACAATTACTTGTTGTACATCTACAATTATCGCCATTTCGCTTACTCCGATGTTGTCATCTAAATTGTTGAAAGCACAACGAGTTAGAGTAGGAGAAAAAGGAATTGAAAAAGTTGACGAAGGTCAAGAAAACTGGTATGTTCGTCGAGTAATTCCATTGTTGGATAAAGTGGATAGATTCTATGCAAATGCTCTTCGCGTTTGTCTAAATCATCCAAAGAAAACATTGCTTGCAATAATCGTTATTTTCTGTCTGTCTCTTATTCCTGCCGTTACGGGTCAAATTGGTTCTGACTTTATGGCAGAGCAAGACAACAATCGTATGTCGGTTACAATTGAACTTCAACGAGGTACAAGAGTGGAAGAAACGGCAGCATTTGCTCGTAAGATAGAAAAACGAATGAATGAGATTGCACCGGAAATCTTGTTGATTTCGAGTTCGACAGGATCTTCAGACGAAGCGAATATTGCTTCAATGATGTCGGCTTCTTCAAACAACAAAATCAGTATGAATGTTCGTTGTACGAAGAAAGACGAACGTGAACGATCAATTTTTGTTATTGCCGAAGAAATTCGTAAAGAATTTGATACTCATCCGGAAATTATCAATTATGAAGTTTCAACCTCCGGAGGTGCCGCTTCTAACAGCAATGTGGAAATTGAAATTTATGGATACAATTTTGAAGAAACAAATAAAGTAGCCGAAGATATTAAAAATATATTGAAAGAAATGCCAGGAGCGAGAGACATCGTAAACAGTCGAGAAGAAGACCGTGCAGAACTTCAAATTATTTTTGATAAAGAAAAATTGGCATTGAATGGACTTACAGAAAGTGCAGTTTCTATGTATGTTAGAAACCGTGTGAATGGTATGGCTGCCGGCTATTTGAAAGAAGATGGAGAAGAATATGATATTATTGTTCGTTTGGCTGAGGAACATCGTAATACGATTTCCGGTATAGAAGAACTTACTCTTACAACACCTTACGGAAAAAATATCAAACTTAAAGAGTTGGCCACAATTAAAGAATATTGGTGTCCTCCAGAAATTGAGCGTAAACGTCGTGAACGTGTTGCAACACTCAGTGTTACGCCTGTAAATATTTCACTTGGAGAACTTGCCGTTCAGATTCAAAATAAAATTGATAAAATGGATGTTCCTCCGGGAGTGATTATCAATGTCGGTGGTGCTTATGAAGATCAACAAGAAACCTTTGCTGATATGGGTCTTCTTTTGGCTCTGATCGTGATGCTTGTGTTTGTGGTGATGGCTTCTCAATTTGAATCTTTGTCTAAACCGTTTATTATCATGATGACAGTTCCGTTCGCATTTTCTGGAGTGATTTTGGCACTTTGGATTACGGGAACAAACTTTGATGTGATTGGAGCTCTTGGAGCAATTCTTCTTGTCGGTATTGTGGTGAAAAATGGTATCGTACTTGTCGATTATATCAATTTGATGCGAGATCGTGGTCATGAATTAAATGAGGCAATTGCACTTTCAGGAGAAAGTCGTCTTCGTCCGGTATTGATGACTGCCTTTACAACACTTCTCGGAATGTTGCCAATGGCGTTGAGTACAGGTTCTGGTTCCGAAATGTGGGTTCCGATGGGAGTTGTTGTGATTGGAGGTATTTTGGTTTCGACGATTCTTACATTGATTCTTGTTCCGGTTCTTTATTCATTGATGTCTCGTAGAGGAGAACGCGATAAAGCCGCCGAAACGCGTAAGAACTTCATATTCCTTGATATGCCGGATACGCTTGACGAAGATCGCATGAAACAACAAAATAAAGAATAAAATTTTAATTATATCAATTCAGAGTAAAACGATGAGGAGGTAGAAGAATAAAGACATTAGGGGTTTTGTCAAAATAATGATTTTTTGTTGATTATTAGTTTTCTTTCATTTTTCTTCATTGTTTTATTCTGAATTTTAAATACAAAAAAACGTTTATGAAAGCCGTATTTATTGTTTTCAATCAATCCAATACAGAACGCGTCGAGTACATGCTTGATGAGTTGAAAATATCAGGATTTACTTTTTTTGAAGAAGTACAAGGGCGAGGAACTTATTCCGGAGAACCTCGACGAGGAACACATACTTGGCCGGAAATGAATTCTGCAGTCATAACAATGGTTGATGATGATAGAGTCGATGAATTGCTTCGTACGATTCATAAATTGGATAAACGAAACGAAGAAGTTGGTGTTCGTGCCTTTGTTTGGAATATCGAAGATAATGTTTAGTGACATTTTTTTAGTAAAAGAGACGCTATTTTTTATGGCGTCTTTTTTTTTCTTAAAATCAAAAAAAATGTATCTTTGTGTTTGAATTAAAAAAAAGAAAGATATGAAAAAGCAATTATTATTATTATTTTCATTTGTTATTGTGTTAAGTCTATTTTCTTGTAAATCAGTAACAAATTCGTCAAATAAACCTCTTCAAAATCAACATTGGACACTTGTTCAAATAGAAAATAATCAAGCGATTGAAGCAGAAAGTGAGCCGTATATTGAATTTTTGACCGAAGAAAATCGTGTTGCAGGAAATTTTGGTTGCAATCAAATGCTTGGTTCTTATGAGTTGAAATCTGAAAATTCTATTCGTTTGGAATTAGGAGGAACGCGTCGAATGTGTGCAGACATGGTGGTTGAAGATTTGTTTTCCGCAAAATTGAATAGTGTAGATCAATACAAAATTGAAGGCGATACACTGTATTTGATGACAAAAGGTAGTCCGATATTGAAATTTGTTGCAAAATAAATTTTTTTTGTAGACGTACAATATCAAAAATGTACGTCTATTTTTTTTTTTCGTATATGAAACAGAATAATCCATCTTTTTGGGTTCCAACCTTGTATTTTGCCGAAGGTCTTCCGTATGTTTTGGTCATGACGGTTTCGGTGATTTTGTATAAGAATTTGGGCGTGTCAAATGCTGAAATTGCCTTTTATACATCATGGCTTTATTTGCCTTGGGTAATAAAACCTCTTTGGAGTCCTTTTGTTGATTTATTGCAGAAAAAACGTTTTTGGATTCTTTCAATGCAATTGCTTATTGGTGCCGGATTGGCTGCCATTGCATTCACGATTCCGACAACGAATTTTTTCCAAATTACGCTTGCGTTATTTTGGTTGCTTGCCTTTTCGTCTGCCACTCATGACGTGGCTGCCGATGGTTTTTATATGTTGGCATTGTCAGATGAAAAACAATCTTTTTATGTGGGAATCCGAAATACGTTTTATCGTGTGGCAATGATTACCGGACAAGGATTGATGGTGATGGTAGCGGGATTGTTGTCAAAATATTATGATATTCGTATTGCGTGGAGTATCACGTTTTTGTTGGCAGCCGGAATTTTTATAGTGTTGTCTTTGTATCATTTTTTTGTTTTGCCAAAATCTGATTTAGATGTAAAACAACCGCTATCCAAAATTCGAGAACTTTTTGTTTCTTTTTTTCAAAAAAAAGGGATAATCACGTCGCTTTCTTTTTTGTTATTGTATCTATTGGGAGAAGCTCAATTGGCAAAGATCGCATCTCCGTTTTTATTAGATAATTTTGATGTCGGAGGGTTGGCATTATCTACCGAACAAGTCGGATTGATTTATGGAACAATAGGAGTTGTCGCTCTTTTGGTTGGCGGAATTGTTGGTGGCGTTTTGGCAAGTCGTTATGGACTGAAACGTTGTTTGTGGCCGATGGTTCTTGCCATGAATTTGCCAAATTTGGTTTACGTATATTTGGCAATGGTTCAACCTCAGTCATTTGCGTTGATTGCCTTTTGCGTGGGAATAGAACAATTGGGATATGGATTTGGATTCACTGCATTTACGTTGTATTTGATTCAATTGTCCGACGGTGAATTCAAAACGGCACATTATGCAATTGGAACGGGAATAATGGCTCTTGGAATGATGATTCCGGGAATGTTTGCCGGATATATACAAGAAAGTCTCGGTTATACCGACTTTTTTATTTGGATTTGTATTTGTACTTTGCCGGGAATTTTTTTGGCATCGAAAATTAAAATTTTGAGGTAAAATATATTTTTTACAAAAATTATGATTTATTCTTCTATTCTTGAATTGATTGGTCATACACCATTATTGCAACTCAATGCAATGAAAAAAGACTTTGGTTTTGGGGCAAATATTTTTGCTAAATTAGAACGATTCAATCCGGCCGGAAGCATTAAAGATCGTGTGGCTTTGAATATGATTCTTGATGCAGAAAAGCGAGGATTGATTGTCTCCGGAGCAACGATTATTGAACCAACAAGCGGAAATACAGGAGTCGGATTGGCATTGATTTGTGCCGTGAAAGGATATAATCTTATTTTGACTATGCCCGAATCCATGTCTGTTGAGCGTCGTCAATTATTGATTTCGATGGGAGCAAAACTTGAGTTAACTCCGGCAGCGGAAGGAATGGCGGGAGCTTTGCGTCGTGCGGAAGAATTGAAAAATGAAATTCCTAATTCGGTTATTTTACAACAATTTGAAAATGCGTCAAATCCGAAAATTCATGAATTGACAACAGGAGAGGAAATTTGGAATGACATGGCGGGAAAAGTTGATGTGTTGGTCGCAACAATCGGAACAGGTGGCACTATTAGTGGAACGGCAATTACGCTCAAACGATACAATCCGAATGTGGAAATTGTTGGTGTGGAACCCGAATCTTCTCCGCTTTTGACGAAAGGCATTAGTGGAACACACAAAATACAAGGAATAGGAGCTAATTTTGTTCCTAAAACGTATAATTCATCGGTCGTGGATAAAGTGCTTACGGCAAAAGATGAAGATGCGTTTTCGATGGCAAAAATATTGATGAAAAAAGAGGGCGTTTTTGTTGGAATTTCTTCCGGAGCGGCAATGTCTGTTGCTATTCAACTTGCTCAGCAAGAGATGTATAAAGATAAAAATATTGTTGTCATTTTGCCAGATACCGGAGAGCGATATTTGTCGGTTTGGTGATAAAAAAAGGGGAAATAATTATTTCCCCTTTTTTTATTCTAATGCAGAACCGACAACGACAATATCTGCTCCGGCATTCCATGCTTTTTCTACATCTTCCCGATTTCGTAATCCACCACCAACAATAATTGGAATATCAATAGCATTTCGTACGGCTTGAATAATGTTTGGGGAAATGGCTGTCATTGCACCGCTTCCGGCTTCTAAATAAATCAGTTTGAGTCCGAGCATTTCGCCTGCAATAGCGGTAGAAATGATAATGTCTGTTTTGTCTGCCGGGATTGGCATTGTATTGCTCATGTACTGAACACTTGTGCATTTTCCTCCATCAATGAGAATGTATCCGGTTGGAATAATTTCCAACGAAGATTGTTTGAGCAAAGGAGCTGCGACAACGTGTTGACCGATTAAAAATTCGGGATTGCGACCGGAAATGAGCGAGAGAAACAAAATCGCATCTGCTTGGTTTGACAATTGATTGTAATTGCCGGGAAATAGAATGATTGGAATTTCTTTTGTAAGCGATTTGATGTTTTCGATTGTTTTTTCAATTGTGTTTTGAATCAAACTTCCTCCAACCAAAATGAAATCAGGACGAAGAGAAATGATTTTTTTTATTTTTTCTTCGTTGAATTTGTCTGGATCAACCAACGCTGCAAAGAATTTTTTTCTTTGTAAACTTCCTTGTTTTATGGTGTCGTATAAAGTGTAATTCATGATTGTTTTTTTGTGGCGATACAAAAGATATAATCGTCTGTGTTTTTGAATGTTAAGTTATAAAAATCTTTCTCTTTTACTTTCCCGACAAAATGATTTGTCTCCGTTTCAAAAATCGCTATTGTCGTTTGAAAATTGAAACAAGATTCTTGGTGAATTTTATAAATGGCTTCTTTGGCACACCACATCATGGTACATCTTTTATCGTCATTTCTAATCCAACGTAATTCTTCTTCGTTTAAAAAAAACTTACTCAAACGTAAAGTTCTTTCTTTTTCGCATTCCAAATCAATTCCGATAGCCGTTTGATGAATTGCAACAGCGATATAATTTTTGGAATGAGAGATGCTGATGTGTTTTGAGGAATTTTCTAAATATGGAGCTCCGTTTTCATGATGTTTTAGAAGAAAATGTTCGGTTTGAAGCAAATCTTCTAAAATAGAAATCGTATTCCAAAATTCGCAAATTCGTTTTTTGTTTTTCAAACTATTGAAGTGAGGATCATCAACATATTTAGAGAAATGTTTTTTTGCAATATTTTCGTAATTGGAGTTTATTTTGCAAATTTTTATTTCCATGTCAATGTTTCTATAAGATGTTGAAGGTCGGTTTTGACAAATTGTGCCACAGGATAAATCGAATCTGCATTGGGCGAAGCTTCAAAATAGAGTGCTCCACGAAGAAAATGTTTCGTGCTGTCGGTTACAATAAATTGGTAAGGCGAAGCGGCATTTCCCGTTATTTCGTAAAGAATACCATAGACTTTGGTTTCCGGATTTTCAAAAGGATATTCCACAATGGCATCAGCTCTCAAATGATGAGGTTTGTATACTAAATTGCGACTATCTTCGCTTAATTGGCGAAAATTGTTGTTGATTGCAGAATAACTACAATGAATGCGACCATTAAATTGAGGATAAGCAATATCAATCCAATCGTTTTGTTTGTCTTTGGATTTGCGATTGACTACTTTTGACGATGAAGAAATTTGCATGACGCAAGGAGGATAAATGCTGTCAAAAGTCTTGTATTCGGGTTGAGGAAGTTCAATCCGAAAATATCCGTAAGGTTTTGGCGTTGAAGAGTCGCAAGCAGAGAATGTTGTTATAATTCCAATGAATATTATGAAAAGAAAATGTTTTTTCATGTTTTTTTGTTTAAATTTTTGGAAGAGATGGATTCGACAATTGTTTTTTCCATCTAATAAATAGAGTTAAACAAATAGAAACCATCAATAGTCCAAATCCGTAACCATAAATGTGAGGAAGTCCCAATCCTTCCGGAGCGATGACGATGTAAGTCATACAAACCATTGTCATCCATAATGCCGGTATCATTGAAATCCAATAATGATTTCTTCCATTGCGAACCATCCAAACGGTTATTGCCCAGAGAGTGAAAATGCTTAATGTTTGATTAAACCACGAAAAATAACGCCAAAGTACGTCAAAATTGAAAAGCATAAGTGCTCCGGATGCAATGAAAATAGGAAGCGATACGAGTAATCGCTTGATTAGGTTTTGTTGGTTGATATTGAGCATTTCTGCAAACATTAAACGAGCCGAACGTAAGGCTGTGTCGCCGGATGTGATTGGTGCGGCAACAACTCCTAATATTGCAAGCGTAGCTCCGAGAGTTCCAATCCAATTGTTGCAAATAGCATTTACTACGGCTGCCGGTCCACCATTGACCATGTAGGCTGATAGTTTTTCGTAGGCTGTTCCTGTTCCTTCTAACGAATCACCGAATTTAATTGCCGCAGCAGCCCAAATGAGAGCAACAAGACCTTCTGTGATCATTGCTCCGTAAAAAATAGGTCGGGCATATTTTTCATTTTTCAAACAACGTCCCATCATTGGACTTTGCGTAGCATGAAATCCGCTAATTGCACCACATGCGATGGAAATAAACATCATTGGGAAAATAGGCAATTCCCTAGGATGAAGATTTGTGATGTTAGACGTGATTTCAGGAATTTGTCCATCGTGTATAAAAATGCCGAAAAAGACTCCAATTGCCATAATCAATAGTGCCATTCCGAAAACGGGATAGATTCGTCCGATAAGAGCATCGATAGGTAATAATGTTGCTAAAATGTAGTAAGCAAATACAATTCCACACCAAACAATCGGATTGCCCCAAAATTCACTTCCAGACATTAGGTTGGCAAGCAGATCGGCAGGCGTTTTTACGAAAACCGCACCAACCATAATCATCAGTATCATGGTGAAAATGCGAAGAGCAAATTTTGCGATTGGTCCTAATTCTTTACCGATAAATTCCGGCAGACTTGCTCCATTTTCTCGTATAGAAATCATTGCAGATAGAAAATCGTGTACGGCTCCGGCAAAAATACAACCAAACACAATCCAAAGAAATGCTGCCGGTCCAAATAAAATTCCCATGATTGCACCGAAAATTGGTCCTGTCCCTGCAATGTTGAGGAATTGAATCAAAAAGATTTTCCATGTTGGCATTGGAATGTAATCCACACCATCGTTCATCGTGAAACAAGGAGTTTCTCGTTTGGAATCCACGCCAAAAGTTTTTTCTACAAAACGACCATATATAAAATAGCCTAAAACAAGACAAAAAATTGCAAGAACAAAAGTGTACATTGTGAATAAATATAGGTTTAAATAAATGATTTTATAAGTCAGTTTTAAACTGAAATAAACTTTGCAAAGATACAAATCTTTTTTATATCTTTGTGCGATGATTTTAATACTTTTTTTCGTTTGAAGGAATCAATTTTTGAAATGAAATTTTTATAGAAATACAAAATGAAACACAAATTTTTATTTTTTTATTTTTTTGCTT
>JAGCLW010000008.1 GCA_017646805.1 Paludibacteraceae bacterium | reverse complement strand
AATTTATTTTTCGTTTTTTTTGTAAAATTGAGACAAAGATAAAACTTTTTTCAAAATCATCAAAAAAAAAGAGATGCCACATTGAGACGTCTTTATTTGCATTTGATAATTTTCTTGTACTTTAAATTTATCACACAGAAAATCCCAATATCGCATCTTTATTTATGTAGTGAAAAATTCCACCACAAACGTTTTTATTATAATGAAAATAGTATGACTCTTTTTCTCTTACGGACAAACCGCTCTAATAGGTCGACCATTGCAACGATCAGCCTCTGTCGAAGCAGAGCGTCGATCCGAACAAAAATAAAAACTGCTTGCAAATTTTGTTTTTCCCGAAAGCGAATTTGACCAATAATATCCGCCTTTTCCGGCATCAACCATTTCGCCTCCCATCTTAAATCCTATCGCAGGTAAAAAAATAAAATTACCATTCTTTCCTTTCACCTTATAACCTTTCACTCCATTTCGTTCTGTCCATTCCCAAGTACATTCAACCCGAAGTTCTTCCATTTCTTCCACTGTTGGCATTCGCCAATTTTCTCCCATATTTGCAATTGCCGCATCGTCTTCAGGATCAAGAACAGTTATACTGTCTCCGGTAAAATTAAACTTATCTTTATCTGCCTGATCATACCAATAAATATGTTTATATTTATAATCTTTATCAAAACCAGGTATAGAAGAATCTGAATATACACCATCATCAACATGATACTTCTTAATTCCACACCAAAGAGGATTAGATATTTTTTTTATCGAATCTTTCTCTATAGCAAATTCAACATCACAATATTTATATCCTTCCCAATCAAACATTTCTTTTGACGAAGTTTCTCCCCAAGCAAAAAGAAGTCCGGATTCTTCCGGTTTTGTGGCTCCGATGTTATGATTCGCCCATTTCAATCCACTTGGCAAACCAAGATCAACCCATTCATAACCATTTTCGACGCCCGTCGGACATGTCAAAACCTCTTTTTCCTCACAAGATACAAAACCCAATGTAGCAAACAACATTGCGATCAAATACAACTTTCTTCTATTCATAATTCTATATATTTTAATTTTAGTTTTAATCAAATTAAAAAAAATAATGAGACGAAGATACGTTACAAAAATTTATAACATCACCTAATTCATTGCCCACATCAGGCGACTGCCCACATCGGGCGATCGTCATTTAAGCAAATCGGAATAATAACGGAAAAAGTCGGTATTCAAACAACGAGAAATTTGCATCAATTGTTGCGTATCAATCATTGTTTTCTGAAAAATTTTGTTTACCGTGCGAGGATTTACATTGATTTGTTCGGCAAACCAACGGTTGGTTTTTTCTTGTCGGCGTAACTCTTTGCGTATGAGATGCCCAATATGAAATTCTTCCATACTCTACGTTCTTTTTATACGTTTGCCTTTTATCGGAATTTTTGTGGAACTTTTCCAATGGGCACAAAAAAATGTGGACTCAACATTATCCACATTCTGAGGCCCTAGGATTGCCCACAACACCAGATAAGCCAAGCCCACGTAAAAAAAACGCAAGCATTTGACTGACTTATTCTCGGCGTTGTTTTTATTTCTAAAATTTCCTAGGTTTCAGAATGTTACCGAATAGTTAGCAAATGATTTTATAATCTTACTATGTTAAAATTGGTTCGTTTTTATTAGAATCTTTTTTAAGAAAAATGTTTTAAAAGAAAAATCAAATATTGACAAAAATAACGTTTTTTTTTCAAAAAACTTTTTTTATTTGTCTTAACAAAAAAAAGACGTCCTTTTCAAGACGTCTTTTTCGATTATTATTCATTGATTAAAAATTGTAATCGATTATGCACATTAACTTCCGAAGTTCCGTAATCAAAATCAAGAAATAATAAGTTGATATCCGGATATTGTGTTTTCATTTTTTTCTCAATCCCTTTTCCTACCACATGATTTGCAATACAACCAAACGGCTGAATACAAACAATATCCTTGATTCCTTGATGAGCAAAACCTGCAATTTCTCCCGGAATAAGCCAACCTTCTCCATATTGATTGAGCAAATTAACCGATTGAGATGCCAATTTTGCTTCTTCACGCACAGATTCTACCGGACGATAACGAACAAACTTTTTCAGTGGTTCTTCATATTTTGCCGAAAAAGAAGAAATAAATTTTTCGACCATACGAGAAAGCAAACTAAAATTCGATTTCGGATTGATGAATTGCTCTTGTTTTGCTTCTGCATTGACAAATCCTTGCGTAAAAAAGTTGGTTGCCGGAGGCACTACAACTTCTACTCCTTGCGAAATGAGATAATCAATAATTCCGTAATTGCCGAACGAATTGTATTTCACATAAATTTCACCAATAATTCCGACTGTTTTTACGGGTTTTGAAGTCACTTCCACAGCATTAAACGCCTCTACAGCTTGATTAAGAAGCGACAACAATTTTGATTTTTTTCCTGCTTTGAGCAATTCAAGACTTCGCTCAATAAATTCATCTCGCAATCTATTCGATGTTCCTTTTTCTATTTCCCGACTGACTGTTGCGTAATACAATCTTGACAATGCGTCGGCAAAAGACAAGATATGTAATACAGAAAAAATAATTTTTTTCACATCAAAATTAAATCCCGGTTGCTCATTGATTGCACTTGCACTGACGGCAATTGTCACCACCGGAATATCCGTATATCCTTGATTGACAAGAGCTCGCTTAATTGAAGCCACATAATTGGTTGCTCTACATTGCCCACCGGTTTGCGTAATTCCAAGAGCGATGTTATTAAGATCATAATTTCCACTTTCCACTGCGGCAATCAAATCGCCAACAACACAAAGTGCCGGATAACAAATCTCATTATTCATTACTCGCAAAGCGACATCAAGCGTTTCTCTACTCGTTTTTGGCAAATTAATTATTTTATAGCCACATTTTTCTGCCAAAAATGAAATATATGGAGAATAAAAATCGCCAAACCAAGGAGCCAAAATAGTTTTATTTTTATCCGCTAAACCAAAAGGAGTCGTTGTTTGAAACAAAAGATTTGGTTTGTTGAGAGATTTTTGTGCTTTTAAACGAATTGACTCTACAAGCGAACGCAATCGCAACTTAATCGAACCCGTACTTGCAATTTCATCAATACGAATCAACGTATGGCTACGATTATTTCGCTTCAACAATTCTTTGATTTCATCAACAATAATTGCGTCAGGACCACAACCAAAAGAATTTGTTTGAACCATATAAACGTTTTCATCTTGATTTTTCACCCATGCCGCAGCTTGCAAAATTCGATTTGGATATTCCCATTGCGAAATAGTAAAATATTCATCGCAAAAAACTTTTGACTCGTTATCCACCGCAATTTCTTCATTGATAACCGCCACTCCCAAATCGGACAAAATATCAGAAATCTTTTGATGAACAAGCAAATCGGCATGATAAGGATGCCCTGCGAGCAAAATCACCGGTGTGTGCGATTGTCGTGCTTTAAGATAAATGCGATTATTTTCAGTCAAAATATCATTTTTATATCGCCGTTGAGCTTCAAATGCTTCTTTCACAGCATTTAATGCAATCGCACGTTTTATTCCCAACGAGACAAGATATTCAACACAAGCCTTCGTCGTCAGTTTTTTATCATTAAAATTAAATGCCGGAGCATCAAAAGGAACCGAAGTGTTGATATTTTTCAGCACTTCTGAATAACCGGTCACGATAGGACAATTGTAACAATTGTGCGAATGTTTGAATTCTTTTTGTTCAAAAAGAACAAATGGATAAAAAATACGATCAACACCTTTTTCAATCAAATCAACGACATGACCATGAGACAATTTTGCCGGAAAACAAATATTATCGCTCATGATGGATCCGGCTCCTTTTTCATACAATTTTGAAGAAGAAACACTACTCAAAACCACCTCTATATCAACATTTGAAAAAAGTGCTTGCCAAAAAGGGAAATTTTCAAAAATAGAAAGTGCCCGAGGAATT
>JAGCLW010000050.1 GCA_017646805.1 Paludibacteraceae bacterium | reverse complement strand
CAACCCAAAAGAATAAACAAACAATTCGTAGAAAAAACAGAAAACAACGTTGTCCCATAAACCGTCTTTGCCTTCGTCTCTTCGTTTTCATTATTCACAAAACGAAAAAAACCAGTCTCCATTCCATAAGTAAGAATAACAAGCAAAAGAGCCGTCCAAGCATACAAATTCGTAACAATCCCATACTCACTTGCCGATGCCAACACATAAGTATACATCGGCACAAGACACCAATTTAGGAATCGTCCCAAAATACTACTTAGTCCATAAATCGCTGTTTCCTTAAACAATACATTAAGTTTTCCCATTTTCGTCCTATTTTTTTATTTTGGCAAAGGTACTAAAATTTATGTTATACAGCCTATAGACCTTTTATTTTCAATAAAAAGTTTGCAATATCGATTATAATCCTTAATTTTGTGATTTAAGGTCAACATCTTTTTATTAGCAAAAAAAACATGACTCGTCAAAAATTAAAATTCATCACTTACCCACTCTCTTTCTTCTATGGACTCATAGTTGAATTACGAAATTTTCTCTTTGACTCAGGAATTCTTTCTTCTCAAAAATTTAGAATTCCAATCATTTCCGTAGGCAACATTACCGTTGGAGGAACAGGCAAAACTCCACACACAGAATTACTTCTTCAAACACTTTCTGAAGAAGTAAAAGTCGCAATGTTATCTCGTGGATACAAAAGAGGAACAAAAGGATTTTATTTGGCAAACGAACAATCTAACAGCCAAAACATCGGAGACGAACCATATCAAATGTTTTTAAAATTTCCAAAAGTCAAAATTGCCGTTGACAACAATCGTTGTCATGGAATTGAGACTTTATTAAAAAAAGAATTCGGACCGGATCTTAACGCAATCATTTTAGATGACGCATATCAACACAGATATGTCTCTCCCGGAATTAACATTCTGTTAATCGATTACAACAGACCCATCACAAAAGACAAAATGCTTCCTTATGGAAATCTTCGCGAGCCTGCACACAACAAAGATCGAGCAAACATTGTCATTGTCACAAAATGTCCTATAGACGCAAAACCTATCGATTATAGAATCATCACAAAAGATCTTGATCTTCGACCTTATCAAACATTATACTTCACAACCTACGAATACAAAACACTCTATCCCGTATTTGATAACGCAGAAATAGAACAACTCGAAATAAAAGATTTAACAACAAAAAATCCTGACATTCTTCTATTCACCGGCATTGCATCTCAAAACGAACTTGCAGATTTTCTTCGTGCAAATTCAAATTCTCTAACTTCTCTTCAATACGAAGATCACTACAAATTTACAGCAATTGACTTGAATACCATTGCGGAAAAATTTGAAAACATCAACTCTGCAAACAAACTTTTGATAACGACAGAAAAAGATGCTGCCCGATTACTTTCGCTTCCAAACATTCCCGAAATAATCGTAAAAAACCTTTATTGTATTCCAATCAAAATCAAATTTCTTTTTGAAAAAGAAAAAGATTTTAAAAAACAAATACTTGACTATGTTAGAAAAAATACAACAAACAACCTCATTTCTAAAAAATAAAATCAAACAAACTCCGGATTTTGCAATCATTTTAGGAAGTGGATTAGGAAATTTGGCCGAAACAATCACCGACAGCATTTCTATTCCATACAAAGAAATTCCCAACTTCCCGATTTCTACCGTAGAAGGTCATGCCGGAGAATTAATTTTCGGGAATTTATCCGGAAAATACGTTTTAGCAATGAAAGGTCGATTCCATTTCTACGAAGGATATTCCATGCAACAAGTAACATTCCCCATTCGAGTAATGTCAATGTTAGGAATCAAAAATCTCATCGTATCAAATGCCGCAGGAGGAATCAACCCTCAATTCCGCACAGGAAGCATCATGATGATAACCGATCACATCAATCTATTCCCGGAACACCCATTACGAGGAAAAAACATGGACTTTTTCGGACCAAGATTCCCCGATATGAGTTGTGCTTACGATCCTGAATTTCGCAAAATTGCCCTTCAAATTGCAAAAGAAAACCAAATCACGTTGCATCAAGGTGTATATGTAGGAAATCAAGGACCAACATTTGAAACTCCGGCAGAATATCGGTACTTTCACACCATTGGAGGCGATGCCGTCGGCATGAGTACAGTGCCCGAAGTTATCGTGGCAAACCACTGTGGAATGAGAGTTTTTGCTCTTTCTGTAATCACAAACGAAGGATTAAGCGACCAAATCAACTCTCATGAAGAAGTTCAAGAAAATGCAAATCTCACACAACCCAACATGACCACAATCATAAAAGGCGTAATAAAAAGAGGAAACTAAAAGCATTGAAACAAAAACGAATAGTCATATTGGCAATCATCATGAGTCTCTCTTTTGTGAGCCTCATTCTCATGCAAATTCAGAATCTATATCGCACAAACGATTTTTTTGAAGACAACTTTAATCAAAATGTTACACAAGCAATGACATTTGTGGCAGAAAGCATTGAAGAAGACGAAATCAAACGATATATAGATCAACTGTCAAATGACTATGCAGAAACTTTTGGAGAAGAATTTTTACTTTTAGAAAATGACATTCAATTCGGAGACACAATCAATTTATTCAACAATTTTACAACCCCGTCTTTCACTATAAAAGAAACAGAAAAAAACATCACAAAAAGTAGCAAACAACTATACAATCAATACAAAGAACGATTTTATAGTTCCAAAATGCTCCTCGACCAAATTGCTTATCAATGGATGACAATGGCCGAAAATCTCACAATTGACGAACGAATCGAATTAGACAGCCTTCGCCCGCTCATTTCTCAAGCATTACAATATAACGGCATAGAAGACGAATTTGATTTTCAAATAGAAACAAAAGACGCAAAATTACTATACTACGATCCCAAAAATATTACTCGCCAACAAAAAAACACATACAAAAGTAACGACGAAAACCTCCCTGTTCCTTTTCGTCAAAAACTTTTCTTAAAAGAAAAAAATCCAAATAGCTTCTACCTTCGCATTTGGTTTCCTTACCGAGAATCTTTATTTGAAAAAGCCTTAGACTTCTATACTCCGGCTCTCATCACGACCATCATATTGTTCATTTTGTTTTGTTTCACCTTATTCTCCATGCTATGGCAAGACAAACTAAAATTGATGAAAAACGACTTCATCAACAATATGACCCACGAACTAAAAACTCCTATAGCATCAATCTCTCTGTCGGCACAATTATTGCAAGACAAAACCGTGCCCAAAACACCCGAGAGAATAACCCACATGACAAACATTATCGTGGAAGAAAGCAAACGTTTGCAATTTCTCGTGGATAAAATTCTACAAACAACACTTTACGAAAATGTTGCTCGACGAATATCTTTAAAAGAAATCAACGCCAACGAATTAATAAAAAATGTCGTTAAATCTTTTTCTCTAAAAATAGAAAACGAAGGTGGAAAAATAGAAACATTTCTCTCTAAAGAAGATTGCTGGATAATGGGAGACGAAATGCACTTCTCAAACATGATTCATAACTTTATCGAAAATGCACAAAAATACAAAAAAAACGTCCCTTTAGTAGTAACAATAACCACCGAAATAAAAAACGAACACCTCTTCTTGTCGGTAAGAGACAACGGTATCGGAATAAAAAAAGAACACTTAAAACACATTTTTGAAAAATTCTATCGCGTTCCAACAGGAAATATTCACAACATAAAAGGCTTTGGCTTAGGACTTCCTTACGTAAAATCAATCGTCAAAGCACACAAAGGCACAATCAAAGTAATAAGCGAAGAAGGCATTGGTTCAAAATTCACCATTAAAATACCTATTATCACTACGAATATAAACGAAAAATAAAATTTATACCTATGGAAAAATTAAACATAATGCTATGCGAAGATGACGAAAACTTAGGAAGTATCCTCACCGAATATCTTCAAGCCAAAGGCAAAAACGTCGATCACTTTTCTAACGGAGAATCCGGACTATCCCACTTTGTAAAAGACAAATACGACATTTGCATTCTTGATGTAATGATGCCAAAATTAGACGGATTTTCACTAGCTTCACAAATAAAAAAAATCCAACCAACAATCCCAATCATCTTCCTTACTGCCAAAGATCTCAAAGAAGACATCTTAGAAGGATTCAAAATCGGAGCTGACGATTACATCACAAAACCATTCTCAATGGAAGAACTTCTCTACAGAATGGACGCCATCATACGCAGAGTAAAAGGACAAACAAAAGAAATCATTACCGAATACCAATTAGGAAAATACACCTTTGATACACAAAAACAAACATTGGAAATCAACGGAAAAATTTCAAAATTAACAACAAAAGAAAACGAACTACTCATTCTCCTTGCTTCAAATGCAAACGCCATCTTAGAACGAAACTACGCTCTAAAAAAAATCTGGGGAGATGACGGATATTTCAACGCTCGTTCAATGGACGTATACATTACAAAACTCCGAAAAATACTAAAAGAAGACACTCAAATCAGCATTATAAACATTCATGGGAAAGGCTACAAACTTGTTATCCCAAATTCATGATAAAAAATAAAAACCATTTATTAACAAATCCATTTATAAATATTTTTTTGCAAAAATTGGTTTTATAAAATAAAAAAATTATCTTTGTACGCTCAAGAATATGTTCTGCAACATTTATTTTTGTAGTAAAAAAATAATAATAATAACTCATTTCTAATCATTAAAAAAACAAAATGGCTAATTTAGACTTATCTAAGTATGGTATCTGCAATTCAGTTGAAATTTTGCACAACCCTTCTTACGAAGTACTTTACCAAGAAGAAACAAAAGAAGGTTTAGAAGGTTTTGAAAAAGGTCAACTTACAGAACTAGATACTGTAAACGTAATGACAGGTATTTATACAGGTCGTTCTCCTAAGGACAAATTCTTTGTTAAAAACGAAGCTAGCGAAGACAGCGTATGGTGGACATCTGAAGAATACAAAAACGACAACAAACCTTGTTCAGACGAAGCATGGGCAGATCTTAAAGCTAAAGCCGTTAAACAACTTTCTGGCAAACGTTTGTTCGTTGTTGATACATTCTGCGGAACTAACCCTGCTACACGTTTGAAAGTTCGTTTCATCATGGAAGTAGCTTGGCAAGCTCATTTCGTTACTAACATGTTCATTCGTCCTACAGCTGAAGAATTAGCTAACTATGGCGAACCTGATTTCGTATGCTACAATGCAGCAAAAGCTAAAGTTGACAACTACAAAGAATTAGGATTAAATTCTGAAACAGCTACTGTTTTCAACTTAAAAACAAAAGAACAAGTCATCTTGAACACTTGGTATGGTGGTGAGATGAAAAAAGGAATCTTCTCTTTGATGAACTACTACAATCCATTGAGAGGAATCGCTTCTATGCACTGTTCTGCTAATACAAACAAAGAAGGAACAAGCACAGCTATCTTCTTCGGTTTGTCAGGAACAGGAAAAACAACTCTTTCTACAGACCCAAAACGTTTACTAATCGGAGACGACGAACACGGTTGGGACGACGAAGGAGTATTCAATTACGAAGGTGGTTGCTACGCTAAAGTTATCAACCTTGATAAAGAAAGCGAACCAGATATCTACAACGCTATCAAACGAAATGCTCTTCTTGAAAACGTAACAGTTGATGCTAACGGTAAAATTGATTTTGCTGATAAGAGCGTAACAGAAAACACTCGTGTTTCTTACCCTATCAACCACATCAACAACATCGCAGTTCCTTCAAAAGGACCTCACGCTCAACAAGTTATTTTCTTGTCAGCTGATGCATTCGGTGTATTACCTCCAGTTTCTATCTTGACACCAGAACAAACTAAATACTACTTCTTGTCAGGATTTACAGCTAAATTAGCTGGAACTGAACGTGGAATCACAGAACCAACACCTACATTCTCTGCTTGTTTCGGTGCAGCATTCCTATCTCTTCACCCAACTAAATATGGAGAAGAATTGGTAAAAAGAATGGAAAAAGTTGGCGCTAAAGCATATTTAGTAAACACAGGTTGGAACGGTACAGGAAAACGTATTTCTATCAAAGACACTCGTGGAATTATCGATGCAATTCTTGATGGATCTATCAATTCTGCTCCAACTAAAAAAATCCCATTCTTCGACTTTGAAGTACCTACAGCATTGCCAGGTGTAGATCCTAATATTTTAGATCCTCGTGACACTTACGAATGTGCTTGTCAATGGGAAGAAAAAGCTAAAGATTTAGCAGATCGTTTCATTAAAAACTTCACTAAGTTTACAGGTAACGATGCAGGAAAAGCTTTAGTTGCTGCAGGACCTAAATTATAAAAAATTTTATTGATAAACAATAAAATAAAGAGGCTGGCTTTCGCTTTTAAGTGAAAAGGCAGCCTCTTGTTTCAAATAAATTTCATAACCCTTAATTTTTTAATCGCTATGAATAAAAAGTTCATTCTAATCACTTTATTAAGTGCTTTCGTTTTAACGTCTTTTGCCAAAGAAATTAAAATCACCAACAAACCATGGAAAGACGTCAAAGCAGTTCTAAAAAACATTAAAGAACCTAAATTTAAAAAACAAACATTCAATATTGTTGATTTTGGAGCTAAAGAAGGAGTCGAAGACTACAAAAACAATGCAATCAATAAAGCAATTGTAACTTGTCACCAAAATGGAGGAGGAATCGTTTTGATTCCAAAAGGAATTTTCTACACTGGACCAATCACATTAATGTCCAACGTAAACCTTCACCTTGAAGATGGGGCAACACTTCGATTCTCAACCAATCCAGAAGACTATATGCCTATGGTTCGCTCTTGTTGGGAAGGTTGGGATTGTATCAATTATCGACCTCTAATCTATGCCTACGGATGCGAAAATATTGCCATCACAGGAAAAGGGACTCTTGACGGACAAGCAACAAAAGAAAATTGGTGGCCTTGGAAAGGGAAAAAACAGTACGGATACAAAGAAGGCACAATTTGTCAAGAATGGAACGGAACAAAAGAAAACGGAGGTCGTAATCGTCTTGAAAAAATGGACTTTGACAATGTTCCTCTCCAAAGTCGTATCATGACTTATGCAGATCGTCTTCGTCCTAGCTTTATCGAACCACAATATAGCCAAAATGTACTTCTCGAAGGATTTACACTTATCAATTCTCCATTCTGGTGTTTACACCCATTTATTTGCGAAAACGTAATTGTTCGCGACGTTACTGTAAGTAGCCATGGACCAAATAATGACGGTTGCGACCCTGAATCTTGTCAATTTGTTTTAATTGAAAATTGTAAATTTGACACCGGAGACGATTGTATTGCCATCAAATCCGGAAAAAACAACGACGGGCGACGCCGAGCTATTCCTTCTAAAAACATCGTTGTTCGCAACTGCGAAATGAAAGATGGACATGGAGGAGTAGTTTTAGGTAGTGAAATTTCAGGAAACGTTCAAAACGTTTGGGTTGAAAATTGTAATATGGATAGTCCTAATCTTGACCGCGTCATTCGAATCAAAAGCAATCCGATTCGCGGAGGAATTCTTGAAAACTTCTTTATTCGCAATATCAAGGTAGGAGTTTGTGACGAAGCCGTTTTCCGTGTTGAAATGAAATACGAAAAAGTCATGAAAGGTCCACACATGCCACTTGTAAAAAATTTCATTATGGAAAACGTAACAAGCGAAAAAAGTCGTTACGGCATTTGGATTGATGGATTTGAAAATGCTGAAAAATTACAAGTAACCGGCGTTACTCTCAAAAATTGCTCATTCAACAATGTAAAAACACCACACAAAATAGTTGGTGCTGAAAAATTAAAATTTGAAAATGTTAAAATCAACGGCGAATTGATTGATTTAAACATCAAATAAAAAAAAGAGGCTGGAAAAATTTCCAGCCTCTTTTTTTACTAAAATATTTCACAAAAAAGAAAAAACAAAACATTGTATTTCCAAAAAAAAACACTACATTTGTATGCTTTATGAATTTGTAAAAAACAATTCCTCAACCTATAATTTTATGGCAGAAAACAAAAATTATGACGGAAGCAGCATACAAGTATTAGAAGGCTTAGAAGCTGTACGAAAACGTCCTGCAATGTACATTGGTGATGTCAACGAGAAAGGACTTCATCATCTTGTATATGAAGTCGTTGATAACTCTATTGACGAAGCAATGGCAGGTTTTTGTAAAAATATCAAAGTCACAATCAACGAAGGAAATAGTATAACTGTTGAGGACGACGGTCGTGGAATTCCTGTAGACATGCATCCAAAATTAGAACGTCCGGCATTAGAAGTTGTAATGACAGTTCTTCATGCCGGAGGTAAATTCGACAAAGATTCATACAAAGTTTCTGGAGGACTTCACGGAGTTGGGGTTTCGTGTGTTAATGCACTCTCTTCTCATTTAAAAGTAGAAGTTTGTCGTAATCAAAAACGTTATACTCAAGAATACTCTTATGGTATTCCAACTTTTGATGTAAAAGAAATTGGAACAAGCGAACATACCGGAACAAAAGTTTTTTTTCAACCAGATGATTCGATATTCCTCACTACAATATACAAATACGACATTCTTGCCAATCGTCTTAGAGAATTAGCATACTTAAATGCCGGAATTCGAATTTCTCTTACAGACGAACGCAGACCGGAATCAGAAAAAAACAACGATAATTGGACGCCAAAAACAGAAGAATTTTATAGCAAAAAAGGTTTGTCTGAATTTGTAAGTTACATTGATCAAAACAGAGAAAAATTGATCAGCAACATCATTCACATCAATACAGACAAATACGGAGTTCCTGTTGAAATTGCATTATCATACAATACCGGAGACAAAGAATACATTTATTCTTATGTCAACAACATCAACACCATTGAGCATGGGACTCATGTGACAGGATTTAGAACTGCCCTTACCCGTACACTAAAAAAATATGCCGAAACCAACAAACTTCTTGAAAAAGCAAAAGTAGAAGTTGATGGAGACGACTTCAGAGAAGGAGTGACCGCAGTTATATCTGTCAAAGTTGCAGAACCCCAATTCGAAGGACAAACCAAAACCAAACTTGGAAACGATGAGATAAAAGGGATTGTGGATCGTGCAGTAGGGGAATCGCTTACCAACTTTTTAGAAGAAAATCCAACCGAAGCAAAACGCATTGTGGACAAAGTAATTCTTGCTGCACAAGCTCGAGTTGCTGCACGAAAAGCTCGCGAAACAGTAAAACGCAAATCTCCTCTTGGAGGTGCCGGATTGCCAGGAAAATTATCCGACTGCACAAGCAAAGATCCTGCAGTTAGCGAAATCTTCCTTGTCGAAGGAGACTCTGCCGGAGGAACTGCAAAAAATGGCCGAGATCGTTTTTACCAAGCCATTCTTCCTCTTAGAGGGAAAATCCTTAATGTAGAAAAAGTCCTTTCTCACAAGGTTTTTGATTCTGAAGAAATCAAAAACATATACGCTGCTCTTGGCGTAACACTCGGTACGGAAGAAGATTCTATGGCTCTTAACATATCAAAACTTCGTTACCATAAAATTATCATCATGACCGATGCCGATGTAGACGGAAGTCATATTGCAACACTAATCATGACGTTGTTTTTCCGTTATATGAAACCAATTATCGAAAACGGATACCTATACATCGCTACGCCACCTCTTTATTTATGTAAAAACGGAAAACACCAAGAATATTGCTGGACAGAAAACCAACGTTTAAAATTCTTAGAAACTTACGGCTCAAACACCAACGTTCAACGATATAAAGGTTTGGGAGAAATGTCCAAAGAACAATTATGGGAAACGACAATGTGTCCCGAAAATAGAACTCTTCGCCAAGTAACCATCGAGAATGCCGCCAGTGCAGACAGAATATTTTCTATGTTAATGGGAGACGAAGTCGAACCAAGACGTGAATTTATAGAACAAAACGCCACATACGCAAATATTGACACCTAATGAATATCACTCTTTTTTGTTCTTCAAGCGAAAATATTGATCCAATATTTTTTCAAGAAGCAAAAATATTGGGAGAAGCAATCGGGAAAAATGGACATACATTGGTTTATGGAGGAACAAAAAATGGACTAATGGAAGCCGTTGCCCAAAGTGCAAAACAACACAATGCATACCTCATTGGTATTCTTCCAGAAAATTTTGAATCTCTTGCAACAAATATTCTCGACGAACACATTGTCGTAAATAATCTTGCAGAGAGAAAACAAATAATGTGTGAAATGGCAGACGCTTTCATTGTTTTAGCCGGAGGGATTGGAACTTTAGATGAACTTTTCTCTATACTTGCAATGAAATTAGTTGGAGAAATTGATTCAGAAATTCCAATTTATGTCATAAACACAAAAAATCACTATAATGGAATAAAAGAACAACTAAATCTTTGCAACCAAAATCATTTTGGAAATGGGCTGAAATTATGTTCTTTTATCGACAACATTCAAGACCTTAAGATTTAAAAAAATACTATTAATTTTTCAAACTTAAATGTTATGAATTTATTTTTTAAACGTCTTTTTGGAGGGTTAACGCCTACTGAAAAATACGAACGTGAAGATGAAGAATTGCAATTGGCATACAAACGCTATTGCGATATTCAAGCATCAGAAATGCTTAAAGAATATACAGTTCTCTTTCACCTCGTAAATTCAGCGGAATTTAAAGAAAAAAAGAAAACCCTTCAAAATCGCAGATTTAAAGACACGGAAGAATACCGAATCGTCCGTCGTTACGAAAAAATGAGTAAGAGTAAAAAAATTCGTTCGTATTACGAATTGTTGAATAGTGATCAATTACGCAAATTTGAAGAATTTAAAAATTCTTCAGATTATGAAAAACTTGGAAATGCAAAAGCTGTTGCGGCAGACTCACAACTTCAACAATTTAAAGCTTTTGAAAAAAGCAAAGAATACAAAAATTATATTGGTCTTCATGGATCATCTGCCATTGCTGAATACGAACGAGCGAAAGAAAAGATGCAAGATCCAGAATTCATCAAAAGCAAAGAATGGTGGGCAGACAAAAAACGTTGGCAAAAAACAGAAGAATACAAACAAGAACAACGTTATTTTGAACTAAAAAATTCTGAAGATATTCGCTTTTATGAAGAAACAGATCCAAAACGTTTAGAAGAACGAAACAAATGGGAACTGACTTTCATCGACAAATTTGAAGGAAACATCTTGAATCCACAATGGAAACAAGGACATTTTCATCGAGCAAAAACATTACCAACAATCTATTCTTTTGCAAAAGAAAAACAAGTCTACACCGATTGTAAAAATGTTATTGTCAGCAACAACACTTTACAAATCAGAACGATTTCTGAACAAGCGAAAGGACTTTTTTGGGATACAAAAAAAGGATTTTTTGAAAAAACTGCAAACTTTACTTCTGGAGCAATCAATTCAGGAGATTCGTTTATGCAGCATTATGGAAAAATCTCTGCAAAAATCAAAGTTTGCGGTTCTGGAGTCAGTCACGCATTTTGGTTAGGAACAGATGGAAAACTTCCTCATATCAATATATTTTCTTACAACGGGAAACAAATTTCTGTCGGAATTGCCGTAAAAATAGGCGAACACATTGAAAAAATAAGAGAACAAATCAAAGGAATTTCAGCATCTAACTATTACATTTACTCGCTTCAATGGTCTCCAAAAGAATTGATTTGGAGCATAAACAATGTAGAAGTTTTAAGAACTGAAAAAAACATTCCTAGTTCAAAACTTTTCTTGGCTTTCAATTCTTTTATTTCGGAAACAAACAAAGGAGGAAACGCTTCTTTTGATGTAAAATGGGTAAAAGTTTATCATCCTAAAATCAAAATTGCAGAATAAATTATTATTTTCGTAAAGAATCTAACAAGATGACAAACAACGAAATACAAGAGATTTTACAACAAGAAGCACAGGCTTTACTCAACATTCCCATAACTAACGATTATCAAAAAGCAATTTCTCTCATTATACAACAAATACACAATAAAAAAGGGAAATTAGTAACAAGCGGAATGGGGAAAGCCGGGCAAATTGCATTAAATATTTCAACGACGTTTTCTTCAACCGGAACTCCATCTGTTTTTCTTCACCCAAGCGAAGCACAACATGGAGATTTAGGAATTTTGCAAGACAATGATTTACTTCTTGTCGTCAGCAATTCGGGAAAAACAAAAGAAATAATAGATTTAATAACTCTTGCACGTCGATTGCAACCCGAAATACAATTCATTCTCATCACAGCAAATCCAGAAGGAGAATTAATAGAAAAAGCAACGGCAACACTTTTGACAGGAAATCCTAAAGAAGTTTGCTTGCTCGGAATGGCTCCTACCACGTCAACCACAATGATGACCGTCATCGGCGACATTTTGGTTGTTGGTGTCGAAAAAGCAATTAATTTTACTCGTGAAGAATATGCCAAACGTCATCATGGAGGATATTTAGGAGAAAAATCAAGAGAAAAATAATTACACCCCAAATAATTGTCCCATCGAAAATTCGGTGGGACAATTATTATTATAAAAAACAAAATAAATTGAAAACATATTTTTACAATACTTTATCGCCATTCTACTCTGAGCAAGCAATAAAAGAACTATTCTTTCTCATCATTCAACACGTCACAAAAAAAACATTAAGCGAAATATTAATCGCTCCAAATTACGGATTAACACCAAAAGATGAAGAAAAAATTAAAAAAATCACCCGAAGACTTTCTTTATCAGAACCAATTGAATACATTCTAAAAGAAACACAATTTAGAAATCTCTCTCTCCATCTTAACAATTTCACACTAATTCCTCGACCAGAAACCTCAGAACTAATTGATTGGATCAATGAAGAAAATAATAAAACCACAATATTGGACATCGGAACCGGAAGCGGTTGCATAGCACTTTCCCTTGCAAAAGAAAATCCCACAAGCAAAATCTTTGCATGCGACATATCAAAAGAAGCTCTAAAAATTGCAAAAGAAAACGCAAAAAAACACAACCTAAACATCAACTTTTTCTGGGCTAATATTTTGGACGAACAAGTTTTTTCACACAAAAAAAAATACGATATAATCGTCAGCAATCCTCCTTATATTTGTCAAAAAGAAGCAATTCTAATGAATGACAACGTTTTAAAATACGAACCTCATTCCGCACTTTTTGTACCGGACGAAGATCCGTTTCTTTTTTACCGAGAAATATCAAAATTTGCAATATCACATCTTAACGAACATGGTCGTTTATTTTTTGAAATAAACGAAAATTACGCCCAAGAAACAAAACAAATAATCCAATCAATTGGATTTAAAAATATAGAAATAAAAAAAGATTTTTACAACAAAAACCGAATGATTAAAGCCTGCATAAAATAAAAGAAACGATACTTTCGTCCATTCAAAAAAAAACCACTTTTTTCGGTTTGTCAGAACAAAAAAAAGATATTATATTTGCAAAATATACATTATACACTAATTTATTTATGGGAAAAATCATCGCTCTTGCTAACCAAAAAGGAGGAGTTGGAAAAACAACAACTACCATCAACCTTGCTGCTTCTCTTGCCGCATTTGGCAAACGCACATTAGTTATTGATGCGGATCCACAAGCAAACGCATCTTCTGGACTTGGCATTGATGTAAATAAAGTAAAATATAGTATATATCAATGTCTTCTTTCTGAATCAGACATCAATCAAGCGACTTTAGAAACTGAAGTTCCTAATCTTTTTATCGTACCTTCTCATATCGACCTCACCGGAGCAGAAGTAGAAATGGTCGGTATTGAAAATCGCGAAATAGTAATGAAAAATTTGCTAACACCAATTCGCGACAATTACGATTACATTCTTATTGACTGCCAACCATCGCTTGGAATTATCACAGTTAATGCCTTAACAGCGGCAGACTCTGTCATCATTCCCGTTCAATGCGAATATTTTGCGCTTGAAGGACTTAGCAAACTCATCAACACCATTCAAATTATCAAAGGAGGACTTAATCCTGAAATGGAAATTGAAGATTTATTTGAAGAAT
>JAGCLW010000049.1 GCA_017646805.1 Paludibacteraceae bacterium | reverse complement strand
CTTCGTTTTTTTCAAAAACATATTCGTTGGGTTGAATAAAAAAATTTTTTTTGAATGAAAATAAATAAACATACATTGTCAAACGGGCTTCGAATAGTTCATTCTAAAAATGAATCAACATCTATGGTTTGTCTCAATCTTATGTATTTGGTTGGGGCGAGAGATGAAGATCCGGAGCATACGGGATTTGCTCATTTGTTTGAACATTTGATGTTTGGAGGGACGGAGAATTTTCCAAATTTTGATGAGCCAATACAATTGGCCGGAGGAACAAACAATGCTTGGACAAGTAGCGATGTGACGAATTATTATATTACAATACCAAAGCAAAATGTTGAAATCGCACTTTGTCTTGAAAGTGATCGAATGCGTTCTTTGGCGTTTTCGGAAGAATCACTTGAAGTTCAACGAAAAGTGGTAATCGAAGAATTTAAACAACGTTCGTTGAATCAGCCTTATGGTGATTTTAATGCTTTGATAAGAGATTTGAGTTATTCTGTTCATCCATATCGTTGGAGTGTGATTGGAAAAGATCCTTCGCATATAGAAAATGCGACGATGGAGCAAGTGAAAGAGTTCTTTTTCAAATATTATGCACCAAATAATGCAATATTGTCTGTTACGGGAAATATTGAGATGGAAGAATTGGTTGGCTTGGTCGAACGTTGGTTTGGCGATATTCCGCAACGATCGCTTTCTCAACGTCAGTTGCCACAAGAACCTTTGCGTGAGAATATTCGTAGAGCGGAAGTCTTTCGAGATGTTCCAACGCCAATGATTTGTATGACGCATCTCATGCCTTCTTTGTACGAAAAAGATTTTGTTGTTTGCGATTTGATTTCAGATATTTTGGCAAATGGAAAATCTGCTCGTTTGAAAAAATATGAACGCGATCCGCTTCTTTGTACAAGTATTGATGCATACGTGGAAGATCGTTTGGATAAAGGATTGTTTTTTATTGTGGCTCGTCCGGCAGAGGGAGTTTCTTTGGAAGAAATAGAAGCTGTTATCGAAAAAGAAATTCAGCAATTACAGACGGATTTGATTGGAGAATATGAATTGCAAAAATTGCAAAATAAGCACGAGTCGGCTGTGGCAATCAACAATCTGGATTATATGGAATTAGCATCTCAATTGGCTAAATATGAGATTGTTGGCGATGCAAATAAAGTGAATGATTTGGTTGAATCGTATAATAAAGTCACTCCGGAACAAATTCGGCGAGTTGCTCAATTGTTGTTTAATCCCAATAATCGTAATGTTTTGTATTACAAAACAAATGCGATGAAAGAAAAATAAATAGAAGAGAATGAATATAAAGTATTGGATTTTGGCCGCACGTCCGAAAACGTTGCCTGCAGGAACAATTCCCGTTTTGATTGCTTCTGTGTTGGCTTATGCACATGGTGCGTTTCAGTGGATTCCGGCATTGCTATGTTTGTTGTTTGCTTTGTTGGCTCAAATTGCATCAAATTTTAGCAATGATTATTTTGATTTTGTAAAAAAAACAGATAACGAACAACGTATCGGTCCGGCAAGAGCCGTTGCTTCGGGTTGGATTTCTCCGAAGTCGATGTTGTTGGCAACCGGGATTGTGATTTTTATAGCATGTTTGTTGGGATTAGGTTTGATTTTTTATGCCGGGTGGTGGGTCATTGTTGTAGGATTTGTTTGTGTTATTGCGTTGTTGGCTTATACAGCCGGACCTTTTCCGTTGGCTTATAATGGTTTAGGAGATGTTTTTGTATTTGTTTTTTTTGGATTGGTAGCGGTTTGCGTGTCGTATTATATTCAAGTTGGTGATTTGTCATCAGAAGTTATTGCGATGGCTTCTGCCGTTGGTCTTTGTGCGGTAAATATTTTAATTTTGAATAATTATCGGGATTATGATAATGATTTGCGAAGTGGCAAACGAACAACGATAGTTTTGTTTGGCAAACGTTTTGGCGAATGGTTTTATTTCGCAAATGGTTTGATTGCGACAATCATAGTTCTTATTTTGTATGTCGAAGCGTCTTTTGTTGCATTGTTGCCATTGTTGATTTATTTGCCAATTCATTTGAAAACGTGGAATGAAATGAAAACAATCAATCAAGGAATTGAGTTGAACAAATTATTGGGATCGACAGCACGAAATTTAATGATTTATGGCATTGTGAGTAGTTTTGTCATAGTGTGGATTTATGTATTTTAAAAAAAATAAACGATGGAAAACCTTATTGTATTTTTTTGTTTGGGACTTATTTTGGGTGTGTGTTTGATGTTTTTGTATTTTAAATTGAAAAATACAAAAAACGACATGTTGTTGGAAACGGAAAAAGTGAAATTAGAAACGATTCAAGATCAAAATCAACGTGAAATTTCTCGTTTGGAAAATGAAAATGTTGATTTGAACAAAAAAGTGAAAAGTGTAGAATTTGAAAATTCAACGTTGAATGCACAACTTTCTGCACTTCAAACAAAAGTGGAAAATGCAGAAAAGCGTGTGGAAGAAATTAAATTGGAGCAACAAAAAGTCATTTTGAAAAAAGATGAAGAAGAAAAAAAACATCTTGAAACTCAACAGCGTTTGAGTGCAATCTTTGCGGAAAATAAGTTTCTTTCTGAAAAATTAGAAACGCAAAAATCTGAAATGACCGAAATGGTCAAACGATTTAATCTTGAATTTGAAAATATTGCAAATAGAATTTTTGACCAAAAAACACAAGATTTTAAAAATCTTAATTCCGAACATTTGAAAAATATTCTCCAACCTTTTGGCGATGATATTACAGCGTTCAAAAATCAAGTAAATAAAATTTATGTTGAAGATGTAAAAGATCGGGTTTCGCTTAAAGATCAAATAAAATCTCTTATGGAGCAAAGCATACGTCTTTCTGATGAAGCAAATTCTTTGACCAAAGCTCTGAAAGCCGACACTTCGCAACAAGGATATTGGGGAGAACAAATTTTGGAAACGATTCTTGAAAATTCCGGTTTGAGAAAAAACGAAATGTATTTTGTGCAAGAAACCTTGCGAGACGAAAATGGTAAAATTATTCAAAACGCAGAGACAAATCAAACAATGCGTCCTGATGTCATCGTTCGCTATCCGGATCAACGTGCAATAATTATCGACTCAAAAGTCTCTTTGACCGCATATTTAGATTTTATCAATGCTACGACAACAGAAGAAAAAGACGATGCAATCAAGCGTCATCTGAAATCTATAAAGAATCATATTGATGAATTGGCAACCAGAAATTATGCTCAATATCTATCTTCTTCTCCGGATTTTGTGATGATGTTTATTCCAAACGAACCGGCTTATTATCTTGTGCAAGAAAAAAATCCTTCGATTTGGGAATATGCGTATAAAAAGAAAGTCGTGATGATTACACCAACCAATTTGATTACAGCTTTGCGTATGTTTTCGGAAATTTGGCAGCGAGACGAACAATTTAAAAACGTGGAGCAAATTATTGATCGAGCAAACAAAATGTATGATAAAATTGTAAATTATTTGGAAACATTCGAAAAATTAGGAAAATCAATCAAATCTGCAGCCAAAGATTATGATGTGGCAATGGGACAACTAAAAGAAGGTCCGGGAAATGTCGTTCGACAAATTCAAGAACTTGAAAAGTTGGGGGTAAAATCGCTTCATTCCAAAATCATACCTTCTTCATTGCGTTCGCAAGGAGACGAGTTGCTTGAGTAATTAGAATAGAATAATTTTGTTATTCAAAAAAATAACAATATCTTTGCACCGCAAAAAAAAGGAGCGCAGGTGGTGAAATTGGTATACACGCTACTTTGAGGGGGTAGTGGTCGCAAGATCGTGTGAGTTCGAGTCTCATCCTGCGCACAAGAAAAGACACTTTCTTTGGAAGGTGTCTTTTTTTGTTAAAATTCTATTTGGAGAATATCATCGTCCTATTGTTGTTGGACTGATATTTTTTGTGGCTCTTGTCAAATTAGGTAATCTTTGTGATTTTATGACGTTGTTATGCATAAGAATACAGACAACGTTGTCGATTCTGATTAAGAAATAATTTTTGCAATCGCAAAAATATAACTATCTTTGTCGGTTGAAAAAAAAGAAAATTTAGTCTTTTTTGTTTATAGTAATTTAATTTTATCTTTTTTATTTTTACAAGAAATGAGTCAAGTATCTGATCGTTTAGCCGCATTGTCTGCTTCGCAGACATTGGCGATGTCTCAAAAAAGTGCTGAATTGAAGGCACAAGGGGTTGATGTGATCAATCTTAGTGTTGGAGAACCAGATTTTAACACACCAAATCACATTAAAGATGCCGCCAAAAATGCAGTGGATAATAATTTTTCATTTTATTCGCCTGTGCCAGGGTATCCGGCTCTTCGAAAGGCTATTGTATAAAAATTAAAAAAAGAAAATGGACTTGATTACACGGAAGCTCAAATTGTTTGTTCTAATGGAGCAAAACAATCGGTTTGTAATGCCATTCTTGCCATTGTTAATGCCGGAGACGAAGTGATCGTTCCAGCTCCTTATTGGGTAAGTTATGTAGAAATGGTGAAATTGGCAGAAGGAAAAAATGTAATCGTTTCAGCCGGAATCGACCAAGATTTTAAAATTACTCCTGCACAACTTGAAGCAGCAATTACACCAAAAACAAAAGCCTTGATTCTTTGTTCGCCATCAAATCCTACGGGAAGTGTTTATTCAAAAGAAGAACTCAAAGGATTGGCTGATGTGTTAGCAAAATACCCTCAAGTGATTGTGCTTGCTGATGAAATTTATGAGCATATCAATTATGTAGGAAAACATGAAAGTATAGCACAATTTTCAGAAATCAAAGATCGTGTGGTGATTATCAATGGCGTTTCGAAAGGATATGCGATGACGGGTTGGCGTCTTGGTTGGATAGCGGCTCCGGAATGGATTGCAAAAGCTTGTAACAAACTACAAGGACAATATACATCAGGATCTTGTTCGATTACGCAAAAGGCTGCAGAAGCTGCATATACAGGACCTCAAGATTGTGTTGCAGAAATGAGAGTGGCATTTGAACGTCGTAAAAATCTTATCGTAAAATTGGCTAAAGAAATTCCAGGCTTTAATGTAAGCGTGCCTCAAGGAGCTTTTTATCTTTTCCCAGAATGTAGCTCTTTCTTTGGAAAATCGTACAATGGACGCACAATCAATACGTCCGGAGATTTAGCTTTGTATCTTCTTGAAGAAGCTCATGTTGCTTGTGTCGGTGGAGATGCTTTTGGAGCTCCGGAATGTATCCGTATGTCGTATGCAACTTCTGATGAAAATATCGAAAAAGCAATGGCTCGAATGAAAGAAGCATTAGCTAAATTGGGTTAATCATTATAAGTAGGTATTTTTATCCTTTTTATCATAAAATGGAGATTTATCAAATCGATAGGTCTCCATTTTTTTGTATCTTTGCGGTATTATGGAGGAAAAAAGTTCTAAATTTAATTTTCATTCGCATTGCAATTTTTGTGATGGAATTGCATCGATGGAAGAATTTGTACAAGATGCTATCGGAAGAGGTTTTGATTGTTACGGAATCTCTTCGCATGCTCCGATTGATTTTCAAACAAGATGGTCGAAAAATCAGCAACACATAGATGTTTATTTGCAAGATTTTTTTCGGTTAAAAGAAAAATATCAAACAAAAATAGAATTGTATTTAGGATTGGAAATAGATTACGTTGTTGATGGAAAGGATATTTATTTTCAACGTTATAAATCGCTACCATTGGATTATCGGATTGGTTCGTTGCATTATATGGATTTGTTGAATGGAAAACATTGGAATGTGGGTGCAAGTTTTGAAATTTATAATTCTGCGTTGAACGAATTGTATGGCGGTTCGTTGAAAAAAATGATAGAGCGATATTTTGAACTTACGGTGGAGATGATTGAAAATTGTCAATTTGACATTGTTGGTCATTTGGACAAAATAACGGATAATGCAGAATGTTTTTTTTCGGAAGAGATGGATAATCTTATGCCTTGGTATTTGTCCATGTTTGATGAAGTGTTGCAAGTGGTAAAGCGAAAAGGAGTGATTTTGGAAGTGAATACGAAAAAGTTTTTGACGAAAAAACGGACATTTGTTCATTTTCGTCATCTAAAACGAATGAAGGATTTGGGTATTCCGGTGATGGTTAATTCGGATTGTCATAATCCGATGTTGATGGAAGAAGGTTTGAGCGAAGCGTATTTTGCATTGAAAGAAAATGGTTATCGTACGGTGCGAGTTCTTCGTGATGGAAAATGGTCTGATGTAGAATTTTAAAATGAAATTATAATGAAAAAAGTTATTAAAACAGATAAAGCTCCTAAAGCAATTGGTCCATATAATCAAGCTATTTTGGTCAATGGTATGTTGTTTGCTTCCGGACAAATAGCACTTTCTCCGAATGACGGAATTTTGGTCGGAACAACTATTGAAGAACAAACAAAGCAGGTTTTTGAGAATATTCGTGCAATTCTTGATGAGGCACAAATGTCGTTTGAAAATGTTGTGAAAACAACCGTTTTTCTTTCAGATATGTCAAATTTTCAATCAATGAATGAGATTTATGCGTTGTATTTCTCTTCTGACGCTCCGGCACGTTCGACTGTTGCAGTAAAAGATTTGCCGAAAGGAGCTCTTGTGGAAATTGAAATTATTGCAATAAAATAAAAAAAAGAATTTTACACTTATGATTCAAGCGTTACAATTTTGGCTTTCGTTAGTTTTGTTAATTGTTATTCATGAGTTTGGTCATTTCTTTTGGGCTAAACTTTTTGGCGTTCGCGTATCTCGATTTTATTTGTTTTTTAATCCAGGATTTACATTATTTCGAGCAAAAAAAATAGAAGGAAAATGGCAATTTCGTTTTTTTGAAAAAGGGCGAAACAAAGGCGACGAAACAAAAGATGAATGGGATTCTTTTCCGGAAACAACAGAGTGGGGAATAGGTTGGTTGCCTCTTGGAGGTTATTGTAGTGTGGAAGGAATGATTGACGAACGTACATTTATCGATGGTTTGCCTTCAGAACCACAAACATGGGAATATCGCTCTAAAAAATTGTGGCAACGCATGTTGATTATTTCCGGAGGAGTGATCAATAATCTTGTGTTTGCATTGTTGATTTTTGGATCCGTATTGTTTGTTTGGGGAAAAGATTATTATTTGATGTCTGATTTTAAAAACGGATTTGAATTTAATCGTGTGGCTGAAAATACAGGATTTAAAGATGGCGATATTCCTTTGATGGCAAATGGTGAACTTTTGAAAAAGTTTGATGAGACATCTTTGCGTCAAATACTTGATGCAAAGAATGTTAGTGTGATTCGTGATGGTGATACCATAACGTTTAATATCAAAGATTCGTTTGCCGAAGAAGTGCTTTCATCTTCAAGAAACAGCAAAGAATTGCTTATTTCTCCTATTTTGCCATTTGTTGTTGCTGACTTTACAGAATCTTCCGTGGCAAAAAAAGCGGGTCTTCAAATTGGAGATAGTATAGTTTCGATAAATCAATGTCAAACGTCTACGTTTTCAGCATTATCAAAAGAAGTTCAGAAGTCTGCCGGACAAGAAATCTCGGTTTTAATTTGTCGCGATAAAAATTTTCATACAATAAAAATGACTCCGGATTCTACGGGGAAAATTGGCGTTTATCCTTATTCGTATGGTCGATATTATAAGCATCATCATGATGAATATTCTGCCTTGTCTGCGATTCCGGCCGGAATAAGTTTGGGATTCGAGCGTTTGGTAGGGTATGTTTCCGATTTTAAATATTTGTTTGTTGAAGATGGCTTCAAGAATTTAGGCGGATTCAAAAGCATTGGAAGTATGTATTCTCCGGTGTGGAATTGGCATCATTTCTGGGATTTCACGGCATTTCTTTCGTTGATTTTGTTTTTTATGAATTTTCTTCCTATTCCGGCTCTTGATGGAGGTTATTTTTTCTTTCTTTTGATAGAATTATTTACGGGGAAAAAACCGAGCGATGAACTTCTTGCAAAGATAAATATGATAGGTATGATTTTGCTTTTCTTCTTATTTATTTTTTCAAATGTAAATGATTTTATTCGATAAACGAAGTTTTTTGATTACCTTTGACGACTAATTTTTTTGTTATGAAAAATACATTTTTGCTCATATTTTTTTTCTTTTTTTCGTTGTTGTCGGCTCAGCAACGAACTAATTTTGTAGAAAAAGCTCATTATACAATTTCTTTAAATGAAAAATCATTTAATCAATTTGTGGCAAATACTTCTCAGAAACAATGGAAGTATCTTGGAAATCAACCTTGCATAATTGATTTTTATACCACAT
>JAGCLW010000048.1 GCA_017646805.1 Paludibacteraceae bacterium | reverse complement strand
TATTTTTTCGTATTCCTTGCAACAACGGTTAAGTTGCTTAATAAGTTCACCTATGTTTGTAAATGATAAATTTTGCTCTGGTCCTTTGTAATGAGCATGAAGATTCTTTTCCCACAAATTATTCTTCCAATCATTATCATACATATCTATCCAATCATTTATTTGCCAGCGAAAATAATAGTCACTATTGTTATACTTATATTTGAAACTCACAAAAAGTCCTTCAAATATTTCATGTTCGTTGTCTTTAAAAATAGTATTGTTTATCGTTATATTTGGGTGACTTTTCAAAAACTCAAATTTGTATATTCCACCTTGTCCTATAAAAAAAGAACTATATTCATAATACCCACTTCTTGCAGCATAGTTTGATAAAACATCTGTGTTATGCACCCATTCTTTATGAATCCAATACGATTTGTAATTTTTGCATAGGAGCAAAATATCCTTTTGTAATAAGGATAATTCCTGCGTTTTGTTCTTTTGTAAAAGAAAATTATGAACTTTTTGTGGGAATTTTTGAAACAACATTCTTAAATTGTTCTCTTCGTCGGATAAATTCCTTTTGCTAAAAATATCTCTTATATCCTCATCACTTAAATAAGGAATTAAATCTTTTATGGTATCTTGATTTCCTAGTAAATGGTGTATGTTCTTGAATTTTTCATCAAAGTCTTGCCAGTCATCATTACCTTTATCATCAGTGAATAAGAAACGAATAGATCCTTTGAATTTAATTTTTTCATAATTTTCAGCCTCAACAATGACTTGTTCCCATGTTTTTCCATCGGAACGATGCATTCCACATAGGATTTGTTTAGCTTTAATAATTTCTTCTTTACATCTTTCATCTAAAGAAGAATTTCCTAATAGTTCTACATGATAATTTGTTAATGATGAGTAGACCCTGTGAGGATCTAAAGAATCAATAAACTCAATAGCACTCCTCACGACTGAGGTGCTTCTTATCTCTGAATGACCATGTTGATCTTCCTCTGAGACAAGATTCCAAACCACACGCATCCATTGAGTTAATGATTCCGTAGTATCCTTTATATTCTCATCATGGTCAAAATATTTACATATAGCGAAGAAAACAATTCTTTGTACTTGATTAATTGATATTACTTCTTCTTTTTCATATTTAGGAATAAATTCAAAAGAATCCCAATTACATACAGGAATAGCGTTACCAAAGCTTGAATAATTATCCAATACACGAACTAACTTTTCAAAAAAAATCTTAGGAATACCATTATTATGATATTTATATAACTCAAATCTTTTATATGATATCTTGACATCATCATTTAGGTATTTATATGATGGATTGTTGTATTCTTGATTTGAATTTTCATCATTCTTGCCAATATCTAGAATATTTTTTTTATTCTCTGCATCTTTGGATGTGAATAATTCATTCCAGAAAAATCTATTGATAAATGTGAAATAAATTTCATCAATTTTATTATCTTTAGACCTATTACCCCAAAAAATATCCGTCCAATAACTATCTATTTTTTTGGGAATACCATCTTTTGCAATCTTCCAATCATCATCACCTTGTTTATTAATATAACCTATTAAATCCGCTTTGAAATTTTCAAAATTAGTTAATTGTTTACCACGAGCATTCATTTTAATGTATAAATCATCAGACAAACCGAAATTTTGGAGAGGGAGATGGTAGAAAACTATGGTCTCACTATTTATTAAATTATCCCAATATTTATTAAAATCACAAACTTCATTAAATAATTCCTCTATGCCATCTACAAAATTATCATCTGACTTATCTTTTTTTTGTGTGCCACTTAGCATTTGTAACATGGATTGAATAGTTGGATCTTGTTTCCAAGTAGAATAAAACCATGTTTGGTGCGTTATAAAATCAACAATATTATTTCTATTTCCGTCAAAGTATTCAAAATTTTTAGAATAGCATAATTGCTCACAAAACTCCCGAGATGATATGCGAGTTTCATAAGTGAATTTTTTCAGAATATCAGCTGCTTCAGTTAGTTTATCTGCTCGTAAAGCAATATACCAATGTAATAACCAAAGAGTAGTTAGACGTTGTTGTCCATCAAGGGGATTTAGTTTGCCTACCACTTCACTTCCATAGACAAAATCAAGTTTTAATATATGTTTATTATCGGGTAGATTATTATCAAGTGCACGTTTAATATTAACAAGAAAGCCTTTACGAATATCTTCGTTTCCTTTACGTCCTTGTGCATAATCACGCTGAATAATTGGAATCTCAATTGAATGTTTAAACAGAAATTTCCAAAATGATATAGCTTGTGTGTTAGTCATTGTATTGTTTATTTATTTAATGTTACACCAAAATGTTTTAATGTTTCTAAAATGTTTTGTTTATAAGCTTCTGCATCAGACCTTGTCCAATAGTTATAATCTGTAGTTATCGGAGTATAATACTTTAAGAAAATCTGTTTTGTACAAGGAGGAATAAATGCGGATTTTGCTTTCTCTTCCTCTCCGATAAGCATTTCAGAACCACTTTTATTCATCTTAGGTATAGGCAATAATACGCCTCTATCTTTGCCTATTATAATTCTTCGCTTTGCTGAGAAAATAGAGTTCCCATAACTTCGATTGGTTGTTGAGTCTAACAATGCAAAATTCCATATCTGATTCTTTTCTTCTTGAGAAAAATACTCTTCTGGAAGTTTTAGATATGATTCGAAATCAGACCAATTACTAGCATTCGGATCATTGATAAAATGTTGAATATTTTTTTTTGTATCTTCATTAACTGCATGATATATGTTGAGCAAAAATTCATTCTGAGAAGTTTTATCTGATATGTCGTTTTGAGTATTAGAATCTATATGCTCAACATCCCAATTCTCTGTCTTGTATAGATGAAAAGGGAACTTATAGAATACCCTTTGCTGATACTCTTCTTGGTTGATATTTGCTTGATTAATTATTGTTTGGATGTTATGCAATAACAAAATCGGTTTACAAGCAGTTTTTGTTTTCCCTTTTATACTCTTACCATATTCATTCGTGTAGTCAATTTCGTAAATTTCATCTAAATTTAAACAATTTTTTATTTTCTTATTTTCTTTTATTTTAGTTTCTAATCCATTTATGAAGTTGTTTTTATCACCACTCCATAATGCATACAAAGATTTTAAAGATACACCTAGTTCAACTAAATAACCAACATAATGATACATCTTCAAATCATTGAACCATTCTTGAAATGTTTGGAAATATTTTTTTACTTCACGCCAACAGCATTTCACTTTCTCTTGATCTTTCAAATCAGAAAAATACTCGTAGAAATAGCGGAATGTACGATAGGCATCAGTACCTATTTTATTATTTTTATCTTCTGATATTTTCAAAGAATTTTGATCAACTATTAACTCAAAAATAAAATCTATTCTAGTAGGTTCTTTATAACCTATTTTATGTATAAACAACCAAAACTCTTCATTTTGTAAAGTAAATTCAATATTGTCCCATTCTGTTGCAATTTCTTGTTGTCGGAGTCTCAAATGGTTTGTGTTTATCTCCTTAAAATTGGAACTATTCAGTAATAATGCTTTAATGAGTTCTGAGTTGGTTAAGGGAATTTTTCCAATATTAAGACGAGTGAAAACTTCTATTGAGTCTTCATTAACGGATTCATACCAAATAAACTTGACTTTGTTTAAAAGAGTTTCTTTGAAACTATTAGGATTTTCAACCCTTGACAACCATAGTCGGACTATATGATATGCGTTAAAAATATGATAAAAATCAATATTGTCTTTGTCCTTATTGTGCTCAATCAAGTTATTCCAATTTTGATTAAGTATATCTTTCTTTTCATAAGAATCCTCTAAATTAAAAGGTTCAAGAATCTTCAAGAATTCGTTAAATGTCTCTCTTGTTTCATAACTTAAAGAATACTTGTTGTCATATTTCAAAACAGAAAGGATGATAAATATAGTGGTTAATCTCTGTTGACCATCTATCACTTCCCATTTCCCTTTAAGAAGGGTTTCTATTTCTTCTATAGTTTGTGCCTCTTCTTTTATTTTTTTGAGAATATTTTCATGTTTTTTCTTAACCACTAATGGCTGAAGACAATAAAACTCCGATAAGCTATTGTTTTTCCGAGAAAACTCCAAAATATCATTCAATAAATCTGTTACTTGTTGCTCGGTCCAACGATATCCTCTTTGGTAATTAGGAATAAAGAACTGCATACCTAAAAGGTCTTTTATCGCTTTCAACTCAATTTTATTTTCACTCATAAATTTATATCTTTAAGTTAGGAAACTAAAATAATACCAGTATAGGAAAATGTGGCGGTCATATCTTGTCCCACCCTCCCGTTTTCTTTCACAAAAAAACTATCAACATAAGATACACAAATATAGAAAAAGTTTCTATATCTTTGTGTCGAATCAAAAAAAAATTTTTCGACAAAAAATGACAAGCAAACAATCTAAAATGACTTGGCACAAACTCCTTTCCAACAAACGTTTTGGAATGGAAGATTATCATAAAAAACACGATGATCGCACCGAGTTTCAACGCGATTTTGACCGCCTTATTTTTTCGGCTCCATTTCGCCGATTACAAAATAAAACACAAGTATTTCCTCTTCCCGGAAAAATTTTCGTCCACAACCGACTCACTCACAGTTTGGAAGTGTCAAGCGTCGGTCGTTCGCTCGGACTTGGAGTGACACGAGGTTTGATTAACAAAAACGGAGAAAAAAATTATCCTGATTTTTTTCACGAACTCGGATCCATCGTATCTGCAGCCTGTCTGGCTCACGACTTGGGCAATCCACCCTTTGGTCATCCGGGAGAAAAAGCCATTGCAACTTATTTTTCGGAAGATGCCGGACTTCGACTCAAAGACGAAATGAGCAAAGAAGAATGGAATGACATCATCAAATACGAAGGCAACGCCAACGCTTTTCGATTGCTCACACATCAATTCAAAGGAAGACGAAAAGGCGGTTTTGCTCTCACCTATTCCACTCTTGCAGCCATCGCCAAATATCCTTACGCATCAATCTACACTCCGGAAAACAAACACAAATTTGGATTTTTTCAGGCAGAAAAAGACGATTTCAAAAAAATTGCCGACGAATTAGGCATGATTGAAATCGCACCGTATCAATATGCTCGTCATCCATTGGTCTTTTTAGTAGAAGCCGCCGACGATATTTGCTACGAAATCATGGACATTGAAGATGCATTCAAACTAAAAATCCTTTCTTACGAAGAAACAAAAAAACTCTTCATGGCTTTCATCAACGAAGACACAATAGGTCGAACAAACGAAATCTTGTCGAAAATAGGCGACAAAAACGAAAAAATAACCTATCTTCGATCGCACATTATCGGAAAACTAATCGAAGCCTGTGTAAACGTATTTGTTGAAAACGAAGAAAAAATTCTACAAGGAAAATTTGAATCAAGCCTCATCAAATCCTTGCCAAAACAACTTTGCGAAGCCTACAAGGCTTGCGAAAAAATCGCCTACGCTCGCATCTATCGCTCCCAAGCCGTAGTCGACATCGAAGTAGGAGGATACAACATCATCTACACACTGATCGACAAATTCACAATGGCAATCATGAATCCGGAGAAAATGTATAGCAAAATGCTACTTCCTCGCATTCCGGAACAATATGATTTTGAAGCAAAAACAACCTACGAAAAAGTACTTTCCGTACTCGATTTTGTTAGCGGAATGACAGACGTCTATGCCCTTGATTTGTACCAAAAAATCACCGGACAAAGTCTGCCTCAATTATAATCCTCAAGAAAAACTTCAAAAAAAGAAAAGATTTTTTTTTAACAAAAAAGATTCCTATCTTTGCAAAAAATAACAACAAATGTGAGAGTTCCAATCACACAAATGATTGGAATTCTCATCTTTTTTAATCTTTTAATAAATCACTAATACAATTTATTTTTCTACTATGGCAACAATTTACATGACCAAAGAAGGCTATGACAAATTGATGGACGAACTAAAGCAATTGGAGTCTGTAGAGCGTCCTCGCATTTCGGCTCAAATTGCAGAAGCAAGAGACAAAGGAGACCTTTCGGAAAATGCAGAATACGATGCTGCAAAAGAAGCTCAAGGCATGCTCGAAATGAAAATTTCAAAACTAAAAACCACCATTGCCGATGCCCGCATCATTGACGATTCTAAAATCAACACCGATAGCGTACAAATCCTCACAAAAGTGAAGATTAGAAATATCAAAAACGGTCAAGAAATGGAATACACCATCGTATCAGAAAGCGAAGCCAATTTGAAAGAAAAAAAGCTTTCGGTGACAACCCCAATCGCCAAAGGATTGCTCGGAAAAAAAGTAGGAGAAATTGCCGAAGTAACCGCTCCTAATGGAAAAATGGAATTTGAAATTCTTAACATTTCGTTATAACTTTTTTTTACAAAATCTAATACAAAAAAAACGCTATGGCAAGCATCTTCTCAAAAATCGTAGCCGGAGAAATCCCTTGCTACAAAATCGCAGAAGACGAAAACTTTCTCGCTTTTCTCGATATTTCACCTTTAGCAAAAGGTCATACATTGGTCATTCCAAAAAAAGAAATCGATTATATTTTCGACCTTGACAACGAAACATACAACGGACTTATGCAATTTGCAAAAAAAATTGCAATCGCCCTAAAAATCGCAATCCCTTGCCAACGTGTCGGAGTTGCAGTTCTTGGAATGGAAGTGCCTCATACTCACATTCATTTGGTTCCGATGCAATCGGAAAAAGACATGCTTTTCAACAAAGAAAAACTACAACTTCCACAAGAAGAAATGATGCAAATTGCACAACAAATTGCAAAAGCAATAGAATAAAATCACAACGCATGTTGAGTTGTTACAACACAAAAACAACCCAATATGCGTTTTTTTTCATTCCACAAACATCTTACTTCTATTCCAAAAAAACTATGTTAGTAAAAACTTTCGGAGCAGCAGTTCAAGGAATCAACGCAACAATCATCACAATTGAAGTCAACGTATCTTCCGGAATCCGATTCACACTTGTTGGACTTCCTGACAACGCAGTAAAAGAAAGCCACGAACGAATTGCTTCTGCACTACAAGAAAATAATCAAAAAATGCCTCGTCGACAAGTTGTCATCAACATGGCTCCCGCCGACATAAAAAAAGAAGGTTCGGCATACGATCTTCCTCTTGCCATCGGACTCCTTGCCGCCGACGAAGCAATCAACAATAAAGACATCGACAAATACGTCATCATGGGCGAATTGTCTCTTGATGGAACTCTGCAACCCATAAAAGGAGTTCTTCCCATTGCCATCAAAGCAAGAGAAGAAGGATTCAAAGGATTCATTTTGCCCAAACAAAATGCCCGAGAAGCCGCAATAGTCAACAATCTTGAAGTCTATGGAGCGGAAAATATCCGACAAGTCATTGATTTTTTTGAAGGAAAAGATTCTCTTCAACAAGAAATTGTCAACACTCGAGAAGAATTTTTTAAAAACATCAGTTTTTTTGATCTTGACTTTGCAGACGTCAAAGGTCAAGAAAGTGTAAAACGAGCCATCGAAGTTGCCGCCGCAGGAGGACACAACATTATCATGATCGGACCTCCCGGAGCCGGAAAATCCATGATGGCAAAGCGAGTTCCAACAATTCTTCCTCCTTTGACCCTTCATGAAGCTCTCGAAACAACAAAAATACATTCCGTTGCCGGAAAAATCGAAGTAGACACCTCGCTCATGGCTCAACGTCCATTTCGCAGTCCGCACCATACAATTAGCGATGTGGCTCTTGTGGGAGGAGGTTCATTTCCTCAACCAGGAGAAATTTCTTTGGCTCACAACGGAGTTTTGTTTTTGGACGAACTTCCGGAATTCAAACGCACCGTTCTTGAAGTCATGAGACAACCTCTTGAAGATAGAAAAATCACCGTTTCGCGAAGCAAATTTTCTATCGAATATCCAGCAAGTTTCATGTTGGTAGCATCAATGAATCCTTGTCCGTGTGGATATTATAACCACCCGACAAAACGATGCGTTTGCACCTCGGCTCAAGTACAAAAATATTTAGGAAAAATCTCCGGACCACTACTTGATCGAATCGATATTCAGATAGAAATCGTTCCGGTTCCTTTTGAAGATTTATCAAAACAAAAAGAAGGCGAATCAAGCGAAACAATACGAAATAGAGTAATCAAAGCTCGCGAACGTCAAACCGAACGATTCAAAAACATTGAAGGCATTTATTGCAACGCACAAATGACTTCAAAACTTTTACGACAATATGTTGTATTGGACGACGAATGTGCCACAATGCTGAAAGATGCCATGAACAGAATGAATCTGTCGGCTCGTGCTTACGATCGCATACTGAAAGTTGCCCGAACAATTGCCGATCTTGACGAACAAGAAAACATTTTACCTTATCATATCTCCGAAGCCATCAACTATCGCAATCTGGATCGTGAAGGTTGGGCCGGTTAAGAAAAAAACTTTTTATAAAATCAAAACATCGTGTTTGAAAATCTTGACGACTACATAGCAGCACATTCTTCTGCAGAACCAAAATTATTGCAAAAGCTCAACCGACAAACGCATGTCAAAATCATCAATCCAAGAATGCTGTCTGGACACATTCAAGGTAGGATTTTGAAAATGCTTACACAAATGTGTGGAGCAAAAAGAGTGCTTGAACTTGGCACATTTACCGGCTATTCCGCTCTATGTTTTGCCGAAGGGCTTCCTCAAAATGGAGAAGTTGTCACAATCGACGACAATGATGAATTGGAAGAATTTGCCGATTCTTTTTTTCAACAAAGCGAACATGGACACAAAATTACGCAACTCATCGGAAAAGCTTTAGACGTAATTCCAACTCTAAACGGTCCGTTTGATCTTGTTTTTCTTGATGCCGACAAACGCGAATATCAAGCGTATTTTGATGCCGTATTTCCGTTGATTCCTGTCGGAGGATACATTCTTGCCGACAATACGCTTTGGGACGGGAAAGTTATTCAACCAATCGAACCAAATGACAAACAAACAATTTCTTTGCTCAAATTCAACGAATCCATAGCAAACGATTCTCGTGTCGAAGTCGTCATTCTTCCTTTGCGAGATGGATTAACTCTTATTCGAAAAATAAAAAACTAATTTAATTGATGAATAAAATAAATAAAAGAGATACGTTCAAAAGCAAAATAGGGACAATCGCCGTCTTGGCCGGAGGTTGTGTCGGATTAGGAAATATCTGGCGATTCCCTTACATTGCGGGAGAAAACGGAGGAGCTGCATTTATTTTAATTTATTTAGCCGTCAGTCTTTGCATCTCTATTCCTGCTCTACTTAGCGAATTGGCTCTCGGCAGAAATCAACGATGCAATGCGTTTAGAGTTTTTCGAAAAATCAAAGACAAACATCCATGGAAAAACTCCGGAATATTAGGAATCATCACTGGATTTCTCATTTTTTCGTTTTATTGTATTATCGGTGGTTGGGCTTTAAAATATTTTGAACTTGCCATCATGAACGATTTTTCCGGAAAATCCACAGCAGAACTTTCCGAATCGCTCAACAATTTTATTCAAGGAGGAATCGAACCTTATCTTTATGGCATTGTAATCACCACATTTACAACCATTATTGTAGGAATTGGAGTCGTCAAAGGAATTGAACGATTGAATAAAATTTTAATGCCTTTGTTGATTTTTCTTTTATTAATATTGGTCATCAATTCAATCTTTTTTCTACCTAATTCCAGAGAAGGATTGTTGTTTATTCTGAAACCTGATTTTTCAGCCGTGACATGGAATACGATTTTTCAAGCTATTGGACAATCCTTTTTCTCACTTTCACTTGGAATGGGAGCCCAAGTCATTTATGGTTCTTATATTTCAGAAAAAGACAATTTGATAAAAACAGCCGTAAGCGTATCTCTCATCGACATGAGTATCGCAATTCTTTGCGGATTAGCAATTTTCCCTGCCGTTTTCTCATTCAACATTGAACCAACAGCAGGACCGACATTGTTGTTCCTCACATTACCCAATATTTTTACACAAATGACAGGAGGATACATTTTTGCAATTCTATTTTTTGCACTTGTCGTTTTTGCTACAGTCACATCTACGGTCAGTTTGTTTGAAGTCAGCGTTTCTTACGTAATGGAAGAATTTCAAATTCGTCGACGCACAGCCTGTCTGTGGGTATTTTTTGCATTGCTTTTACTTTCATTCCTTGTTGCAGAATCTCAAACCAAAGATTCCTCTCTTGTATTTTTCGGAAAATCACTTTTCGATTGGTTCGATCAAATCACATCTAATTTCATGTTGCCATTGGGAGGAATTATCACCGTAATTTTTGCCGGTTGGATTGCTCCAAAAACATTGTTAAAAGACGAACTAACCAACAAATCCACACTGACAACAAACACCAAATATTTTTCGGTAATCCAAATCATGATAAAATACGTTTCTCCATTTTTTCTTATTTTATTATTTTTAGAACTAATCGGTCTTTTGTAATGAAAAAATACGTCATCATTGTTGCCGGCGGAAGTGGAAAAAGAATGGGAACAACTCTTCCCAAACAATTCCTTTGCATTGGAGAGAAACCAATTCTTATGCACACGATAAATCGCTTTCATACGTTTGATTCCGAAATTTCTATCATTGTCGTTTTGCCCGAAGAAGAAATTTCTACATGGAAAGACTTATGTCAAAAACACCATTTTTCTATAAATCACACCATCGTAAAAGGAGGAAAAGAACGCTTTGATAGTGTCAAAAACGGATTACAAAAAATAGAAGAAAAAAGTATTGTCGCCATACATGATGGCGTCAGACCTTTTGTTTCCAATGAAACGCTAAAACGATGCTTTTCGGCAGCAGAAAGGGGGGAAAATATCGTACCTGTAATTTCGCCCGTAGAAAGTGTTCGCATCAAAACTAACGACGAAACAAAAGCAGACGATCGTACAAAATATTTATTGGTACAAACACCTCAAATTTTCTCATCCGAAAAACTCTTCAAAGCATACAATCAACCCTACAATTCAAATTTCACAGACGATGCCTCAGTCGTTGAATCCATCGGAGAAAAAATCTCCATCGTAGAAGGAAATCGAGAAAATATCAAAATCACAACGCCTTTTGACTTAATCGTTGGAGAAGCACTTGTTTGTCAAGAATCTTTACTATCTTTGTAGTCTTCTTTTTCAGTTTTTATAAAAACTTAAAAAATAGTATCGTGATCACAAAAATTATTCCGGAGGAACAAATAGAAAACGCGAG
>JAGCLW010000047.1 GCA_017646805.1 Paludibacteraceae bacterium | reverse complement strand
GATAAACACACACACACACACACACAATTAGATTTATAAATATCTCCTCTAAATGTTTTTTTTTAGAGGTTATTCGCATATATATAGAGAGATAAGCAATGCATGAATCGTGCATGGTTTATCTCTTTTTTATTTTTTTGATTATTACGACTGAAAACTACTTTTATTATAGAAAAAAGTCATTGATTTTGGAAGTGTTTTTTTCACAAGAAGAAACTATTGACAAATAAAGAGACGCGGTATTGAGATAATCTTTGTGATAAATTTTAAAGTACAAGAAAATTATCAAATGCAAACAAAGACGTTACAATGTGGCGTCTCTTTTTTTTTGTCAATAACTCAAAGAATCTAAAGGAAAGTGAAGTTGTCGTGTTGTTGTTGAAAAAGTTGAGAAAAATCCGTATCTTCGCACCTTTAATGACAAAAATAAGCGATTTTTTTGATATGACAAAGAAAAGAATATTGATTACATCGGCATTGCCTTATGCCAATGGTCCTGTACATATTGGTCATCTTGCGGGAGTTTATGTTCCGGCGGATATTTATGCACGTTATTTACGTTTAAAAGGAGAGGAGGTTTTGTTTGTCGGAGGAAGTGACGAACATGGAGTGCCGATTACGATAAAAGCAAAGAAAGAGGGAGTCACTCCGCAAGATATAGTTGATCGTTATCATGGAATTATAAAAAAAGGATTTGAGGAGTTTGGGATTTCGTTTGATATTTATTCGCGTACGACAAGTTCGACGCATTATCAAACGGCTTCGGATTTTTTCAAAACACTTTATGATAAAGGCGAGTTTGTGCAACAAACGTCCGAACAGTATTATGACGAGGAAGTAAAGCAATTTCTTGCAGATCGTTATATTACGGGAGAATGTCCGCATTGTCATGCAGAAGGAGCTTATGGAGATCAATGTGAAAAGTGTGGAACTGCCCTTTCGCCAACAGAATTGATTAATCCAAAAAGTGCAATTTCCGGATCAAAGCCGGTATTGAAAGAGACTATGCATTATTATCTTCCATTGGATAAACATGAATCATGGCTTCGAGAATGGATTTTGGAAAATCATAAAGAATGGAAGTCGAATGTGTATGGTCAGTGCAAATCGTGGTTGGATATGGGATTGTTGCCACGAGCAGTAAGTCGTGATTTGGATTGGGGAATACCCGTTCCGGTAGAAGGTGCGGAAGGAAAAGTGCTTTACGTATGGTTTGACGCACCGATTGGTTATATTTCTAATACAAAGGAATTGTGTGCAAAACAACCGGAAAAATATGGGAATTATGAAAAATGGTGGAAAGATGAAGATACTCGTCTGATTCATTTTATCGGAAAAGACAACATCGTTTTTCATTGTATCGTTTTCCCGGCAATGTTAAAGGCTGAAGGTTCGTTTATTTTGCCGGAAAATGTTCCTGCCAATGAATTTTTGAATTTAGAAGGAGATAAAATTTCAACATCGCGTAATTGGGCAGTTTGGATGCATGAATATTTGCAAGATTTTCCGGGAAAACAAGATGTTCTTCGTTATGTTTTGACGGCAAATGCTCCGGAAACGAAAGATAATGACTTTACGTGGAAAGATTTCCAAATGCGTAATAATTCGGAATTAGTGGCAATTTACGGCAATTTCATCAATCGTACGTTGGTTTTGACGCACAAATATTTTGATGGGAAAGTTCCTTCGGTTGATAAATTGACCGAATACGATCAATTAACATTGAAGGAATTTGCCGACGTAAAAGTTAACGTAGAACGTTTGTTGGATAATTTCCGTTTTCGTGATGCATTGAAAGAAGCAATGAATCTTGCTCGTATCGGAAATAAATATTTGGCGGATACAGAACCATGGAAGTTGGCAAAAACGGATATGGCTCGAGTGGCGACAATTTTGAATCTTTCATTGCAAATTTCTGCCAATTTGGCGATTGCTTTTGAACCATTTTTGCCGTTTTCAAGTACAAAATTACGCTCAATGTTGAACATGTCATCGTTTGATTGGACGGATCTTGGTAAGGTAGATTTGTTAAAAGACGGACATCAAATCAATAATGCGGAATTGTTGTTTGAAAAGATTGAAGATGAAGCAATTGAAGCACAAATAAATCGTTTGGTCAGAATTAAAGAAGAAAATGAAAAAATGAATTGGAAGCCGGCAGAAGTGAAAGCGATGACAACATTTGATGATTTTATGAAAATGGATATTCGCGTAGGTCAAGTGTTGGAATGCTTTAAAGTTCCAAAAGCGGATAAATTACTTCAATTTAAAATAGATGATGGAATGGGCGGTCGGACGATTGTTAGCGGAATTGCAGCATATTATCCTGAGCCGGAAAAATTGGTGGGAACAAAAGTTTGTTTCATTGCAAATTTTCCTCCACGAAAACTTAAAGGTGTGGAAAGTCAAGGAATGCTATTAAGTTCTGAAAGTGCAGATGGAACATTGCAACTTGTTCGTCCTGCGGACAATGTCGAAAATGGTTGTTCTATTGGATAGAAAAAAATTTTTTTCAAAAAAAGAGATGTCGTTTTTTTTAGAAGCGTTCATCTCTTTTTTTTTTTGTTCTTTTTTCTTATAATCATCGGTAAAATAATTATCTTTGTAGCTTTATTGCAGTAATAGTGTTTATATTAAAATGGATAATTCTAAAAAATCGTATATCCCTCATTTTTTCGCAATAATTCTTTTTGCCATTATTGCGTTATTTTATTGTTCTCCGCTTCTTGATGGAAAGGAATTAGTCGGCGGTGATACAGAAGGTTGGATTGGTATGGCTCAAGAGTCAAAACAATATAACGAAACGCATGAAGATGTAGCATTGTGGACAGATGCAATGTTTGGTGGAATGCCGACATTTCAAATTACTATGGCAAAACAAACGCCGGATTTGCTTAATATAGTGGTGGGTTCAACGTTGTATCAATTGCCACATGTGTTGTTTGTGATTTTTCTCTACATGGTAGGCTTTTATATTCTAATGCAATGTTTAGGGTTGAATCCTTGGTTGAGCATCGGAGTTGCTATTGCAGGTGCTTTTTGTTCGTATAATTTGATTATTTTGACAGCAGGTCATAATACCAAAGCGGTAGCAATCGCTTATATGGCACCGGTTATTGGAAGTGTGATTTACACAATGCGGAAAAATCGTTTGGCGGGAGCTTTGATTTTTACGATCGTTTTGGCATTATTTATTAAAGCAAATCATTTGCAAATAAATTATTATACGATTATCATACTTCTTTGTTATGGGTTGAGTGAATTGTTTTTTGCAATAAAAGAAAAACAAGTTGTTGAGAAATTAAAGTCTTTTTCTTTGCTACTTTTAGGAGCAATTATTGCCGTTATGTTGAATGCGACAATGTTGTTGATGACGAAAGAGTATAGCCAATATACAATGCGAGGCGAAAGCAATGGATTGACTCTTATTCCAAGTGGGGAACAAGAAGGTTTGGAACTCGATTATATTACGAATTGGAGTTATGGAATAGATGAAACAATGACTTTGTTGATTCCTAATTATAAGGGAGGACCAAGTGTAAGTCATCTTCCGGCAGATAGTGAAACGGGTCGAGTTTTGGAGCGTTTGGGTGTTGGAGATATTGAAGATGTGATGAGTAAAATTCCATTTCCGACGTATTGGGGAACGCAACCGGGAACTTCCGGTCCGGTATACGCTGGTGCGATCGTTGTTTTTTTATTTGTCTTAGGGTTATTGTTGGTAAGTCATCGTGATAAGTGGTGGATTTTGTTTGGTGTGATTTTGAGTATTTTGCTTTCTTGGGGTCGAAATTTTATGCCGTTTACGGAATTTTTTGTTGATTACGTGCCACTTTATAATATGTTTCGTGCCGTTTCGATGACTTTAGTCATAACGTGTTGTTTGATGGTATTGATGAGTGGATTGGCATTAAAAGCATTTTTTGATGAAGAAATTTGTATTACAAAAAAGTTGCGATCGCTTTTGTTTTCCGGAACATTTGTAGGTGGAATATGTTTGCTGTTTGCTTTATTTCCTTCTATTGCCGGAGATTTTTCGGCTACATCAGATGCTTTTTTAGTTTCCTATGGTTATCCGGAAGAAGTAAAATCTACAATTTTGAAAGATCGGGCGATGCTGCTTAGTTCAGATGCTTGGCGATCATTTGTTTTTATTTTATTGACCGCTGTTGCATTGTGGATTTCTCTTAAATGGAAATCGGTGAAGAAGGAATATATTTTTGCTATTCTTGTTGTTTTGGTACTCTGCGATATGGTGCCTGTGGCGAAACGATATTTGAATAATGATAATTTTACAGAAAAGAAAATTGGAGCTCATTTTTCGCCTTCATTTGCCGATAAGGAAATTTTGAAAGATAAAACACATTTTCGTGTGCTTGATTTGACTGTAGATGTGTTTAATAGCAGTCGACCTTCATATTTTCATAAAACAATTGGAGGTTATCATGCAGCAAAATTGCGTCGTTATCAAGAGTTAATTTCTTGTGGGCTTCAAGCAGAAGTTGATGCTGTACGGAATGCTTTGATTGTGTGTCAACAAAATCAATCAATGGAACCGCTTGATGAGGTGTTGCAACAAACATCGTTGCTCAATATGTTGAATTTGAAATATGTGATTTATCATGGAGAAGCCATGCCAATCCAAAATCCTAATATGAATGGATCGGTTTGGTTTGTAGATCAAGTGAGATGGGTTGATGGAGCAGACATGGAAATGACGCAAACACTGCAATCAAACACAAAACAAATTGCGGTGATCGATCAGTCTTTTTCGTCTCAAATAAATGATTTTGTTGCCGATTCAACGGCAATTATTACAATGACATCTTATTCTCCAAATGTTGTGAAATATTCTTCGGTTGCAGAAAAAGATCAATTGGCAGTTTTTTCGGAAATTTATTATGAAAAAGGTTGGAATGCTTATATTGATGGTGAAAAAGTAGATTATGCTCGGGCTAATTATGTTTTGCGTGCATTGATGATTCCTGCAGGAGAACATTTGATAGAGTTTCGTTTCGAACCTTCTACGTATACGCTTTCTAATGTCATCAGAGGCGTTTCTTCTGTGTTATTGTTGTCGTTGATTGTCGTTTATTTTGTGGTTCGGTATAAAAAAAGAAAGAAAAAACTAATCAAAGAAAATGAATAAAGTTCAGTATTGTCCCATTTGTAATTCACAAAAGTTTAAATCGCATTTTGAATGTAAAGATTATTATGCTACGGGAGAAGAGTTTTTGATTTGCGATTGTGAACAATGCGGTTTTCGTTTTACGCAAAATTTCCCTGATGAAGATAAGATTTCTCGTTATTATGAGACTTCGGATTATATTTCACATTCTAATACTCAAAAAGGAATAGTCAATAAAATTTATCATTTTGTTCGTTCGTTTATGTTGCGACGCAAGGCAAATTTGATAGAAAAAATAGCCGAAAAAAAACAAGGCACACTATTGGATTTTGGTTGTGGAATAGGTTTTTTCTTGAATGAAATGAATCGTAGAGGTTGGTCGGTTCAAGGAATAGAAAAGAGTGAGGAGGCTCGTCGTTTTGCTGAGAAACAATTTGGATTGAATATTTTTTCAAATGAGAAAGTGGCTTCTCTTGATAGCAAAACCTATGATGTGATTACGTCTTGGCATTCTATGGAGCATATAGAATTTTTGAATCAGACAATCGACCAATTGCAAATGGCATTAAAAGATGATGGAGTGTGGTTTTTGGCAGTGCCAAATTCTGTTTCGATGGACGAAAAGATTTATAAATCATATTGGGCTGCGTATGATGTGCCTCGTCACCTTTGGCATTTTTCGCCAAAATCCATGTCGGCATTATTACAAAAACATGGATTGACGATACAAGAAATGTATCCAATGCCTTTTGATGCGTTTTATATCTCGATGTTGAGTGAAAAGTATAAAGGAAATCGATTTTCTTTTATTCGTGGATTTGTTTCGGGGTTATATTGTTATGTTAAATCTATTTCTAATATAGAGAACAGTAGTTCAATTATTTATATTATTCGTAAATCATAATTTTTTTAGAAAAATATGTCTCAAAAGGTTAAAACAAAGAAGTTTTTCAATTCTAATTTTACAACAACGATCAGTATTTCGATGGTGTTGTTTTTGGTTGGAGTTATTACGTTGTTGACTCTTGCCGCACGAGGAGCAACGGAGTATGTGAAAGAAAATATTAATTTTACGATTGTGCTTAATGATGAAGTAGAAGATTTGGAATTGACAAAGTTGGAAAATCGTCTATCTTCAGCTTCGTATGTAAAATCTTATCGTTCAATTAGTAAAGAAGAAGCTTTGAAAGAATTGGAACGAGAATTGGGCGAAAGTCCGGAGGATTTTCTTGGTTATAATCCGCTTCAAGCGTCGTATGAGGTTTTTGTAAAAGCAGAATTTGCAAATAAGTCGGAGATGTCTAAAATCGTTAAAGAGATTTCTTCGTATGAAGTTGTCAAAGAAGTTGTTTTTCAAGAAAATGTGGTGGATTCCATCAACACAAATATTCGTAATGTTTCTATCGTTTTGTTGTGTGTTACGTTGTTATTGTTGGTCGTTTCAATAGGTTTGATTAACAACACGATACGATTGCAATTGTATTCAAAACGTTTTCTTATCAATACAATGAAAATGGTAGGAGCGACATCATGGTTTATACGTCGTCCTTTTATGGGAAGAAGTATTTTGAATGGTTTTGTGGCAAGTCTTCTCGCTATTCTTACGTTGGGCGGAATTGTTTATTATTTGCATTATTATTATGATCTTTCGATGTTGAATTTGATGTCGGTGGAAGTGATTGTTATTACGACTTCGATCATTACATTTTTGGGTGTTTTTATTTCTCTTGTTTCGAGTATGTTTGCTGTAGGGAAATATCTTCGTATCAAAACAAATGATTTGTATATTATTTAAAAAAAGTTTTTAAAGATAAATTTTGACAGATGAAACCTTTTTCTAAAATAAATTTCATTTTAATTGCCGTATCAGTTTTTTTAATCGTTTTGGGATTTGTACTTATGGGAGGCGAGGTTAACGATTCTACGGAAGTGTTTAATCAAGACATTTTTTCGGTAAGACGATTGACCATAGGTCCGATGATTTCTTTATTCGGATTTGTTTTTATGATTGTTGGTATTATGATGAAGAAAAAATAATTAATTATAAAAGAATAAAAGATGGAATGGTTTGAGGCATTAATCCTTGGTTTGGTACAAGGTCTTACGGAATATCTTCCGGTGAGTAGTAGTGGGCATTTGGCTATTGGAGCGGAGTTGTTTGGAATCAATGGAGCAGAAAATTTGACATTTACCATTGTCGTTCATGTAGCGACGGTTTTGAGTACGATAGTCATTCTTTGGAAAGAGATTGCGTGGTTGGTGAAAGGCGTATTTAAGTTTCAAATGAATGATGAAATGCGATATATGTTTAACGTTGTGGTATCAATGATTCCTGTTGGTATTGTTGGCGTTTTTTTTAGAGATTATGTAGAAGAGATTTTTGGGTCTGGATTGGGAATTGTTGGTGCGATGTTGTTGTGTACGGCGATGTTGTTGGCATTTTCTTATTATGCGAAACCACGCCAAAAGGAGACGATTTCTCTTCGCGATGCTTTTATTATAGGTTTGGCTCAAGCTTGTGCCGTGATGCCTGGACTTTCGCGTTCTGGTTCTACAATAGCAACAGGATTATTGCTTGGAAATAAGAAAGAATCGTTGGCTCAATTTTCTTTTATCATGGTTATTCCTCCTATTTTGGGAGAAGCTCTTTTGGATATTATAAAAAGTATAAACGATGGCGTTGTTTTGGACGGAAATATTTCTATGTTGTCTTTGATTGTAGGTTTTTTTGCTGCATTTTTTTCCGGCTGTATAGCTTGCAAATGGATGATAAATATTGTTAAAAAAGGCAAATTGATTTATTTCGCTGTGTATTGTGCCATCGTCGCAGTTGTTGTTTTGACAACGTATTATTGTTGATTTTTGGTGAAAAATTGATAAAAAATGAAAGAACTTAAAGATGTTCAGTCTCTTGATTATCAACAAGGAGAAATTCTTCTTTTTGATAAACCTCTTTGTTGGACATCTTTTCAGGTTGTTGGAAAAATTCGATATGTTTTATGTAAATTTTTAGGTATAAAAACTAAAAATTTGAAAGTCGGACATGCCGGCACTCTTGATCCTATGGCGACCGGATTGTTGGTTGTTTGCACGGGAAAAGCGACGAAGCAAATCGAACAATTTCAATATCAAACGAAAGAATATGTGGCAACATTGCATTTGGGAGCAACGACTCCGTCTTTTGATACAGAACATGAAATTGATGCGTATTTCCCGACGGAGCATATTACGAGAGAATTGGTAGATGAAGTGTTGTCAAAGTTTGTTGGTACGATAGAACAAATTCCTCCGGCGTTTTCGGCAGTGAAAGTTGATGGACAAAGAGCATTTGCTCTTGCTCGACAAGGGCAACAAGTTGATTTGAAAACAAAAACGTTGGTTATTGATGAAATCGAAGTGCTTCATTTTGCATTGCCGGAATTGAAAATTCGTGTAGTTTGTAGCAAAGGGACTTATATTCGTGCGTTGGCTCGAGATATTGGTGTTGCTTTGAAAAGTGGAGCTTATTTAACGGCATTGAGAAGAGTTAGAATTGGAGATTTTTCAGTAGAAGATGCTTTTGATTTAGGGCAATATTTGGGGCAATTTGGAGTTGAACTTCAAGAAGAAGAATTTGGAGCAAAATTATCGGATCGAAAAAATCGTCTTTCTCAAAAAAAAGATTTTAATAAAAAATTATAATAATTTTAAAGTATGAAATTAGCAGAATTTAAATTCAAATTAGAAGATAGCCAATTGGCTCAATTTCCTATGGAAAATAGAGATGAATCGCGTTTGATGGTTTTGCATAAAAAGACAGGAGAAATAGAACATAAGATTTTTAAAGATATTTTAGAATATTTTGAAGAAGATGATGTTTTTATTTTTAATGATACAAAAGTTTTTCCCGCTCGATTGTATGGTCAAAAAGAAAAGACCGGAGCTATGATTGAGGTGTTTCTTTTGAGAGAATTACATGAAGAGCAACGACTTTGGGACGTTTTGGTTGATCCGGCACGTAAAATTCGTATTGGCAATAAATTATATTTTGGAGAGAATGATGATCTTGTGGCAGAAGTGATTGATAACACAACTTCTCGCGGTCGTACTCTTCGTTTTCTTTTTGATGGTGATCATGATGAATTTATGAAAGTTCTTTATGCTCATGGAGAAATGCCAATCCCATCGTTTATTAAATCTCTTCGCCCGGAAAATAATGTTGTCGAGACAGATGATTTTTCAGAAACCGAACGTTATCAGACTATTTATGCAAAAAATGAAGGTGCGACAATCGCTCCTGCCGCCGGATTGCATTTTAGTCGTACGTTGTTGAAACGTGCAGAGATTAAAGGAATTCAATTTGCGAACATTACGATGCATTGTGGATTGGGAAATTTTCGTGAAATAGAAGTTGAAGATCTTACAAAACATAAAATGGATAGCGAACAAATGTTTATTTCCGAATCGCAAGCCGAGATTGTAAATCGAGCAAATGAAAGAGGAAAAAACGTTTGTGCAGTGGGAGTTACCACAATGAGAGCGATTGAAAGTAGTGTCGGTAGTGAATCTAATTTGAAACCATACGAAGGTTGGACAAATAAATTTATTTTCCCTCCATATCAATTCAGCGTGGCCAATTCCATGATTACGAATTTTCATTTGTCTCAATCTTCAATGCTTATGCTTACGGCTGCTTTTGGAGGTTATGAAAATGTCATGAACGCTTATAAAGTAGCTCTTGAAGAAGGTTATCGTTTTGGTTGCTATGGAGATGCAATGTTGATTATCGATTGATAAATTTTTATTAAATCAAATCATGAAAAAACAACAAATCTTTTTTTTCATTTTCCTTTTGGTTGTTAATTCTGTTTTTGCACAAAAAACAAAACAACAATCAACTTCTTCTGATGTAAATGCGGAAATAGGAACTCAACTTGATTTGTACAATTCTCTTTTTAGAGAGTTGAATTTGTATTATGTTGATACTCTTAATATTAAAGAAATGGTTCAAACGTCGGTAGACGCAATGTTGTATAATCTTGATCCTTATACTTCATTTATTCCGGAAGAAGAATTTGAAACATTTCGTTCGCAAACCACAGGTGAGTACGGTGGCGTTGGAGCCGTAATTTCGTATGACAAAAAGAAAGGTATTTTTGTGTCCGAACCATACGAAAACAAACCCGCCTATAATGCAGGTTTGAGAGCCGGAGATGTGTTTAAGGAAATTGATGGACAGAAAATAAAAGAGTCACATACAACCTCTGATGTATCTCAAATGCTTCGAGGAATTCCCGGAACGGAAGTGACTGTAAAAGTTTCTCGTCCGGGCAAAAATGGTTTGTTGACTAAAAAGATTCTTCGCGAAAAAATAGTGTTGGATCCTGTTTCTTATTATGGTGTCATTGGAAAGAAAACCGGCTATATTTTGTTGAATCAATTTACGGATAAAGCCGCCGATAAAGTCAAAACAATTCTTTATGAATTGCGGGATAATCATGCTGTCGATTCAATCGTTTTGGATTTAAGAAATAATCCGGGAGGATTGGTAAATGAAGCGATTGATATTCTTTCTTACTTTTTACCAAAAGGAACGAAAGTTTTGGAGATGAAAGGAAAATCCAAAAGCGAAGACGAAACTTATTTTACGAAACAATCTCCAATCATGCCGGATATTCCGTTGGTAATTTTGATTAACGAATCTTCAGCTTCAGCTTCGGAGATTGTAGCCGGAGCTTTACAAGATTTGGATCGTGCAACGATTATTGGTGCTCGTTCTTTTGGAAAAGGACTTGTGCAACGTTCGATACCGTTGCCTAATGGCGGTTATTTGAAAGTGACAGTTGCAAAATATTATACTCCAAGTGGACGGTGCATTCAAGCAATCGATTATGGACATAAAGACGAACGAGGAGAAGGTTATCGCACGCCGGATAGTTTGTGTAGAGAATTCAAGACTGCCAAAGGTCGCATTGTCAAAGATGGTGGAGGAATCACTCCGGATATTACGATAAAAGATTCGTCTACATACAATATTGTATATGCTCTTTATGAGCAAAATTTGTATTTTGATTTTGCGACAGAATATGTGTTGAAACATAAAAAAATAGATTCTCCACAGCGTTTTTCTATTACGGAAAATGATTTTAATGATTTTAAAACGTTTTTGAAACAAAATGATTTTTCGTACAAATTAAAATCGGAAAAGCAACTTGAATTATTGAAAAAATGGTTGGAAGCAGAAGGTTATCAAGAGCGTTCGTCGAAGGCGATAACAATGTTGGAAGAGGCAATGAAAGTTGATACAGAAAAGGATATTGAGCAATTCAAAGATAAAATAATTCAATTGATCAACCTTAATATTGTTGAACGATATTATTATCAAAAAGGTAAAGCTCAGTTTTTATTGCGAGATGATAAAGTTTTGAATTATTTGTTGAAAAAAGAAAGTAAGGAGGATTAGTATCAATTCGTTGAAGCGAAATACAATTTTTGCATTGCTTTGGAATGGGATTGACAAAGTGGGATTTCAAGTTATCGCTTTGTTGGTTGGTATTTTTACGGCTCGTTTGTTGACTCCGAAGGATTTTGGTCTAATGGGAGCATTGTCCGTTTTTACCATGTTGAGCAATATTTTGATAGAAAGTGGTTTTACGTCAGCTTTAGTGCGTCGACCACACAATACGAGAGAAGAATATACGGCAATTTTGTATTTTAATCTTTCAATCAGTCTTTTTTTATATGCAATTTTGTTTTTTTCGGCACCATTTATTTCATCATTTTTCAATATGCCGGAATTGACAAATCTTTCTCGATTTTTATTTTTGACAATAATTGTTAATTCTTTGGGGATTGTACAAACGATTGTCTTGACTAAAGAATTGTCGTTTAGATTATTATCTGTTGCAAATTTAATAGCGGCGATTGTCGCTGGAGCGGTTACGTTGGTGTTGATTATTTTTTTCTCGTTTGATTATTGGGCTTTGGCTTGGCAAGTTTTCTTGCAATCAGCAGTGAAGGTCTTGATTTTGTGGATTTTTGGTTCATACAAATTGACGTTTAAAGCTCATTTTGGCGTAGTGAAAGAAGTTTTTTCCTTTTCGTGTTTTTTGCTTTTGACAAGTTTATTTAATGCGATTGTGAAAAATATTTACAATATTTTGATTGGACGATTGTTTTCTGTTCAACAATTGGGATATTATTCTCAAGCGAATAAGTTTCAACAAATTCCATCTAATGTGGTGGCGACAACGATGACCGGAGTGGCATTTCCTGTTTTGTCGAAATTGCGAGAAAATACAGATCGGCAGGTTCAGTATTTTAGCAAAATTCTTCGTTTGACGGCATGCGTTATTTTTCCTCTCATGTTGGGAATGTTTGCAGTGACAGACTCGCTGGTTAGTTTGGTTTTGACGGATAAATGGTTGCCTGCGGTTCCGATGTTTCGATTATTGATTTTAGCTGCAATATTGTATCCGCTTCATTCGTTGAATTTGAATTTTATTTTGGTGCGAGGATATTCAAAAATCAATTTTTATTTGGATTTGACAAAAAATGTGTTGATTTTAACATCAATAGCATTTTCATTTACGAACATCACGTTGATGTTGCTTTATTTTTCTTTGGCAAGTTTGTTTTCTTACATAATCGATATTTTTGTTGTACAACGTATTACGGGATATTCGGTTTGGAAGCAAATTAAGAATATATTGCCTTTTGCAGTTGCTTCAATCGTCATGTTATTGATGATTTTTGGAGTGGCGGAATGTTTTTCTTCCGAGTTGACGCAATTGCAATTATTGTGTTTTCAAGTATTTGTGGCAATGATATTTTATGCTTGTTTTGTTTTGTTGATTAATTATTGTGCTTCGACTGAACAAAAGTTGTTTTGATTAATTATGAATATTAATTATGAAAAAAAGTGTTTTTTTATTTTTAATTTTTTTCTTTTCTTTTAATGTTTTTGCACAACATTATGATCATTGGTCTTTACAATTGCGTGGAGGTGTAAATAAACATAGAGGTTATAACGTGTTCCCTTTGGACGGAGCTATTTCTGCAGAATATACGATCACTCCGCTTATTGGTGTTGGTGTGGAAATGAATTATATGACGGTAGGTATCAATCGTACTCATCAAGAAAAACATAAAAAAGGTTGTGTTTATGGACCTAATCATAGATCTCATATTTTTCAATGTGTAGCGTACGCATCGCTGAATGTTGTTAATTTAGGAGTGAGAGAATATACGAAGTGGGCAGCTTTTATCAATCTTGGAGCAGGAGCCGGTTGTGGAGATTGGGGTTTTAAACTAACGAATAATGCAAATGTGGCAGTATTTATCGGTCCAAGTTGCGAATACAATATAGATGATCATTTTGCTGTCGGTTTGGATATTCGTTATTGGTGGAATAGTAATGATAAATATCATGGAGTTTGTTTAGATGCAAATGGAAATGCTATTGTTACAAATGGAAGAGAGCGAATTCACATGGATGGAGTCGAAGGATTTTATGAAGTTTCTTTAGGTGTTCGATACAAATTTACACCATGGAAAAGAAAAGGGTATCATGTGCGAGATGCAGATGTTTCAAGAATGCGAAAATTTTAGTATAAAATAAAAATAGTATAAAAAATGAAAATTGCTATTGTAGGAACAGGATATGTTGGTTTGGTTACCGGCACTTGTTTTTCGGAAATGGGAGTGGACGTTACTTGTATAGATATTGATCAAACGAAGATTGATAGATTAAAACAAGGTGAGATTCCTATTTATGAACCAGGTCTGGAGGATATGGTTTTACGAAATCAAAAAGCTGGACGTTTGCATTTTGATACAGATTTAACAAAATGTATCAATGATGTTACGGTTGTTTTTTCTGCAGTAGGAACGCCTCCCGATGAAGATGGAAGTGCAGATTTGCGTTATGTGTTAGACGTTGCTCGTTCGGTAGGGAAGTCGATGAATAATTATACTCTTGTTGTCACCAAAAGTACGGTTCCTGTTGGGACTGCACAATTAGTAAAGGCAACGATTCAAGAAGAGTTGGATAAAAGAGGAATAAATATTCCTTTTGATGTCGCTTCTAATCCTGAATTTTTGAAAGAAGGAGCGGCAATTAAAGATTTTATGTCGCCGGATAGAGTTGTTGTCGGAGTTGAAAGTGATCGAGCAAAAGAAGAATTGACGAAATTATATCGACCATTTCTTTTGAATAATTTTCGTGTAATATTTATGGATATTCCTTCGGCAGAAATGACTAAATATGCAGCAAATGCAATGTTGGCAACACGTATTAGTTTTATGAACGATATTGCCAATTTGTGCGATTTGGTTGGTGCAGATGTGAATATGGTTCGCAAAGGGATTGGCTCGGATTCTCGTATTGGTACTAAATTCTTGTATCCAGGTTGTGGTTACGGAGGTTCTTGTTTTCCAAAAGATGTAAAAGCTTTGGTTAAAACGGCTCAAAAGTATGGTTACGAAATGAAAGTTCTTAAAGCCGTTGAAGAGGTTAATGAACAACAAAAAGAATTGTTGTTTAAAAAGTTGAAATCTTATTATAAAGATAATTTAAAAGAAAAAACAATTGCCATTTGGGGATTGTCATTCAAACCAGAAACAGATGATACGAGAGAAGCTCCGGCTCTTATTTTGATTGATTTGTTGTTGAAAGCGGGTTGTAAAATTAAAGTTTTTGACCCAATTGCGATGTATGAAACGAAACGTAAATTAGCATTGACGAATCAGGAAGATAATGTTTATTTTGCTTCAGACATGTATGATGCGTTGGTTGACGTAGATGCTCTTTTGTTGGTTACGGAGTGGAAAGAGTTTAGATTGCCAAGTTGGGACGTGATAAAGCGAACGATGAAGCATTCGGTTATTTTTGATGGTCGAAATATTTATGATGCGTCGGAATTGAAAATGCATGACATTGAGTATTATTGTATAGGAGCAAATTGATTTTTATGACAGCAATTTTTGTTGGTTCTTTCGATCCGTTTACGATTGCTCATCAATCTTTGGTGATGCGAGTTTTGCCAATATTTTCAAAAATTGTTATTGGTGTAGGAGTGAATGTGAATAAGAAAACAATGTTTTCAGTACAAGAAAGAGTAAGCCAAATTCAAGCAGTTTTTGTTGATAATTCAAAAGTGAAAGTCGAATCTTACGATGGTCTTACGATTGATTTTGCAAAAAAACATCAAGCACAATACATCGTTCGAGGAGTTCGTTCTGTGATTGATTTTGAATATGAACGAACGATTGCCGACGCAAATAGAGCGATGTCTGGAATTGAAACGATTTTTTTATTTTCCGAACCGGAAAATGCTTATATTTCTTCTTCTTTGGTTAGAGAATTGATTTCTCATAATAAATCAGTAAAGCATTTGTTGCCACAATAATTATGTACAAACGTGACGAATTAAAAGTGTTGAAAAAAGAGTTTTGGGAAGGATTTTCTTCATTTTTATCACTTATCCCGGAACTTTTTCATCGAAAAGGAAGATTTTTGCTTTACGATACTAAAATTTCCGGAGTAGAAATGAAATTTGATTTATCACGCAACGGCGTAATGGTTGTGTTGGAACTGAATCATTCTAATTTGGAAAAGAGAGAACTTGTTTGGGAAAAAATCAAATCTTATCGGGTGGTTTTTGAAGAACAACAATTTTCTAAAAATTTAATTTGGAACGAGGATTATGTCCGAGATTGTGGTTCTCATGTAAAACGTGTTTATGTTCAGTGTGAAGATTTGAATTTTCATAGAAGAGAAGATTGGGCAAAAATGTATCGCTTTATGGCGGAAGAAATGCTTAAAATGGAAACTGCATTTTTGGAAATTCGAGATGTGATAGCCGATTAAAAATCAGAATAAAAATGGAACCCAAACCACTTACATTATCACAATTAAATCAGAAAGTTTCGTTTTTGGTGGCCAAAGAATTTGCGTCAGCAGTTTGGTTTATTGCTGAATTGAGCGAATTTAGAGTAAATTCTAATGGTCATGCCTACGCTATATTGGTGGAGAAAAATGAACAAGGAAAAATCGTAGCTCAGTCGAATGCTGTTTTTTGGCGTGACAAATTGGCGGCAATGCAGTTTAAGTTTTTTGAGCAAACAAGCGAAAATCTTCATGCGGGAATGAAGGTGTTGTTTTTTGGATTACCTTCGTTTCATGCTCAATATGGTTATCAATTGGCGATTTTGGACTTGGATCCATCTTATACTTTGGGCGATATGATACGTCAGCGAGAGTTGGTAATTGCCAAACTCAAAGCCGATGGAATTTTCGACATGAATCGAAATTTGCAAATGCCTCTTTTACCTCAACGATTGGCAGTCGTTTCGTCGCCTTCTGCCGCCGGTTATGGTGATTTTATAGATCAGATAACAAAGTCGGGATTTGCTTTTTATACAAAGTTGTTTCCTACAATCATGCAAGGAGAAAATGCTTCAAAAAGTGTCGTTTCTTCATTGGAATTGATTTTTGAAGAAATGGATTCTTTTGATGCTGTCGTGATTGTGCGAGGAGGTGGTGCGGTTGCAGATTTGAATTGTTTTGATGATTATGATTTAAATTTTCATTTGGCTCAATTTCCATTGCCGATTATAAGCGGAATCGGACATCATCGCGACCAATCAATAACGGATATGATTTCTTGTGTTGCTTGCAAAACGCCTACGGCAGTGGCTGAGTTTTTGATAAAATTGTTTCAGATTCAATTAGATGAATTGAAACAATTTTCGCTTTCTTATTCGTCAATGATTCAAGAAAAATTAAACGAACAGCAATTGTTGCTTTCGCAAATAAAAAATTCTTTTGCTATCAATGTAAATCTTTTACTTGTTCGACAACAAAACATGCTGAATGATTATTGTGAGAAATTGAGTTTTTCGGTTCGTCAATTTTTGTTAAAAGAAAAATATGATTTGCAATTGTTGGCAAAAGAAGCAGAGTTAAATTCGCCATTGACGATTTTAAGCAAAGGATATGCGATTCTTTCTTCCGAAGATGGACGGCGTTTTTTTTCAACAAAAGATTTGTCAAGCAATGGAGAAGCAAGATTGCGTATGCAAGATGGTGAAGTTCGTATAAAATTGATTTGATTTTGAATACAGATAGTACATATCGTAAAATATTGCAACAATATTGGGGCTATGATGATTTTCGTCCGCTTCAGTTGGACATTATTCGTTCGGTTGGAAATGGGGAAGATACGTTGGGACTTATGCCAACAGGTGGCGGAAAATCGATTACGTTTCAAGTTCCAACGTTGGCGATGGAAGGATTGTGTCTTGTTGTCACGCCGCTGATTGCGTTAATGAAGGATCAGGTGGAGAATTTGCGTCGAAAAGGTATTAAAGCGGAGGCGATTTATACGGGAATGAGTAGAGAGCGAGTTGAAAATGCGTATAATAAATGTATTTATGGTGGGTATAAGTTTTTGTATATTTCGCCGGAACGTTTGACAACAGAACTGTTTCGTCATTTTTTGGATTGTGTTAAAGTCTGTTTAATTGCGATAGATGAGGCTCATTGTATTTCGCAATGGGGATATGATTTTCGTCCTTCATATCAACGGATAGCAGAGATTCGAGAATTTTTGCCGGAAGTACCGATTCTTGCTTTGACGGCAACTGCAACTCCTGAAGTGGTGCAGGATATTCAAGATAAATTATCGTTTAGACATAAGAATGTTTTTCGGAAAAGTTTTTATCGAGATAATCTTCATTACATTGTTCGGAAAGTTGGGAATAAGTCTGTTTATTTAAAGTTTATGTTATCCAAAGAATTGGGTTGTACGATCGTTTATGCTCGAAGTAGAAATACAACGGAAACTTTGGCAAAAGAGTTGCGAGAAGCAGGATTTTCGGCAGATTATTTTCATGCAGGATTGTCTTTTGAAGAGAAGGAAAAACGTCAAAATCTTTGGAAAGATGACCAGATTCGTATCATAGTTTGTACCAATGCTTTTGGTATGGGAATCGATAAGCCGAATGTACGTTTGGTTATTCATTATGATATGCCGGATTCGTTGGAAGCATATTATCAAGAGGCAGGTCGTGCAGGTCGAGATGGATTGTCTTCGTATGCTGTGTTGTTGCATTCGGACGGCGATTCGGCATCAGCTCGCAGACGGTTGTCTTCTGCTTTTCCGGAGCCGGATTATATCCGAAAGGTGTATGATAAGTTAGCTTATTATTTTGAAATACCGGAAGGCGGAGGTCAAGATAAAAGTTATCCTTTTAATTTGTTTGAATTTACACGTGCTTATTCGCTTAATTCAAAATATGTTTTAAGTTCAATTGAGATTTTATCTTTGTCCGGATATATTGATTTTGTTGATGAAAATGAAAATTCATCAAGAGTTTCGTTGTTGGTTGATCGTCGTAGTTTGTATGATTTGTCTTTAGGATCAGATTTTTTGGATCAAGTATTAGAAACGTTGCTTCGTCTTTATTCGGGATTGTTTTCTTCTTATGCGTATATTAGCGAAGAGGAAATTGCTGCATATATGGAAAATACAGATCAAAAACGAGTTTATGATGCTTTGATTTTATTGGCAAAAATGGGAGTGATTTCTTACATTCCTTTTAAACGATTGCCACTTATTAAGTATAATTATCCGCGTATTGCAGGCAATAAATTGAAGATAAAATCTTCCGTTTATGAAGATAGACGAAAGCGTTATTCGGATAAGATTGAGAATATGATTTATTATGTAGAAGATGATTCTGTTTGTCGAAGTAAAAAATTACAATATTATTTTGGAGAAAAAGATACGGATTCTTGCGGAAAGTGTGATGTTTGTGCAAGAAAAAAAGCAGAGTCGAATCCGGTAAAAATAAGAGAAAGAGTCGATGTTTTATTGTCAAAAGGTCCGATTTCGTTGAATTCGTTAATCAATCAAATTGGAATTTCTTCGCAAAAAGTTGTTGTCACTTATGTGAGAATGTTAATTGACGAAGGGATTCTTTTGTTGCAAGATGATCTTTTAATAAAAAAAGCGAAGTAAACTTTTACTTCGCTTTTTTGTTTATTGAATAAGATTGATTAGTTCGTCGATATTTACTAATGTTTGTTGACCGTCGATCATATTTTTTAACATAACTTTGTTTTGTTTCATTTCGTCTTCTCCAACGATGGCAACATAAGGAATCGCTTTGTTGTTGGCATAAGTCATTTGTTTTTTTATTTTTGCAACTTCAGGATAAAGTTCGACAGAAATATTTTTTTGTCGCAATTGTTGTATCCATTGCATTGCATATTGTTGTTCGTTTTCGCCGAAACAAACGAATAATAGTTGAGTGTTATCGATGGAATTTTTTGGATATAAATCAAGCATATTGAGTACATCGTATATTCGGTCTGCTCCAAATGAAATTCCGACCCCGGAAACTCCTTCCAATCCAAAAACTCCGGTAAGATTGTCGTATCTTCCTCCTCCGGAAATGCTTCCCATTTCTACATCTTGAGCTTTGACTTCAAATATTGCTCCGGTATAATAGTTTAATCCACGAGCCAATGTTAGATCAAGTTCTATTTTTGTTTGTAATTGAAGAGGTGTAATCAGATTGAATATGGTTTCTATTTCAGATACTCCTTTTAGTCCTATTGTTGATAAGGAAAGAACTTGTTTGATTGTGGACAATTTCTCTTCATTTGTTCCATGAAGCATTAGTATTGGTTGAAGTTTTTCGATTCCTTCTTCGGAAATTCCTTTTTCAAGAAGTTCTTTATTAACATTTTCAATTCCAATTTTATCCAATTTGTCAATCGCAACTGTAATGTCAATAATTTTATCTGCCTGACCGATGACTTCGGCAATTCCGCTTAATATTTTTCGATTGTTTATTTTTATCGTAACATTAATTTGAAAACGTTTGAAAATTTCATCAATGATTTGTATCAAATCCACTTCGTTGTAAAGAGAATCGCTGCCAACAACATCGGCATCGCATTGATAAAATTCACGATAACGTCCTTTTTGTGGTCTATCTGCTCGCCAAACAGGTTGTATTTGATAACGTTTAAATGGAAATGTGATTTCATTTTGATGTTGTACGACAAAACGAGCAAAAGGAACGGTTAAATCATATCGCAATCCTTTTTCTGAAATGGCAGGCGTCAGTTTTAAACTGTTTTTTTCGTTTAAAATAGCGTCATCTACTTTGGATAAAAAATCTCCGGAATTGAGAATTTTGAAAAGAAGTTTGTCTCCTTCTTCTCCATATTTTCCCATCAGTGTGGATAAATTTTCTAAAGCAGGAGTTTCTATTTGTTGAAATCCGTAAAGACGAAAAACGGATTTTATTGTGTCAAATATATAATTGCGTTTCGCCATTTCTGCCGGCGAAAAATCTCTCGTTCCTTTTGGTATTGATGGTTTCATTTTATTTTATGTTTGAAAATATTAGATACTATAATATTGGTTGCTCCTACGTTTTTATCAACATAGCTTTTTGCCGCATTTCCTGCCTTTTGATTATTTTGGAGTTGTTGATTAAAAATTCTTTCTAATTCGTCGTAATTATTGATGCTAAATCCTCCTCCGACAGAAATCAATTCTTTGGCTTCTCGAAAATTTTGATAATTTGGTCCCCATACTACAGGAATGCCATAAGTCGCCGCTTCCAATGTGTTATGAATTCCAACGCCAAAACCTCCTCCGATATAAGCGATAGTCCCATATTGATAAATAGAAGATAATAATCCGATATTATCAATAATAAGACATTGAGCTTTTGATATTGATTCGGCTGTGGCTTGAGAGTACCGAAGAATCGTTTGTTTATTATTCCATTTGTTTTCAATTTCTTTGATATGATTTTCATGAATTTCGTGAGGAGCAAGGATTATTTTCACTCCTTTTTCCTGAGCATATCGAATCAAAATATCTTCATCTTTTGACCAAGAACTTCCTGCAATGATGTTTTTTTCGTTATTGATAAAAGTCTCTATAATAGGAAGTTTGTTGTTATTTTGCATTATTTCATAAACTCTGTCAAATCGAGTATCGCCACTTACGGTTACGTTTTTGATTCCTATATTTTCAAGTAAATGTTTGGATTCTTTGTCTTGAACAAATAAGTGTGTAAACAAATGCAAAATTTTTCGATATAAAAAACCATGAGGTTGGAAAAACAATTGTTTTGTTCTAAAATGGGCGGAAACAACATAACAAGGAATTTTTCTTGTTTTGCATTGCAATAAAAACATTGGCCAAAATTCGTATTTGATGAATATGGCTATTGTCGGACGAGCAATACGAACAAACTGAAAACTGCCAAAGATTGTGTCAAGAGGAAGATAGCAGATTAAATCTGCATATTTATAATTTTTTCGTACTTCATAGCCTGAAGGTGAAAAAAATGTCAATAAAATTTTGTATTCCGGATATAGTGTTTTTATTTTTTCAATAATAGGTCTTCCTTGTTCAAATTCACCTAAAGAAGCTGCATGAAACCAAATATATTGATACTTGTGATCAATATTCTTTTTTAGATAAGTTATTGTTTGCTTTTGACCTTGATATCGTTTTTGGGCTTTTTCATTAAAAAACGAAGCAATAAAAATTAATAAGCCATAAAAACGAATACATATAGAATAAATAATTCCCACAGTTCTTTTATTAAATAATAATCTTTTATTATTGAAAAATAAACAAAAAATAAAGGCAATGGAACTCATAGCCTTTATTTCTTGTTTTGTTATTTTGTTTTATTGTTAACGACAGAATCGTTTTGGAGTATAGAATGAATATCCAAGAACAAATTCATGTGTGCCGGCTGTTGTCGAAGCTAATTCGTTTAGGTGTAAATTAAACGCATATCCTAATTGGAATTTTCCAAAACGAGCACCAATCATTGGGATTAACACCATTGTTTGATTGGCTTTTGTATCCCAAAAATTATGACGATATGAAAGTTGTGCCCAAAAACCAGCTTTCGAAATTTCATTGTTTTGAGTATATTTCAAGTTGATTTCCAATTGATGATTTCCAACGATATCTGCATGATAATTGATTGACGGTTCAATTGTCTTTCCTTCTGCAATGCCCACTGCATATCCTCCGAAAAGCATCATTGTTAATTCTTCTTGAAGATACAAATCGTTCAAAATTCTTGGTTTAAATGGAATCATGTTGGTCATCGAAAAACCTGCAAACCAACCATAAGATTGGTAATAAATCCCAAAGTTAACATCTGGAATTACTTCTCCTTCTCCAAGGTCTGCTGGGTCAAACGCTTCCATTCCGTGAGAGGTATAACTCAAATATTTTATTCGTGCAGAAAGTCCAAATGATAATTGACGATCTAATTCCACGAATTTACGATAACGAGCTCCAATACTCATAGGAATATGGTATGCAAATGTAAATTGTCCACCAATGTAGTTGAAGTTTGGAGTATTGTCATTATAGATATATCCTCCTAATCCAATGTTTTTAGATTTTAGTCGGGTTCGAAAAGATAACATAAAAGTGTTTGGACCATCTTTTCCTGCCATACCAATCTTCCCTGTTCCCAAAATGTGAGAGTTTCGGTCTGCACCTGCGATTGCAGGATTGATTAGATAGTAATCGAAATGATATTGATCATAAATTGGACGCTGTTGAGCAAAAACGCTCGAAATACACGTGATTAGTGTCAGCATTACAATGATAAATACATTTTTTTTCATAGTATTTTGTATTGTTTTTTTCTTTTAAGGATTCTATTCATAACAAAAGTGTTGCATTTTTTTGACAAAATACAACATTTTCGGTCACAAAGTTAAAAATTTTTATTGTATTTTATACATTTTAACATAAAATTTTTGTGAGAACTAATTTTTTTTGACTTTCCCATATTTTCTTTTTCTTCGCCAGAAGTGTATTATTCCTAATAAAATGATACTTATGATAGGAAGAAGAACGTTGATGAATTGGATACGTTGTTTTTGTTCTATGATTTCTTTTTTGTTTAATAATCTGAGTTTAAATTCTCGTGCTCTTAGATTTAGCCATCCTTCGTCATCGGTTAAGTACAATAGAGAATTTAGTATAAAATCTTTGTTCCCATAAATTCGATTGGAGTATCTATCATATCCGAGAGGAGGGATTTGCAATCCTTGTTGTGTTGGTATCACACTATTGCGAATGATGTCGGCGTTAGCAATGACAACCATTCGGGTTGGAACGCTTTGTTCAATGATTTTGGATGTAGAAATGATACTGTCCGGAATCAATCGATTGGTGAATACAGATGAAAATTTGCCTTCTAAAGCAGCCGCAACGGGAAGATATCCGGTGTTGAAATGGTGTTGAGGATCAATTTCGCTCATGCTACGAATGTCAATTCTTTCGGGAACAGCGATGATTTTTGAAGCATTGCTTGTTGCGAGAAGAATTGTTTTTTGTATGTTCTCATTTGAGTTTACAGATAGATCAACTCCGCTGGTAAAAGAGGCTTTGACTTCAGTTAAATTTTTTGTTATGGCATGTTCCGGAGATGTGAGTAGCAGTGGCGAATAATAAAAAGGCATAGGTTCGTATTGTGGTTCTGTACTGTTTCCGGATACGTTGACTGGAATTTGAACACATTGCATGTCTTGTAGAAGAGCAGGTACAATTCGGACTCCGTATTTGAATAATTGATCGCTAAGATTTACATCGAGAGCAATCGATGGAGACATTCCTGTTGTTGATAAACTATCTTCTGCTAATTTTACTCCGTCGACTAACCACATGACACGTCCTCCTCGCATGATATATTGGTCGATGATGAATTTTTCTTGTTCGGAAAATGGAGTGCGAGGTCCGGCAATAATGATTGCTTTGTAAAGATCTAATGCTTCGGGTTGAGAATAAAGAAATTTTAAATTTCCTCGATCTACCTGAAAGTATCTTGCGAAAGATTCTGTGGCACTGATTACATAAAGCGAATCCAATTCTCCGTGCCCTTCGATAAATGCCACTCGTTCAATGGTTTGTTTTTGTTTCATTTGTTGTACGCGAATGGCATCGGTGAGGGCAAATTCCAAACCTTCAATAGAGTGATTTAAGTCTTCGGTTCCATTGAGATGAGGATTGTCTTGAAGAAGAAGCATTGGGATTGTGTCGTTTTTTTGAATGATTTCAGCCCAAGGGAAAACTACTTTTTCGATCATTCTTCCTTCATCGTCTTTTTCGTACACCATTTTAGGTTCCAATCCTCGAGACATTAAAGCGATGTAGTTTTTTTGTCGTTCTTTGTCGTTTTTTGCTTCGGAAGGATTTACAAAACGATATGTTAATTTGTTTTTTGTATAAATTTGACATTCGTCAAGTAGTTCGGCCATTCCTTTTTTGAGTTGGATAAATCCGGCATTAAGATCTCCATCTAAATAGATGATGATTTCTGTTTGATAATCATTTTTAGATAAAGATTTCATCAATGTTTTTGTGTTGTCAGACAGCGTGTATCGACCTTCGCTGGTAAGATCTAAGCGAAAGTGGAAAAATATGCTTGCGATGTTTAAGACTACAATGACGAATAGTGTGATATAGAGAGTATATTTTTTCAAAATAAAAAAAGTTAATTGTGATTAAAATGATATAGAAAAATAATATCTCCTTCGTATGCCGGTTTGGGAGAATCTTTTATTTCAAGTTTGATATGAATAGATGCTTTTGAAACGCCGCGAAGATTGATACAATCGTTTAATTTCGCAATCAGTCTCACTTGACTATTTACTTTTACTGCTTGATTGAAACGTAGGTTTTCAATACTGTAATTGACTTGCATTTTACAGTTTTTTATTTGTATGATTTGATTCCAAAGGTAAGGTAAAAGGGATAATGTCAGATAGCCGTGAGCAATTGTGCTTCCGAAAGGCGACTCGTTTTTTGCTTTTTCGGCATTGGTATGTATCCATTGATAATCCAATGTCGCATTTGCAAAATTGTTGATTTGTTCTTGGTCAATGGTATGCCATGCCGAAAATCCTAAATCTTGATTTTTGAGATTTTCTAATTCTTCGTGAGAAGATATTTCGATTGTTTGCATGTTTGTTGTGTTTTTTTTGAAAAAAAATCAATGTGAATTTTGTTCAAATATTTTTTTTATTTCTTCGTCAGTTTGGGTAAGTTTTTTTTGACAAAAGGTTAATAGTTCGTTAATTTTTTTGCTTTTTTCCAACAATTCGTCAACATTTGTTTCGTGTTGTTCGATTTCTGTTGTTAATTGTTTGATTTGGTTAATGGCTTCTTCGTATTTCATTTCAAATAAATTTACTTGTATATCCGATATTGCTTTCTTTTAATTCGTTTGGTGTGCCACAAAATAAGATTTGACCTCCGGCTTTCCCGCCTTCCGGTCCCATTTCGATGCACCAATCGGCACAACGAATGACATCAATGTTGTGTTCAATGACAATTACGGTATTGCCTTTGTCTACCAATCTATTGAGGACTTTGAGCAATAGTTTTATGTCTTCAAAATGAAGTCCGGTTGTTGGTTCGTCAAGAATGTACAAAGTTTTTCCCGTGTCGCGTTTGGCTAATTCGGTTGCTAATTTTACTCGTTGACTTTCTCCTCCGGACAGGGTTGTCGATGATTGTCCTACTTTTAAGTATCCTAACCCAACATCTTGTAAAATTTTGAGTTTGTTTACTATTTTGGGTACGTTTTCAAAAAATTCCGTTGCTTGATTGATTGTCATATTTAGTACATCGGCAATGGATTTTCCTTTGTATTTTATTTCAAGAGTTTCTCGATTGTATCGTTTCCCGTGGCATTCTTCGCAAAGTACGTATACATCGGGTAAGAAATTCATTTCTATGGTTTTATATCCGTTTCCTCCACAAGTTTCACATCGACCTCCGGCTGTGTTGAACGAAAATCTTCCGGATTTATAACCTCTTATTTTGGCTTCAGGAGTAGAGGCAAATACATTTCGTATTTCGGTAAATAAACCTGTGTATGTTGCAGGATTACTTCGAGGAGTGCGACCGATAGGGTTTTGATCCACTTGCACCACTTTGTCTATATTTTCAAGACCTTCAATGCTTTCGTAAGCAAGAGGATCTTTTAATGAACGATAGAAATGTTGAGACAGAATAGGATGAAGTGTTTCGTTGATCAACGTGCTTTTTCCGCTTCCACTTACGCCCGTAACGCAAATTAGTTTTCCCAACGGAAATTCTACGGAAATATTTTTGAGGTTATTTCCTTTTGCTCCTTTTAACAAAAGTGTTTTCCCATTTCCAATACGAAGTTCGTTTGCAGGTTGTAACTGAAGCGTTTTGTTTAAGTATTGGCTTGTCAATGTGTTTGCTTTGAGCATTTCGTCTGGTGTCCCGGCAAAAACTAACGAACCTCCGTTTCTTCCGGCTTTAGGTCCTAATTCGAGAATGTAATCAGCGGCTTTCATCATGTCTTCGTCGTGTTCTACAACGATAATGGTATTTCCAATATCACGAAGACGTTTCAATGAATCAATCAATCGTTGATTGTCTCGTTGATGGAGTCCAATGCTTGGTTCGTCAAGAATGTATAATACGTTGACCAATTGCGATCCAATTTGAGTTGCTAATCGAATGCGTTGATTTTCTCCTCCGGATAATGATGAAGCGGTTCTATTCAATGATAGATAATCTAATCCGACATCAAGGAGAAATGATAATCGAGAACGTATTTCTTTTAAAATTTCATTTGCGATTGCTTGTTGTTTAGCAGTTAGTTTTTCTTCTACATGATCGACCCAGTTTTTTAGGTCGGCAATGTCCATGTTGGCGAGTTCGGCAATGTTTCGTCCTGCAATTCGATAATGCAGACTTTCGGTAGATAATCTTCCTCCATGACAAATCGGGCATGTTGTTTCTTTAACAAATTGAGCTGCCCATTTTTGTTCTGTTGCCGATGCAGAAGAGTCTTGTTGTATTTGTATGTATTTGATGATTCCGTCGTAAGATGCGAAATAGTTTGAAGACGTTCCTAATGCTTCGTTTTTTATTCTTAATTTTTCTGTTGTGCCATTCATGATTTCATCAATGGCTTCTGTCGGCAAATTTTTTATAGGGGTTTTTAGATTGCAATTGTATTTTTCTAAAATGCTTTCAATTTGCCAAAAGATGAGCGATTTTTTTGCTTTCCCGATAGGAATGATTCCTCCGTCTGCGATACTTGTTTCTTTGTTTGGAATGATTAAGTTGATGTCAATTTCGTTTACCAATCCAAGTCCTTTGCATTTTGGGCAAGCTCCTTTAGGAGAATTGAATGAGAAATTGTGTGGAGCAGGTTCTACGTATGAAATGCCACTTGTCGGACACATCAAATGTTTTGAAAAAAATCGTGTGTTGCCTGTGTCTTTGTCCATTATCAACAAAATGCCGTTGCCTTGTTTCATGGCTGTTTGGATAGTTGATCGAAGTCGTTTTTCGTCGCCATTTTTTTTGATGGGCAATTTGTCTATCACTACTTCAATGTCGTGATTTTTGTAGCGATCAACTTTCATTCCTTGCACGATTTCTTTTAATTCTCCGTCAATTCTTACCCATAAGTAACCTTTTTTTGCAATTTGTTCGAATAATTCTTTGTAGTGTCCTTTTCTTCCTTTTACCATGGGAGCAAGAATGAATACGCGTTTTCCTTCATATTCTTTATAGATGAGGTCGAGAATTTCATCTTCTGTGTATTTTATCATTTTTTCTCCTGTGATGTAGGAGTAAGCGTCTGCTGCTCTGGCAAACAATAATCGAAGGAAATCGTATATTTCGGTTGTTGTCCCGACGGTAGAGCGGGGATTTTTGTTGGTGGTTTTTTGTTCTATGGAGATGACCGGACTTAATCCGCTGATTTTGTCAACATCTGGTCTCTCCAAATTGCCGAGAAAGTTGCGAGCGTAAGCCGAAAAGGTTTCGATGTATCGTCTTTGTCCTTCGGCAAAAATAGTGTCGAAAGCAAGTGAAGATTTTCCACTTCCGGAAAGACCTGTGAATACCGTGAGTTGATTTCGAGGTATTTTTACATCAATATTTTTTAGGTTATGAACCCTTGCTCCTTCTACGATAATCATGTTTTTTTATGGATTTTTCTGTTCTTATTGGAATAGATTTCCTTGTCCCGTCAATTCGTCCATTATTTCTGCGTCGGAACGATTGTCTGTGTCTACGATTTCTATTTCCGGATTTTTTTCTTTTGTTTCTTCCTCGTTTTCAGGGAATCGAGTTGGTTCGATTTCTTCAATTTTTTTAATTTCAAAAGTGCTGATTC
>JAGCLW010000046.1 GCA_017646805.1 Paludibacteraceae bacterium | reverse complement strand
GATTCTATATCTTTTACGTAAAAAGCGGTAAGTTTTTTTGCACCGTAGTTTAGAAAAATGATTCCGTCGCACTCGCTTGGCAAATCATTTGGAATAACTATCGGAGCAACGTTCTCCACATCAATATTTATCGTTACTTATAAAACTACCTTAAAAATTCCTTTAAAGAAATTGTTGTTATTCCCAAACCGCTTGCTCTTGATTGAAGCATATTATCAGATGTCAAAAGAATTGGATTATCATTTTTGTATTTTAGTGCCACCGATAATATCATACAATCCGGATTGCGTTTATCGAAGTCTTTCGGAAGTAATGACAAATTAGCATCTTCCATTTGAGAATATTTTTTAGTAAATGCAGTATTAATATTTTTTGCTGCTTCACTAAGTTTTTTCTTATCTACATTCTCTTTTAACTTCAGTTTGTCAAGTTCCTCTAACACCTTTGCGGGTATAACAATTTTGTACTTATTTCCAATACGGGATATAATATCGGGGCAATTTACAAATACGTTAGTGTCAATAATATAGATATTCTCTTTGCCTTCGACAATTTCTTTTCTCTTTCTCTCAAATTGAGACAAATCAATTTTACCAGTTATTGTTACGCCAATATTACCTGCGGTTATCGTTTGTGGTTCAAATGCGGCAAATTTGTCTTCCTGAGCCTTCAAGAGATATTTGCGGACTTCTGCGGACATACTCTCTTTCAAAATAGAATTGTCCGCCACAATGATTGTGTTGAACTTGGCGCGAGATGTGGCCACATTGAATAACTCTTTTTCCAACGAATATCGCAATGAAGCATTCGGAATGAAAAAGAAGCAATAATCAACAGTCAACCCTTGAACTCTGTCAACGGTTTCAATGCGGATATTATCAGGCAAATCTTTAGTTGCCTTCCAATTCAATACGAAGTGTTTCTGTAATTGGCGGACTGATTCTCTGAATTTTGAAAGGATAGCAATCTCAGCCTTTGGTGTTTCGGAGATTATCTTGCATACGATATCGAAAATTGCGTCAAAAGCATTGGTTGGTGCCTTATCACCAATTTTCATATCACATTCAACAAATACGGGGCCACCTTGTGGGTTAAGGTCTGGCAATTTTGATGGAATAACTTTCGTTTCTGAAACAGAACGTAATTCATTGTTGTAGAAGATGCCAGTGCTTTCGGCACCACGTTGTGTTAGACGGAAGGTGTCACTTAGCATATATGACTTGAAAGAGAAATTTTGACAAACTGTTTCAAACCCTTTCACTATTGGTGTCTACTGATATTTGTTTATAATATCTTCGTTGGTTACAACTATAGGTGACAACTGGTTTTGATCGCCAATTAAAACGACTTTTTTACCTAATTTCATCGTTGCAGCAATCATAGGAAGCAAAGCCTGACTAGCCTCATCCATTATAACGTAGTCAAAAGACAGTCTAGTTGCTTCTTTTGCCCAACCACTCGATAAATAGAATGTTGCAAGAGAAAGATTTTCATTAGAGGCATTGCAGAGATTATCCGTTATGGGTTGCAAATTTGGAAGTTCTTTGCTTTCATCAACTGTGAGGCTTGTCTTTGAGATTTTCCCTTTATCAAGGAAAAACTTCAGGTCATCCTTCTTTGCCAACTCCATCAAGGCTTGATTGGTAAGAGCTGTCACCAAAACACTTTTGTTGTCTGCTAACAATTTGGCAGCTAGTTGAGCCATTCTATATGTTTTACCTGTTCCTGGGGGACCTTGTACAACAATACAATTATTGTCTTTCATATCGTTCAACAAGAGAGAAACAAAGTCTGCTTTTGCTTCTATTTTTAAAGGATTCCATCGATTGGATATTTCATCATAATCCAAAATTTTTTGCGTTTCTATGCACGAAGAATCACGTACTATGTCTATAAGATTTAACAAGTATTGCAATGGAGGGTCTTGGGGTCCAAATGCGATAATTGGTTTCTCTTCCTCCAACAATTTTGCAAACTCTGTTGTAAGATTTTTTATACCAATAATGCAAAAATCATTTTCTTCTGATTTCTGAATCCATGCACATAAAGCGTCGGAATAGGTACGTTGATAGTTCTGTCGAAGGTCAGCCCAAGAATTATTACCCCAATTTTTAAAACTACCCATTTCGCCAATAAAGAATGAAGCGGTCCAGAATGAGTTTTTGCGTGGCATATTATCAGAATTTCGCACCTTGAAAATAGCCATTCCACTTGGTTGCAATTTAATGAAGCGACCAACAAATACGTCTCCTCGTTCTTTCAACAAAAGAGCTTTAGTACAAACAACCTGTTCGTACTCTTTCATTTGAGTTTCTAATTCAGTATTGAGAAAATTCTCGTAATCATTTCTTGTATATTTCATGGCTTACAAATCATTATCGTCAAACAATTCCTGAACGCCTTCGGTTTTTGAATCCATACCAAACGATTTTATCGTGTCATATGCATTATAACTTGGATTCTTAACCGCAAAAGTGGTTCGTTTTATATATTGGAACACTTTGCTGAGAGCAGCGTAGTAATGCTTTGGAGTATATTCTGTATCAAAAATCAAATTAACATTGGAATCTTTGTTGAAAATATCTTCTGCAGTAACACTATGGACATTCTTACCATCCCAAACCATAAGGACATTGTTACTGTTTGATGTTAGAAACTCAAAATCGGTAGCACTCAAGTATATATATCCACCTTTAGCACTTTTTATAACCAGATTTATAGTTTCTTTTTGGGGATTGATAATGTTCTTAACCTGATTGACTGATTGCCATTTTTTGAATGGATCATTAGTATCTTCATCTAAAATCCAATTTGAGCAATCATACCCATCTTTTTCTAACTTATTTTTAATCACTTTTTCAGCTTCCCTATGAGCAGCAGCTTGTTCATCACGGGACAAACCACCTCGCTCAATCACTTTTCCAGATTGCTGATTGATTTCGTTTTGTGCGTTAGAGTGTATATACTCGATGGAATTTGATTCTAAAACTTGTGGCTTTTTAGTTGGCAGATTGCCTTCATCGGTCAATTCACCATATATGGCACGATATTGTTCAATTATTTTATCCTTTATACGATTTGATTCTGAAAGTGATTCAATAGTCTTATCTTTTTTCTCAATATCTTCTTTTGGACCTTCTAAGCAAAGTTTTTTGTAATCATCAAAAGTAAAATCAGACTTTTCTCCCTTAGCAACTTCAAACAATATTTCTTCTATTTTTCGAGCATTGCTAACAAACAATTTCTTCTCTTGCTTGTTATAATGATAGTCGCATTCGGAATCATCATAATTCAGCAAGACTTCATCGTTGTATAATAATTGGTTTGGTAACAGACCTGGATAGATAAAGACTTTAGGATAGTGGCCTTCAATCCACTCTTTATACTCTTTCGAATCCCATTCATTGGAATTATCTTCCATTTTTTTGTCATCCCATTTATCTGTTAAGTACTTGCACTTATCTTTCAGAGACAGAAGTATATTCTTCTGATTCTCCCCTACAAATGGACGTTCAAACCCACTTGCCGTTGCAATAAACTCAATTCCTGATTTTATATATCCATCAGAAAGTTTATCAATGAAATTGATTGGTTTGTCTTCTAGAAATAGTTTGCGGAATTGTATAGAATTGCAATCAGAAGTTTGCACACAATTATCCTTGAGATATTTTATCTTTTTGTCATTATCAGCCCATTTTTCAATAATTGGCAATAATTGTTCTTCGTCAAATACATAATCGGAATCAAAGTATTTGTCAATAAAATATTTTTTTAGATGATGGGTGAATGGGGATTCCTCTATTGAAATACTATTGTCAAAGAGAAAATCTAATAACTCATACACAAACTCATCAGTTTTCTTATTCAAGTGAATATTGGGGACATATAGATTATACCATCCTTTTTTCTGGCAGCGATAGTATGTTGCGAATAAAAATTGCTGTACATTACCATTAACATTCCACTCCGAATAATAAGATTCGGGGATATTAAGATGTTGATTTAATTTTTTGTGTACATCATCTACGGATTTTGATTCCGTTTCAAAAAATTTATCCAAATCTTTCTTGGTTTCAAACAATGCTTTTATTTTATCAATAGAATCTGATTGATTCTGATATTGAGGCAATAGTTTTGCTAACGACATCTTCAGTTTTATAGTTTCTCCATTTTGAGTGTATTCGCACACAACATCATCAGAAACAGAAAAATCTTTGATACATTGATTGTCAAAATAAATCTTTGAAGAGAAATCTGATGGCTTACTATAAACAGATAAAACTAATTGAAGAACTCTATATTCATAAGAATCTTTATTATAGGTAGATGTTGAAAGTAACTCCAACTTTTTGATACTATTTAAGAAATATTCTTTAGTTGATATGCTTGAACTCTCGACAATAGGTAATAAAGATTCCATATTATTGAATGGACCATACTTATCAATTAAATTTCGAGTATATTTTTCATCAGTCCATGGATATGTATTATAGATATCGATTATAGGAATTTCTTGTTCTATATGAATCACATCTATATTTTTCCAAATAACATCAGACTCATTTTTCAAATATTGTTGTATTTCATCAAAATTATCTTCCTTAGAAATCATATATGGATCCACCCATTTATGTGCGTTATCGTTAAATGGGAACATTTCGTTCAAACAAGACATTTGACCTTCAGAATTGCAAAATAACTGAATACTTGATAATGTAGCAGGTTCAACTTCTTTAAAACCTCGAAATGCATTGAATAATTGAAGTTTTTCTTCAGAATTTAAGTTAGCCCCATCTTTTTCCAACAAATGTATAGTAATTTGATGAAACAAATCAACCTCATTTTGAGGTTCAATAAAAGTGAATAATAGATGGTTTTTGTCAAAATATGTATCAGAGCATACTAAACCAGTTTTTGTCAAAACATCTTTAATTGGTAGAATATGTTCTGTTGTTACAATATAACCCAACGATTCTATTTCTTTGCAAGATTTATACTCTTCGCCAAAGTGAAACAATGGCAGGTTTGAGATAAATGATTTCAATTTGTCTTTCTGTGTCTTGTTATTGTTATCTTCAATCCATTTATATAATGTCTTTTTCTGCTTATCTGTGGTAGACACAAACCATTCGTTGAAATCCTCGTTATTAGTAATGGCTTCAATAACATCGTCGAATTTCATCAATTCAATCTCCTCAAAAATATCTTCTTCCAATATTTTGCTATCAATCTTTTCGGAAGGCAAGCATTTTTCGGTTTGAAGCAACTTACAGAATAAATCAGTTCCAACAATTTCTGACAAACTAGTTTTGTCAATAATTATATCTTCTTGTTTTGCTAGCTCGCCTTTATGGTTGAGAATGAAGGCTTCGGATTCGAGGGCAGATTTGTAGGCGTTGTTAAAATGCTCGGCAAGTTGCTTTACATCAGGTGTTTGATGGTTGAAATAATAACGCCTTAATACTTTAAGGGCATTCTTGTCCTCCTTTAGACATAAATACGCAGCTAAATCAACGAATTTGTATGCCAGCTCTTCCATCAGAAAATAATTCCAAGGATTGTCTCCTAATATATGTTGTCTATCAGGTGTGAGAAGGAAATTGGCATTGACAAAAACTGTAAAATCAAATTCTTTTACCAAAGTTGGCAAAAAGGCAAAAATTGAAATAACCTTATCATTTAGTTTGTTTGTATTGTTTTCGTCAATCGGTTCAAATGCTCCATTTTTGTCAATAGGAATAGCAAATGAAATTGTTGTTGATTCATTTAGTGCAATTTTTGAAGGAATATTGTCAATGATATGATTTGTATTGTCAACAAAGTTGGCTTCAATAATCTTTCCCTCGTTGTTTTGTTCGATAATATTTTGACGGAATCCCAAACTTCGTTCTTCAATTTCACCTATTTTTACTTTGTAATCATGAATTTTAAAACGTTCTAGTCGACTTTCATCAAACGAGTTTTTTAATATTATCTCCCCATCTTTTATTAATTTACTGACGGATTTATCATTAAAATCGATTCGGTTGGTATTGCGAAGGAACAACATAAACTTCGGGTTATTTATAATCCCTTCAATGGCTTGACAATAACCCTCTTCTCCTTCTATTTTATGTTTACCAATTTCAAGTGCAATAGAGACATTTGATTTTGTGAAATTTTGGCCTAGTGATTCGGGAAATGCATCAACCCAAATAGGCTCCAATTGCCATGGAATGTCATCTACTCCTTTAAATTTATCACGCTCATCCTTGTGTTTGGCAATAAAAGTCTGTTGTTCTTCTTTTGTCTTTAAATCATTAACTGAAAAATAAAAAGAATCGAAAATTTTAAAACGTGCATCCGATTTGTCAAATTTAAATTGATAGCCCCCTGTTTTAATATAAACGCGATTTGCTTCTTTGAAAACAGTTTTGAATCCAATGCCCTTATATCCAGTTTTGTTCTCGTCTGTTTTTTTTGTGCCATTTGCTGCTGAAACAATAGCATCGAAATCATCTTTGTCAAAACTCAATCCATTATGGCTTACAATTAAAAAATCATCTACTGTTTTTACCTTTATGTGAACTCCTTTGGAGGAAGCGGCATCATCGGCATTTTGAACCAATTCGAAAAACATTCTGTCTTTTGCTGCCAACATATTTCCAACCACCTCTTTTAGTAAATGTGCAATTGTCACATTGCTTGCAGGCGAAATTAGTTTCTTAAAAGCATTATCAACGTCCTTCTTATATGGATTATCTACTTTACAAAGCATTTCAGCTGTAAACTGAAACAATTGATTTCTTTCCAACCTTTTTTCCCTATCAATCAATCTTGTAAGTTCGACCTTATAATATTCACCGTCAACAAGTTGATTTTTAAATTGATTAATTGCAACAGCTTTTAGATTATATCCGGAAATCGGATCTATTAGAAGTTTACCATTTTGATCTTCATCATATGAATATAGATTCTCAATGAAAGCAAAATTTCCAGACATCTTTGCCTGCCCAATAAACACATTAGAGTAGTGACCTGCATATTTCAGCAAGTCAGACAATGACAAATCATAAAGATTTTCATCATATGGCCTTTCATCCAAATATTTCAGGCTGAAAAACAATTTGCCATTTTCGTATTTGACATAGACAGTATTGATTATTTCACCTTCAAACAATAAATTTTCCAATCTGTCAATTTCATTCCAATTCGTGTCTTCTTTTTTTATTACACCTTGAACATTTCCAACTTTAATAATGACTTTAGAGTTTTGAACACGAACAACTTCGGCTTCAAATACAGTACCTTGCTCATATTTTGAAGCAAAATCTTCTACATGTTGTCTCATAATGGCTTTTTCTTCTTTTTTGCGAAGTTTCTCTTGTTCTTTTTCATAAGCCTCAATGTCAGACAAAGTGATAAATCCTTTATCGTTGATTTTGTTAATCACAACCATTACAGTGTCGCCAACGGACTTCGTAAAACTACCGTTTTCGTCAAAGAAACTCGGCATCAAAGAATTCGGCATAAAACCAAATTGTTTATGATGCAATGAACAAAAACAGCCATTGTCCTGAATCTTATTGATTCGTGCTTTAAACTTATTTCCTATTGCTATTTCGTTGCATATGGTTCGATTTATTATAGAATCTTTTGCATTCATAATTTATTTACTGAAAATAAATGTAATTTAAGAAACAGATTAAGTTCTATTTAGAAAGATTGTATCCGTATCACAATGCACTTAAGAACCACTATGCCTTTCCTCGTGTTACTTTGAAAATTTCCTAGGTTTCCAACTACAAGATTAGCATAACGCTTCTTAAAGAAATAATATGTAAAATTGATGTGTAGTTATTTTTTACACCCCTTGCACTAGCAAAGGTATAATTATTTTTTGAAAAAAAACGATTATTTCCCTACCTTTGTGATTAAATTTTAAGGTGCATTATGATTTATTATTTTTGTTATCTGATTTCGTTGTTGCCGTTTGGTGTTTTGTATGTTTTATCGGATATATTGTGTTTTTTTGTAAAACTTTTTGGTTATCGTAAAAAAGTGATATTGAGAAATTTACGCAATTCTTTTCCCGAAAAAACAGATGCGGAAATTCGTCGATTGTTGAATGAATTTTATGCGTATTTTACAGATTTAATGCTTGAAACGGTGAAGACTCTTTCGATGACGGAAAAGGATTTCAGACAGAGAATGGTATTCCTTAATGTGGAGGAAATAGATGCAAGAGCGGAAAACAAGCAAAACATGGTTTTGTATCTTGCTCATTATGGCAATTGGGAGTGGTTGAATTTTGGTCGCGTAGCGTTTGCCAAACAAAAGCAATATCTCTCCTACTCGGTTTATCATCAACAATCAAGTAGCGGATTTGATGAATTTATGCAAAAATTGCGACAAAAAGCCGGTTGTATTCTTGTGCCACAAGAAAAAGTGCCACGTTTTTTGGTTCAGATGAGATCGAAAGAAGACAAACGAGGATTTTTGTGTTTGATTGCAGACCAAAGTCCGATGTGGTCGAATACGTATTTTTGGATGGATTTTTTGAATCAAGAGACAGCACCGATTGTTGGACCGGAACGCATTGCTCGTCAAACAAAATGGCCGGTCTATTATCTTGAGGTAAAACGCATAAAAAGAGGATATTATACGGCAGAGTTTAAATTGTTGGTTGAAGATCCTATGACTCTTCCCGAAAAGGAATTGACCAAGATTTATATGCGTACGTTGGAGCAACAAATCAAAGAAAATCCTGTCATTTGGTTGTGGAGTCATAATCGTTGGAAACGTAAAAAAGAAGATATGCCAACGAATTATGATAAAGAAAATAAGATTAAATAAAAACATAAATTATGAGAAAAATAGTTGTAGAAACAAGCATTATTTCCAATCCTTATGTTGGTGTGGGCGAATTTTGTTTGAATTTGGGAGAACATTTGGCAAAAAAGGCGAATGAATTGAAGGAAAAATATGATGTGGAATTGTATTTTATTGTTCCCAAAGGGAAAATTGGTTGTTTTGGAAACGAGGTTTCTTATATAGAATTAAAAAACAAAATACAGGTTTTTTGGCAATTGTTTTGGTTGAAACCGGATTTGGTTCACCTCACTCATCAATATGCTAAAATTAAATACTATAATCGAGGTAGAAAGTGTTTGTTGACGGTGCATGACATCAATTTTATGTATGAAAAAGTCGGCATGAAATTGAAGCGTTATTGTTCTAATTTTGCAAAAAAAATAAGAAAATCGACACATATCAGTTTTATTTCTGAGTTTGCAAAAAAAGATACGGAAACGTATTTTTCATTGAAAGGAAAACCTAATTTTGTCGTTTATAATGGAGTAAAAGATTTGACGATTTCGGAAGATTATCGTCCTGATTTTGCAACGAAAATTCAGTCGTCGTATTTGTTTCATATTTCCAGCCTTTTACCTAAAAAGAATGTACATTTATTGGTAAAAATGATGGATTATTTACCTGAATTTCAGTTGGTTATTGTTGGAAATTGGGCGTCAAATTATGCGAAAGAATTGCTCCAACAAATTGAAAAATCACAACATCAAAATATTTTGTCTTTGAATAATATATCGACTCAAGATAAGGCATATTTGATGAAAAATTGCAAAGCTTTGGTTTTTCCTTCCGAATGTGAGGGATTTGGACTCCCTCCTATCGAAACGATGAAATTTGGAAATCCTGTATTTTTGTCTACCAAAACGAGTTTGCCCGAAATTGGTGGCGAAGAAGCTTTTTATTGGGAAGATTTGCAACCCGAAAAAATGGCGAAAATTGTTAAAGAAAAACTTTCTACAATGACAATCGAAAAAGAACAGAAAATACGACAATTTGCACAACGTTATGATTGGGAAAAATGTGTAAACGAATATATTGATGTATATAAAGAAATTTTACAATTGAATTGATAACTGTTTGAAAATGTTGTAGTTTCGTGCAAGAAGTAAGTAAGTAAAAAACTTTTTTTACTTGTTAATTCAATACTTTTACAAATAAAAAATGTCTATGAAATGTTCTTTGATAATATCTGTATATAATGATATTGAAACGTTAATTTTGATATTGGAAGCATTAAAAGTTCAGACAGAAAAGCAGTTTGAAGTCATAATTGCAGATGATGGTTCCAACAAAAATTTTGTAAAAAAACTTAATGAAATCAAACCATTTTTTCCTTACAAAATCATTCATTTGTGGCATGAAGATTTGGGTTGGAGAAAAGAAGTTATATTGAACAAAGCAATAGTAGCTTCAAATTCGGAATATTTGATTTTTATAGATGGCGATTGTATTCCCCATCATCAATTTATAGAGGAACATTTGTCGCTTGCCAAAAAAGGGAAAGTTGTTGCCGGACGTCGTGTAATGCTTACCGAAGAATTGACCAAAAGTATTACAAAAGAAATGATTTCTTCGAGAAAAATTCATCGATTTGTGGCGATACGAGTTTTGTTGAGTAGTTTTTTTGGTAAAGTCAGACATGCCGAAGAATCTATAAGAATTACCAACAAATGGTTAAGAAAAATATTTCTTAAAGAAAGATTTCATGATCTTTTAGGTTGCAATTTTTCTATTTACAAACAAGATATGCTTAAAATAAATGGTTTTGACGAACGATTTTCATATCCTGGAATTGGCGAAGATACGGACGTTGAAGCTCGTTTGAATAGAATTGGAATTTATTGTAAAGTAGAACGACACATGCTCACGGTGTATCATAAATGGCATAAAATAAATCATTTCGGCTCAGAAAAAAATAAGGTGTTTATTGAAGATAATAATAAAAACAATATCTCAAAAACACCTTATGGAATTATTAAAAATTGAGGTTATTTTTCTAATGATTTTATTTTTGCTAAATAAATGATTATGATTGAAATGCTAAAAATAATGACCGGAATCGATCGTAGATAAAGAGGTTCGATCATAATGAACAACAACCAAATTATTCCTAAATTGGCGACCAATAATTTTTCGTTGTCTTTTTTCACACCCAAAAATAGCGAAACAAAAAAAGAAAGCAACAGAAGTATTCCTATCAATCCGTATTCCAATAATCCATCGATCCATTCGTTGTGTGCCGAATCAAATATGCCGAATGTGTGAGGTGTCGTTTCATACTTTGCTTTAAATAGTTGTATTCTGTCCCCCATTCCTACTCCAACAAAAGGATTTATTTCTTTTACGCATTCATAAGCACAAATATAATGTTCGATTCGTGGATCGGCTTTCATAATTCCTTCTTTAGAAAATTCAATTTGTTTGATTCGCGGGTGATTTTTCAACGAATATAATCCTCCCAAAAGAAAACAAACTCCAATCGCAAAGAAAATATTTCTATATTTAAAATTTTTAAAACTATAAAGGAATAAAATTGTCAGTAGTATTATGCTGATAATCAATATCATTCTTCCTTGAGAAATAAAAATCGCTCCTAAAAAAAAGATAGTTAATAATCCCAATAAAACATAATATGTTTTTTTTGAAAAAAATCGTAAAAGATAGTTTTTTAAGTAGAAAAAGGAAGCTATCGAAATGAGTTGTGTCATTCCAAAAAATGTGCGATGTTTGAATTCGCAATACAATGTGAATAAAGTTTCGTTTACAAACAGCCAACCTCTGTTTTTGGATTCAAAGTAAGCAAATCCGAAAGCCATCAAAGTGGAAATAAAAGTGCCGATGACAAATAGCAATAAACCTAATTCAAAGTTGAATTTTGTGCGTTTTGCAGAACAAAGCAAGTTGATTGATATTAAAAAAATCGGGATTCTGATACTCAAATGTCGTGCGTATAAATCCGTATTTTCTACCCATAATCCGGAAAGCATCATCCAACATATCAATCCTATTTGAAAATATAGGAAAATATTTGTTTTGTTAGGTTTTTCAAAATAAAGGAAGTCTTTGTTTATCAACGTTTTTAATGTCCAAATTGATAAGAAAATAACAAATACGAATGTGAAATTTTTTAGTGTAGATGTCAGAGGAAACAAAAGCATCATGGCCAAAAAAGTCCATGATGTTATTGTTGAAAAAATAGTTTGAGTTTGTTTGTATACTGAATTTTCCATAAAATTTTTTTCACTTGTTATCTTTTACGATTTCTCCAAGGTTTGTCTGAATTATTTTTTTTCTCATTTCGTTCGGAACGAGAATTTTTTCGTTGAGCAGAAGATTTTTCGTGCGAACGTTTTTCAGATTGTTTATAAGCATTTTTTCCTCCGTCATTAGCTCGACTTCCTTTTGCAATGCTGATTTGAGGTGCTTTAGGTGTATTTTCAAACGATTGTAAAATTTTATCCATTTGGTCTTCAAAAACATCGAAGAAGGTGAATTTGTTTGTTATTTCAATACTTCCAATGGATATGCTTTTGTCGCCGACAGTGTCGTTGATAATGCCTAACAATCGTTTTGGAGAAATTTTTTCTCGTTCGCCTATCGCCATTTTCAAACGAACTTTGCGTCCTTGTTTTTTCTTTTTTCCTCTACTTTCATCTTTGGTAAGTCGGATATTTAAATCCGGAGCGTCTTTGTAGTAATCCAAAAAGCGATTGAATTCAAGTGAAGCAAATCGTTTGATGATTTCTTCTTTGGATAAATATTCTAATTTTTTAAAAATATCTGAGAAAAAATCTCCGATTTGTTCTTCATTTACTGCGGCATTTTCCATTCGATCAATGAGGTGAAATAATTGCTTTTTGCAAATTTCCATTCCTCCCGGAACGCTTTTTTGAACAAAATCGCGTTTGATAATACGTTCAATTTCACGAATGCGATGTTTTTCTCGCGAATGAATTATTGCAACCGAAACTCCTTTGCGATTCGCACGACCTGTACGACCACTACGATGTGTATAACTTTCAATATCGTCGGGAAGGTTGTAATTGATTACATGTGTCAGATTATTAACGTCTAAGCCTCGAGCGGCAACGTCTGTAGCGACAAGAATTTGTAAATTTTTGATGCGAAATTTATTCATCACTGTGTCGCGTTGAGCTTGAGATAAATCTCCATGCAAAGCATCGGCATTGTATCCGTCGTGCATCAATTTTTCTGCAACATCTTTTGTTTCTTGACGTGTTCTACAAAAAACAATTCCATAAATATCAGGATTCATATCCACTACTCTTTTCAGTGCTAAATAGCGATCTTTTGCTTGCACCATGTAGTAGATGTGTTCAACGTTTTCGTTTCCGGAATTTTTCGTGCCGATAGCAATTTCTTCTCGCTCTTTCATGTAATTGCGAGAGATTGCTTCTACGCTTTTGGGCATTGTTGCCGAAAATAATAGTGTTCGTCGAGATTCAGGAGTTTGGTCGATAATTGTTGTAATATCTTCTTGAAATCCCATATTGAGCATTTCGTCTGCTTCATCAAGAACAAGAAAATCAATTTGGTCGAGATGTACTTTTTTGCGATTCATCAAATCGATCAAACGTCCCGGAGTTGCAACAATGATTTGCGGTGTAATGTCTAATTGACGAAGTTGTGTGATGATGTTTTCGCCACCATAAACCGGAACAACTTTTAATCCTTTCAAATATTTGCTATAAGCTTTTAAATCATTTGAAATCTGAATGCAAAGTTCGCGTGTTGGGGCGAGAATCAAAGCTTGAGTGATACGAATATTTTCATTGATTAAGTTAAGGATAGGCAAACCGAATCCGGCGGTTTTTCCGGTTCCTGTTTGAGCCAAAGCTACAAGATCTCGAGTGTCATTCATCATGAACGGAATGCTTCGTTCTTGTATAGGCATTGCCTCTATATATCCAAGTTCATCAATTGCTTTTAAAATCTCATTTCTGAGACCTAATTCATTAAATTTCATTTAAAATAAATTAAAATTAAAATATGAGAAAAAAGTGTTTTTTTATTAGTTTTGAATAAAAACAATTATCTCATTGTGTTGGTCGTTTTTGGTGCATTATTGAGGCAACCTCCGGGTTTGTTGGCACAATTTTCTCCAATAGCCGAAGCAAAAACTCCTGCCGAACGAAATGCTCCCGAAATTGCATTGACATTTGTTTTGCTATCATCGAAAACAACGGTTACCAATCCCATTTTCATGTCTGTTTTGATAGAAATAATTCCGGGTTGTTTTTTGATGAATTTTTCAACTTTTTTCTTTGACGATTTAGAAATCATGGCGTTGAATTGAACGGAATTTTTTGCTGCAAATGTTGCTATTGAAAAACAAAATGCGACCAAAGTGATAATCAATTTTTTCATTATTCTATTTTTTTAAGTTTAAACATAAGGATTATATTTAATTTCATTTCCAATCGTCGTTTGAGGACCGTGTCCGGGATATACGACTACATCTTCGGGCAATGAAAATAATTTGTTTTGAATGCCTTCACATAATTGTTTGTAATCTCCTTGTGGCAAATCAGTTCGTCCGATACTACATTGAAATAGAACGTCTCCTGAAAATAGAATTTTTTCTTTTTCGCAATAAAAACAAAGACTGCCGGGAGAATGTCCGGGAACGTGTAGGATTTTTAGTTCTGTATTTCCAAAATGAATAATATCGGATTCGTCAATGAAATTTCCAATTGCTTGTGGAGTTACTTCATAAGGACAACCAAACATTAAGAGTTGCTCTTTGAGCGATTTTAATAAAAATTCGTCAGCCCTGTTTGCTTGTGGTTTCAAATGATAAAAATCGGAAAGAAAAGCGTTGCCCAATATGTGATCAAAATGTAAATGAGTGTTTAGTAAATGTCTGACTTTTAGATGATTATTTTCGATATAGGTGGTTAGTTCTGATTCTTCATTTTTTCCAAAACACCCGCCATCAATGATAATACATTCGTTTGTTTCATCACTGACAATATAACAATTGACTTGTACAAAATTAACAACGAAACGTTTGATTGTTATCATATTTTTTTTATTTGTTATTGATTGCTACAAAGACGGCTTTTTTTGTTTTAAAAAATTCTTCGTCAAACCAATCTTTTAAATCATAAAGTGTAGAAACGTGTCGGAAGGCAAATACTTCATGAGCCAATTCTCCTCCTTTTAGACAAATAATACCATTGGGTAAGGCATTTTTTTGTTCTCGTTTGATATTTTTACGAGTTAATTTTACTAAGTCCGGAAGTGGCATTACTGCACGAGATACGACGAAATCAAATTTTTCTTTTACGTTTTCCACTCTTGCGTGTTCGGTTGTGATATTTTTTAATCCGATAGCATTTGCGACTTCATTGCAAACTTTTAGTTTTTTTCCGATAGAATCAACCAAATGAAATTTTACGTTGGGAAAAAGTATTGCTAATGGAATGCTTGGAAAACCTCCCCCACAACCCATATCCATAATTTCGGAACCATCT
>JAGCLW010000045.1 GCA_017646805.1 Paludibacteraceae bacterium | reverse complement strand
GAGAAAGAATAGTCTTTAATTAAAACAATTACAACATCAATTCAAAGAAAAAAAACACTTCAAAAAAACTATTTTTCACAATTGGTAGGATAAAAAAATATTATTACATTTGCAATTTAAAAAAAATGACGTAAAAAAGAATGAAAAAAGTTCACTTTATTGCTATCGGAGGTGCTGCAATGCACAATTTAGCTTTAGCTCTAAACGAAAAAGAAAACTATCAAATTACAGGTTCTGATGATGAAATTTTTGAACCATCAAAAAGTCGCCTTCAAGAAGCCGGACTACTTCCTTCTGAATATGGTTGGTTTCCCGAAAAAATAAACAAAGACCTTGATGCTGTTATTTTAGGAATGCACGCAAGAGAAGACAATCCGGAATTGCTTCGTGCCAAAGAATTAGGCATCAAAATTTATTCTTTCCCTGAATATTTATACGAACAAACGAAAGACAAAACACGCATTGTCATTGGTGGAAGTCATGGAAAAACAACGACTACCGCCATGATACTTTTCGTGCTTAATCGATTGGGGATTCAAGCCGATTATATGGTAGGAGCTCAAATCGAAGGTTTTAAAAATATGGTGCGATTAAGCGACGATGCCAAATTTGCCATATTTGAAGGCGACGAATATTTAACTTCACCACTTGATTTGCGTTCAAAATTTCATTTATACCACCCTCACATTGCCCAACTGACAGGGATTGCTTGGGATCACATCAACGTCTTCCCTACCTTTGAAATTTACGTTGATCAATTTAAAAAATTCACCGACTTAATTGAACCCAATGGAACTCTAACCTATTTCGTTCAAGATCAGGAACTTTGCAAAATTGCCCAAAATTTGCGTAGCGACATTAAAACATTGCCTTACGACACACCTTCATACGAAATTCAAAATGGACATACTACAATTTCTGTTAAAAACGAAAAATTTGAGCTTCAAATTTTTGGAGAACACAATCTACAAAACATGATGGGAGCTCTCAATGTTTGTCGTTCGATTGGTATAGAAACAAAAGACTTTTTCAATGCAATAAAACATTTTTCCGGAGCGGCAAATCGATTACAAAAAATAGCAGAAACAAACAACAGCGTTGGATTCAAAGACTTTGCTCATTCGCCATCAAAACTTAAAGCAACGATCAAAGCGGTCAAAATGCAATATCCTGAAAAAGAACTTATTGCGTGTATGGAATTACATACATTTAGCAGTTTGACCAAAGATTTTTTGCCACAATATCATGATTCCATGAAATTGGCTGATCGTGCATTTGTCTTTTACAATCCGGAAGTTATTGAACACAAGCGATTGCAAACAATCTCAAAAGAAGACGTAAAAAACGGATTTGGAGACAACGTAGAAATTTTTACAAATAGCAAAGATTTACAAACAGAATTGCAAAAAATAAACTATCAAAATAAAGTATTACTGATGATGTCAAGCGGAAATTTTTCCGGCATAAACATTGAACAATTCATAAAAGAACAAATCCTATAGAACTCAATATCATTATGCAAAAAACAAAACAAGAATTATTGGACGAGCGATATATGCGCATGGCTCAAATTTGGGCAGAAAATTCCTATTGCAAACGCAGACAAGTCGGAGCTCTTCTCGTAAAAAATCAAATGATCATCTCCGACGGATACAATGGGACGCCTTCAGGATTTGAAAATCAATGCGAAGACGAAAATGATCATTCGTTTGCCTACGTTTTACATGCAGAAGCTAATGCTATTTCAAAAATAGCTCGTTCGGGAAACAATAGCGAAGGAGCAACCTTATACGTCACTGCTTCGCCTTGTATTGAATGTGCAAAACTAATCATACAAGCAGGAATCGTAAGAGTGGTATATGGAGAAGAATACCGAATCATGGACGGAGTAGATCTGCTCCGCAAAGCCGGCATTATAGTAGATCACGTTAGCATTTAAAAAAAAATGAACAAAGAAAAAATTTGGTTACCAACTCTAATTGGAGTTGCTATCGCAATTGGAATGTGGCTTGGTTGGACAATTAGTCATTCTAAAAATAGTTCATTCATTTCCTCTTCTCATACCGAAAAATTAAATGACATACTACAACTGATGGAAAACAAATATGTTGAAGAAATAAATATTGATTCCATCAGCGAAGACTTGCTTGTCGATGCAGTTACCAAATTGGATCCTCATTCAAATTATATATCTAAAAAAGAATTAGAGACAATCAATGAAGGACTCAACGGAAGTTTTTCCGGAATAGGAGTTCATTTCAACATTCAACGCGACACGGTAATGGTCATTTCCGTCATACACGGAGGACCAAGCGAACGATTAGGAATTCTTCCGGGAGATCGTATCGTATCCGTAAATGACTCCAACTTTACCGGGAAAGGAATTAACAACGAAAAAGTTATTTCTACTCTGAAAGGAGAAAAAGGCACTACCGTAAAAGTCGGTATTAAACGTAGTTCTTCAAATGAAATTCTTTCATTCAACATAAAACGTGAAGATGTTCCTATCAAAAGCATTGACACATATTACATGCAAACATCAAATATAGGATACATCAAAACAAGCAATTTTGGAGGAAAAACCTATCAAGAATTTCTTGTTGCTCTTGCCTCATTAAAACAACAAAAAGCAACCGCATTCATCATCGATCTTCGAGGCAATCCCGGAGGTTACCTTGATGCCGTCATTCAAATGGTTAACGAATTTCTTGAACGAGGAGATTTAATTGTCTATACAGAAGGAAGAAAATATAATCGAGAAGAAGTCTTTGCCGACGGAAGTGGTTCTTGCAAAAAAGATAAAGTAGTTATCCTAATTGATGAATTTTCAGCCTCTGCCGCAGAAATTTTTGCAGGAGCAATTCAAGACAATGATAGAGGAACAATCATTGGTCGTCGTTCGTTTGGAAAAGGATTGGTTCAGCAACAATTTTCGCTCAGCGACGGTTCTGCAGTACGCCTGACAACCGCAAAATATTACACGCCATCAGGACGATGCATTCAACGTCCATATCAAAAAGGAAATCGAGAAGCATATAACATGGACATCATGAATCGTTATCTACATGGCGAATTTGTAAATAAAGATAGTATTAAACACGTCGACACGACAAAATATTACACCAAAAAAAGACGGATTGTTTATGGTGGTGGAGGAATCATGCCGGACATTTTTGTTGCAAAAGACACAATCGGTTTCACTCCATATTTTAACAAATTAGCCGACAATGGTTTGATCTACTCCTTTGCTTTCAAATATGCTGACGAACATCGCAAAATCTTGCAAAACATCAAACAATGGGACAATCTATATCTTCATTTGCAATGTCAACCGATTTTAAATTCATTTGTCAAATATGCTGAACAAAACGGAATAAAACAAAATCCGGGAGAACTACACCAATCTTCAAAACTAATCATGCACATGATATACTCATACATCGCACAAAATGTAGCCGAAGACAATATTTTTTATCGAATCTACAATAACAATGACAAATGTATTGAAGAAGCCATAAAAGCAATTCAACAATAAAATTTTAATTTTCAACAAAAAAACATCATCGCATGAAAACTTATATCAAATACTTTTTTCTATGTGCAATAATTTTGTTTGGAAATTCTACTTTTGCACAAAATTCAGATTCTTTTTCGGAAGAAGAAATCGAAGAAAATATTTCCATCGACGAAGATGATTTGCTAAAAGAACTTGCTCAAGAAGAATTTGTAAAAAATCAAAAAAAGGCAAAAAAAGTATTGGCAAAAGCCATCAATAAAGGAAAAAAAGGAGAACTTGACGACGCTCTTGAAATGCTAAACAAAGTCATTGAATTAGACTCAACTTATGCAAAAGCCTACTACAACAGAGCCTTTGCTCAAAGAGAAAAATTCAACAATAAAGCCGCAATAAAAGATTATACCAAAGCCATAGAATTGGACTCACTTTATTTGGCTGCATACTATTATCGCGGACTAACCTACGCAGATGAAAGCGACAATCGTGCCGCTATCGACGATTTTTCGTTCGTCATTTCGCACGATTCGCTTAATGCCGACGCATATTATTACAGAGGAATTGCACGTTATTTTTTACTCGAAATTCATCTCGCCATAGAAGATTTTTCGCAAGCCATATCCATTGATTCAACATATTCTGATGCCTACTACAACCGAGCATTGGCACTAAGTAGAATAGGCGACTTTAATGGTGCAATTGCCGACTACTCTTCTGCCATACAATACAACCCTTTTGACGCAGATTTTTACAACAATAGAGGCAACGTGCATTACACGCAAAAGAATTATCGAGGAGCGATTGCCGACTACAACAAAGCTCTCTATTTAGATCCATCAATGGCAAGAACATATACAAATCGTGGAAATGCTTATTTTTTACAAAAAAATAGAGCTTTAGCCTGTGCGGATTGGGAACGAGCAGAAGAAATGGGATTTGTTTTTTCCGACAAAGACAAAGATTTTCTTCGTCGTGCTTGCAAAAAAATGAGATAACAAACTTCTATTCCAAATACTTTATTTATGAAAAAAATTTTTATTCTAACAACTCTATTTATCGCAACTTGTACTCTTGAATTAGTAGCACAATCGGCACAACAATTTTTCACAAAAGCACAATCAAAACAAGAATTCGGCGACTTAAAAGGTGCCATTGAAGAATACACCAACGCAATCGGTATGAAACCCGATTTCATCAATGCCTACATCAAACGAGGACAAGCCTATCAAATGGACGGAAATCAACGTGCAGCCCTTCGCGATTTTGATCTTGCTTGTGCTCTTGATAGCACCAACGTTGCCGCACTAAACAGTCGTGGACAACTTTTAATGGAAATGGGGAAAAAACAAGAAGCTCTCAAAGACTTAAATCAAGCAATACGAATTCTTCCAACCTATGGAAACGCATTACTCAATCGTGGACGACTAAAAATACAATTAAACGACACAACGGGAGCTTGCTTAGACTTTGAACAAGCTGCTCTTTTTGGAAAAAAGAAAGGTGTCGCACTACAACAAATGTATTGTAAATAACAAAAACAAAATGGTTAATATAGAAGAAAAAAAAGATTTAGCCGTTGACCTATTCAAGCAAGGTTACAATTGTGCTCAAAGTGTATTTTTAGCTTATGCTGATTATTTTAACATTGATTTAGAAACAGCAAAAAAAGTCTCTGTTTCTTTTGGTGGAGGAATGGGACGCCTTCGTGAAGTTTGTGGAGCCGTGAGTGGAATGTTTATGTGTATGGGATTTCTCTATCCTTCCACAGATCCAGAAAACCAAGAAACGAAAAAAACAAATTATGCCGCAGTACAACGCACTGCCGCCAAATTCAAAGAATCTCACAAAGAAATAATTTGTGCCAAACTATTGGAAATCAAACGACAACCACAAGATCCAAACCCATCTGTTCGCAATGCAGAATATTATCAAAAACGTCCTTGTGCTTTTTTTGTCGCTCGTGCAGCAGAAATTGTCGGAGAAGAAATCAATAATTGTCATCAAAAAAAATCATAACTTTTTCACTTCATAAAAAACATGAAAATAGCCATTCCAACTCAAGATAACGGTCTAATAGACAATCATTTCGGACATTGTCAATTTTATACAATCTACACCGTTAGCGACGAAAAAAAAGTAATCGGAATCATCACACTACCCTCTCCACAAGGTTGCGGATGCAAATCAAACATTGCTTCCACACTCCAAGAAATAGGAGTTTCCGTAATGCTTGCCGGAGGAATCGGACAAGGAGCCATCAATAAATTAAACGAACACAACATTGAAGTTGTTCGCAACTGCACAGGATTGGTTGACGAATTAATTGTCAATTATTTAGCCGGAAAAGTTATTGATAGCGGAGACGTTTGCAATCATCACGATTGTCACTAATAAAATTATTTAAAACACAATGATTCTTTGTATTGCAGAAAAACCAAGCGTTGCAAAAGATATTGCAAATATCATCGGTGCAAAATCTCGCAAAGACGGTTATTACGAAGGAAACGGATTCCAAGTATCTTGGACATTCGGACATTTGTGTACACTAAAAGAACCTCACGAATATTGGGAAAATTGGAAAAAATGGGATCTATCCTACTTACCCATGATTCCCTCTCGATTCGGAATCAAAATCATTGACAATCCCGGCGTAAAAAAACAATTTTCCATTCTTGAACATTTAATCCAAAATGCCACCGAAGTCATCAACTGTGGCGATGCCGGACAAGAAGGAGAACTCATTCAACGATGGGTCATGCAAAAAGCCGGAATCAAATGCCCGGTCAAACGTCTTTGGATTTCTTCTCTCACCGAAGAAAGTATCAAAAATGGATTCGCTACACTCAAAAACGAAAGCGATTTTCAACATTTATACGAAGCTGGATTATGCAGAGCAATCGGAGATTGGTTGCTCGGAATGAATGCCACCCGACTATACACGCTACGTTTCGGAAACAACAATGGCGTTCGCTCCGTTTTGTCCATCGGACGCGTGCAAACACCCACATTAGCTCTAATTACGAAAAGAACAACAGAAATAGCCAATTTTACTCCCGAACAATATTGGGAATTAAAAACAACATATCGAAATACCGTTTTTTCTTCCACCAAAGGAAAATTCAACACAGAAGAAGATGGAAAAACATTTCTCAACACCATCAAAAATGCTCCATTTGAAATAACTGAAGTCAACACAAAAAAAGGAAACGAAGCTCCTCCTCGACTATTCGACCTCACTTCCTTACAAGTAGAATGCAACAAAAAATACGGGTTTTCGGCAGAAGACACCTTAAAACATATTCAATCTCTTTACGAAAAAAAAATCACAACTTATCCTCGTGTAGATACCACCTATTTGAGTGAAGATATACACGCAAAATGCGGTACAATTCTCAACGAATTAAAAGATTTTTACGGAACATATTTAGACCCTCTAAGAGAAAAAACACTTCCAAAATCAAAAAAAATTTTTGACAACAAAAAAATAACCGATCACCACGCCATTATTCCGACAGGCGTCAAACCAACTACACTAAGCGAACCGGAAAAAAAAGTATTTGACCTCGTTGCTCGACGATTTTTAGGAATCTTTTATCCCGATTGCAAAATAAGCACGACAACCGTAATGGGACAAACAGCCAACGTAGAATTCAAAACTACCGGCAAACAAATTTTAGAAATGGGTTGGCGTGTCATTTGGGCAAAAGAACCTTCTGCGTCCGACAATTCAGAAAACGAAGAACAAACCCTTCCTGATTTCAAAAAAGGAGAACAAGGTGACCATCTTCCCGAATTAGCCGAAAAATGGACAACTCCTCCCAAACCATACACCGAAGCCACCCTACTTCGTGCTATGGAAACTGCCGGAAAAGGAATTGAAAACGAAGAACTTAGAGAAGCTTTGAAAGAAAACGGAATCGGAAGACCATCTACCCGTGCGGCAATCATCGAAACACTTTTCAAACGACAATACATTCGTCGAGAAAAGAAAAACATTATTGCCACACAAACCGGAATTGACCTGATAGAAACCATACAAGACGAACTCATCAAAAGTGCCGAACTCACCGGTTTGTGGGAAAAAAAACTACGAGAAATCGAACGTGGAGAATACAAAGCCCAAGTTTTCATCGAAGAACTCAAACAATTGGTCAATCAAATCGTCATCAATGGCAAATCCATCGCCTATCGAACAATTGCCATTCAACCAACAATTGCTCAAGAAATCAAAGAAATAGCAACAAAAAAGAAAAAAACGACAAAACAAAAAAAAGACAATCAAAAAGAAAAAAAGAATCCTGACGACATAATCGGAACAATCTGTCCGCTTTGTCACAAAGGAACAATTATCAAAGGAAACACAGCTTACGGTTGTTCGGAATGGAAAAATGGTTGCTCTTGGCGTAAACCCTTTTAACTCCTAAAAAAAAACATTTTTTATGATTAACAAAATCAATAATTGCGAAATGAAACAACGAAACACATTCGGCATTTCCGCCAAATGCAAAACGTTGTTTGAATACGATTCTATAGAAGATTTAGAAAAAATCATAGAATCCATTGATCTAAAAAAAGACAAAATATTCAATATCGGTAGCGGAAGCAACTTGCTGTTTACCAAAGATTTTGACGGAATTATGCTCCATTCAAAAATCAATGATATTCAGATTGAAGAACGAACAAACGAGTCCGTTCTCATCAAAGTGGGAGCCGGAATGATTTGGGACGATTTTGTTGCTCTAACCGTTGATAACGCTCTTTACGGAGCAGAAAATCTTTCGCTCATACCCGGAACGGTCGGAGCTTCTGCCGTGCAAAATATAGGAGCCTACGGTGTTGAAGCAAAAGACATTATTGAAAAAGTGTATTGTATTGATTTATTGACAAATAAAAAAATTGTATTAGCCAACAAAGATTGCCAATTTGGTTATCGCGATAGCATTTTCAAACATCAAAAAAATACATTTCTTATCGTCACACACGTTAGTTTCAGATTACAAATAAACAGCGAATTAAAATTAGATTACGGAACAATCCGACAAGAATTAGGAGATCAAACACCATCACTATCTCTTGTCCGAAAAACAATTATAAAAATTCGAGAAACGAAACTTCCCGATCCAAAAAAATTAGGCAGTGCAGGTTCTTTTTTCAAAAATCCAATCATTTCTACTGCTCACTATGAATGTTTAAAAAAACAATACGAAAACATACCTTCTTACGAAGTTGAAAATGGACGAAAAATTCCTGCCGCTTGGTTGATTGAACAATGTGGTTGGAAAGGAAAAAGAGTAAGCGATGCCGGCGTTCACCCGATACAACCGCTCGTACTCGTCAATTACGGCAATGCAAACGGAAAAGAAATCGTTGAACTCGCTCAAAGCATACAACAAGACGTGCAAACCAAATTTAACATCACCATCGAACCCGAAGCTATTTTTATTTAAAAAATCATGACACAAAATACAATCCTCTCCGACGAAACAATTTGTGCAATTTCAACCGCTGCCGGCGTAGGCGGAATCGCTGTCATTCGCGTATCCGGAAGTCATGCCATTGCTATTTCCGACAAAATTTTCAAACCTCTAAAATCGGGAAAATCGATTGCCGAAATGGACGGAAATACAATTCAGTTCGGACGTATCGTAAACAACAAAAACGAAATTATTGACGAAGTCCTCATTTCGCTATTTCGCAATCCACATTCATTTACGGGAGAAGATGTGGTAGAAATCGGTTGTCATGGTTCGCTTTTTATTCAACAAGAAATTCTAAAACTTCTGATAGAAAATGGTTGTTCGATGGCAAAAGCCGGAGAATTTACACAACGTGCTTTTCTCAATGGAAAAATGGATTTGTCGCAAGCCGAAGCCGTTGCCGACCTTATTGCGTCCAATTCAAAAGCCGCTCACCGCATTGCTCTCAACCAAATGCGTGGCGGATTTTCAGAAGAACTAACCCGATTGAGAATGAAACTTTTGGATTTCACATCTCTTGTCGAATTAGAACTTGACTTTGCCGATCATGAAGAACTCGAATTTGCCGATCGCTCCGAGTTACAATCTCTTGCCAACGAAATTGAACAAAAAATCAATCAACTAACCAATTCTTTCTCCGTCGGAAATGCCATCAAAAATGGCGTTCCGGTAGCCATTGTCGGCGAAACAAACGCAGGAAAATCCACTTTGCTCAATCAACTCATTGGCGAAGAAAAAGCCATCGTTAGCGACATTCACGGCACAACTCGCGACGTAATTGAAGACACCATTTCAATTGACGGAATTTTATTTCGATTTATTGATACGGCAGGAATTCGGGAAACTACAGATACAATCGAAAACTTAGGCATCAAACGAACTTATCAAATGATTGAAAAAGCACAAATCATTCTTTGGATAATTGACGCCTCAACCACAAAATCTTTTGTCCCCACGACCCTTTCTATTCCAAAAGACAAAAAACTAATTATCGTCTTCAACAAAACAGATAAAACCGATATTTCGCACCTCTCAACAACATTCACTCACTGCTTTATTTCTGCCAAAAACAACATTGGAATCGACACTTTACAACGCTTATTGATTGAGGCTTCAAACATCAACGAAAAAGCACTCGAAGACGTCACCATTTCCAATGCCCGCCACTACGAAAGTCTGCTTCATGCTCTTGACGCCATTCGTCGTGTACAAGACGGATTACGTGTCGGATTATCCGGCGAACTCATGTCAATGGATCTCCGCGAATGTATCAATCATCTCGGTGCCATCACCGGCGGAGCACTCGCCACCGACGAAGTTTTAGGAAACATTTTCAGCAAATTTTGCATCGGGAAATAAGAGCAGCAAGTTCAAATGCTACTCAATTACACGGAAACAATCGGAAACAAATTGAACTTGTGAAAGTTATAAATATAATTCAGGTTGTTTACGTTTAGTTTTGTTTCATACAGACATATTTGAAATATAGTTGATTTGGCACACGTTATGGCACACGTGTGCCAGCGTGTGCCAAATTTCTTTCATAAATCAGTCAAGTTTACCAATGGTATCGGAACTTATGAGATTCTAAGAACAGCATAGAATCTCATAACACGTATTATTTAAACAACTCAAGCTTATAGGGATGTTCTACGAAAAATTTACAACCTCCTGTTTCATATTCCTTTTGCGCTATGCTCTCATGTTGATATTCAGCATAATATGTGTATTCTAAGAAAAAAATCAGTATTATTCTAAACAGGGTAATTCCTACGAGATTAACCACAACTTTTGTCTCTGCATTTCTAAGAATATTGTCCAACATTTCATCAGTGGTTATTTATAGCTATTAGCATCAGATAAAATTTCCAAAAAAGAATATTCAACGGATAAAGGAAAACCTCCAAACACAGTATTAGATAATGGTAGTTTCTGGGAATTTGGACTCTATGGTAAAATACAATATGTCAACCAAAGTATGAATAAGACAATGTTTTTTCTTGAGAAAGCAGATTCAAAAATTTTAATTGACTACTTGACCGTATAAATACATACTTAACTAACATACTAAATAGAGAATACGCGACTCATTTCGAATCTCATATTCTCTGTTCTAAAAAATTATGTATAGTTATCAATTCGACTAGTTACTTGTTATCTCTTTTAATCTCAAATATGGGATCAAAGGAAGAACGATATTCAACACGATATTTACCTTCAATTCCTAAAACTGGAATTTTGTAATGTGCTGCTCGTTCTTGTATATCATTTGAATCATATTCTAGCCATTCCTGAACATATATATATTCGTACTTTTTAAAGTGTTCAAAATTGGAGATTATATTTGTGGTTGTCAAATTAAATTCAGAATCGCAATCACTATATGGCAAAATATAAATAAATATTGAATCGAAAATATACAAGACTGCGGTACAGTACGGAGAAAACGTTGGAGACTTTTCTGTTTTAAAGAAAAGATCCAATACAGGTTGTTCAAAAAAGAATGTATATTGTTCCCCATATAAGAAAGGTGGCAAATCATTGCTCTCAAAATCACCATGAACCCACTCTCCAGTGCGAACAAAATGACTCATCTTATCAGATGGTATCATATCAACAGCGAATTT
>JAGCLW010000044.1 GCA_017646805.1 Paludibacteraceae bacterium | reverse complement strand
TTCTTTCTGTGAATCACTTTGACCTGGAAATATGTATTCCAATATTTCTTGTAGAAGATTCTTTGGGCAATCATTCAAAAAAGAATAATACTTAGACTGTTCTTCCCATACTGCATCAAACTCTCTCATATATTGTTGGCGAAGAATAACCCTATTACGAATCTTAGTCCATTTATTTTTTTTCAATTCTTCAACAAATAATTGACATGGATAATACTGTTTTTCTTTTAAAATATTTTCAGTATCTTCCATTTGTTTACGCCAATTGGTTTTCTGAGGAAGTGCAAAAGTTATATTTTCTCCTTTTTTTGTTCGTTTAATTCTTATTTCAAGCTCTATTTCGGAGTTAACTTTTTCATCTAAATTTTGAAGTGTTGTTGTTCCACATATTTCCTTATCGTCATCAAGAACAACTACATCAAACATCGGCAACACATTTCCTTTGTTTTTTCCTGCTTTTACTGTGAAAGTCGAGTCAGACTTGACAACACTTTTAATTTCAAATTTCTGAATTCGTGTTTCATATTTCTTTGTCTCATCCTGCGTATCGTCGTCTTTACTATCTTTTTTCTCGTTATCATCATTTCCGCCTCCCGCATATCCCCTTAATCGATTGTATTGATACAAAATGCTACTTAACTCCTCTAATTCAATTTTTTCAGAAAGAGCCTTCGCTCTTAATTCATAATGTTGAAGCGAATCTAATTGAAGCGTTTTCTTTTGAATCGGCAATAATTCCAAATCTTGCAATTTGTTTGCTTCTGGAAAACCATTCTTAAATTGGAATTGTTTAGGCAACATACCAAGTTTATCCAAAATGAAAAGCAATTTATTTCTTCTCATTTTGTAACGCTTTCCCATTCGTCGAGCAGACCGTTTTGCTCTTCTGTCCGCATTTTTTGTAATAGTCGCACCCTTTTCATAATCAATTTTATCACTACCCATAGGAATTATTCTACTTCCCATTCCTACAATACTCTGCGGATTGTCGTTGTCATCCGCATTCACCACAGCCCAACCGATTGAATTTGTTCCTAAATCAAGTCCAAGAATCTTTTTCATAAGTTATTTTTTTAGTTGTTAAAATTTAAATTGCGGTAAATGTAAAAATTTTTTTGAAAGAAATTTGTTTCTTTTGCAATAAAGATTATATTTGCAACGAAATTTAAGCAATTCACAATAAGGATTATTCCGTTGTGAAAACATTTAAGGCGGGGCTTATGTCTCGCCTTTTTTTGTAAAAAAGAATCGGATTTTTAAAGAAGAGTTATAAAGAGAAATTTGAGAAAGAATGGTTTGAACGTGGAATTTGTTTTTTCTTTCTTGTTCTCGTTGATTATTCAATTGTTTTATCGTATTTTTGTGGTCAGTTTTTTCTAAAAAATCTAAATTTTGGATTATGGCAAATATTCTTGTTATAGACGATGAACGAAGTATTCGAAATACGTTTAAAGATATTATCGAATTTGAAAATCATACGGTGGATTTGGCAGAAAAAGGTTCGATTGCGATTGATTTGATGAAAAAAAAATCGTACGATCTTATTTTTTCTGACATTAAAATGCCGGAGATGGACGGGATTGAGTTGTTGGCAAAGATAAAAGAGTTGAATGCGGATGTTCCGGTGGTGATGATTTCCGGTCATGGAAATATTGAAACGGCGGTGGAATGTTTGAAAAAAGGGGCATTTGATTTTATTGAAAAACCGATTGATTTGAATCGTTTGTTGGTTACGCTTCGTAATGCGTTGGATAAGACAACGCTTGTGGCGGAAACGAAAGTTTTGAAGAAAAAAGTTTCAAAAAAATATGAAATGATCGGTGAATCCGTTGCGTTGCACAAAATTAGAGAGATGATAGAAAAGGTTGCTCCAACGGATGCTCGTGTTCTTATCACCGGACCAAATGGGACGGGAAAAGAAGTCGTTGCACGTCAGATTTATGCGTTGTCATCGCGTTCTTCGGCACCTTTTGTGGAAGTGAATTGTGCGGCGATTCCGAGCGAATTGATTGAGAGTGAATTGTTTGGTCATGAAAAAGGAGCGTTTACATCGGCTGTGAAAAGTAGAGCGGGGAAGTTTGAACAAGCGAATGGAGGAACGATTTTTCTTGATGAAATTGGAGATATGAGTTTGTCGGCACAAGCAAAGGTTCTTCGTTGTTTGCAAGAAAATGTGGTTTCACCGGTTGGTTCGGACAAAGATATAAAAATCAATGTGCGAGTGATTGCGGCGACAAATAAGGATTTGAAAGCCGAAATAGAGAAAGGGACTTTTCGAGAAGATTTATATCATCGACTTAGTGTGATTGTGATAGGAGTGCCGTCTTTAGATGAACGAAAAGAAGATATTCCGTTGTTGGTGCAACATTTTGCGACGCAAATTTGCAACGAGCAAGGGATTGTCGTTAAGTCGTTTGACGAAAAAGCAATCGCACTTTTGCAAGAGCGTTCTTGGACGGGAAATATTCGTGAGTTGCGAAATATCGTTGAGCGATTGATTATTCTTGGAGGCGATTGTATTTCTTGTGAAGATGTAAAATTGTTTGTTTAGTAAAAAAAGAAAAAATAGTAATTTAAAATAGTAAAATTATATGTCGGTAGAAAAACAACAAGCCATCGTAAAGGTTTTAAAAACGGTATTTGATCCAGAAATTCCGGTCAACATTTATGATCTTGGTTTGATTTATAGAATTGAAGTAGAAGGATCGGAAGCAATTGTGGATATGACTTTTACGGCTCCAAGTTGTCCGGCGGCGGAATTTATTCTTGAAGATGTTCGGATGAAAGTGGCCGGAGTGGAAGGAATTGAAAAAGCAACGGTGAATGTTGTTTTTGATCCGGAATGGGATCGTGAGATGATGAGTGAAGAAGCAAAACTTGAATTAGGATTTTTGTAATTGATGGTTGAGCAAAAGCAAAACATATATTTTTTGTCAGATGCACATCTTGGTTCGCTCGTTGTGGAGGACGCTCGTGAGCATGAGATGAGGCTTGTTCGTTTTTTGGACAAAATAAAATCTGACGCAAAGGCAATTTATTTATTGGGCGACATGTTCGATTTTTGGTTTGAATATCGAAAAGTTGTTCCCAAAGGTTTTGTTCGTTTTTTAGGAAAAATAGCGGAATTGTCGGATTCTGGCATTGAAATTCATTTTTTTGTTGGGAATCATGATATGTGGGATTTTGGATATTTTGCAAAAGAATTAGGAATAAAAGTGCATTATGAACCACAAAAAATAAATTTGGGGGATCATCGTTTTTTCATCGCTCATGGAGATGGTTTGGGAGAAAAAAATTGTGGTGTAAAATTGATTCAGTGGATTTTTCATAATAAAGTTTGTCAATTTCTTTTTCGATTATTTCCTCCATATTTTGGACTTGGTTTTGGATACGGTTGGAGCAAAAGTAATCGAGAACAGATTAGCGACCAAATAAATCAATTTTATGGCGAAAATCGAGAATTTCTTATTCAATTTGCAAAAGAACACGAGCAAAAAGAACACATGGATTTTTATGTTTTCGGACATCGACATATTTTGCTTGATTTTCAATTAAAAACAAAAGCTCGAGTTGTCGTTGTAGGCGATTGGTATAAGGAGTTTTCTTATGCTAAATATGATGGTCAAACACTTATTACGGAGTATGCCGAGTGAATACGTTTGTTTTTGAAAATGGAATACGAGTCGTTCATCAACAGACATCGTCGCCTGTTGCATATTGCGGTTTGGCAATGAATGTTGGCACGCGAGATGAGTCGTCGACCGAATCGGGCATGGCACATTTTGTAGAACACATGCTCTTCAAGGGGACGAAACGTCGTCGGGCTCATCATGTGTTGAATCGAATGGAAGTCGTCGGAGGAGAATTAAATGCTTATACAACAAAAGAAGAGACATTTGTATATTCTGTTTCGCTTTCAGAATATATAGAAAGAGCGTTGGATTTGATTGCAGATGTCGTGTTTTCTTCCACTTTTCCACAACATGAAATAGAAAAAGAAATTTCGGTTGTTTTAGACGAAATTCAAAGTTATAAAGATTCTCCGTATGAATTGATTTTTGATGAATTTGAAGAACAATTTTTTTCAAAATCTTCATTAGGACGTAGTATTCTTGGAGAACCAAAATTGTTGAAAAAATATACGTCGCAAGATCTTTTTCGTTTTGTAAACAACAATTATCATACAGACCAAATGGTTTTGTTTTGTTTAGGAAATATTTCTTGGGATAAATTTTTGCGTTTGGCAGAACGATATTTTGCAATTCAACAAGAAAAAAAACGAACATTTGTTCGTCAAAAAGCAGAAATAAATACGTCTTCTCATATTGAAAAAAAACGACATACGCATCAAGCACATTTTTTGTTAGGAGCAGAAGCTCCTTCTATGTTGGACAAAGATCGAATGTCATTTTATTTGCTGAATAATATTTTGGGCGGTCCGGGCATGAATTCAATGTTGAATCTTGCTTTGCGAGAACGGTCGGGATTGGCCTACAATGTAGAATCCAATTATACATTGTATTCGGATTCTGCGGTGGCATCTATTTATGTTGGTACAGATTTGGAGCATTTAGAAAAGTGTAAAAAAATAATTTTACAAACGATTGATAAATTGCAACAAAAATTATTTTCTCCGACAATTTTGAATCGATATAAACAACAAATTTTGGGACAAATGGCAATTGCTGCGGAAAATAAAGAAAATGTTATTTTGAATGCGGCAAAAAGTTTTTTGCATTTTCATTCTCTTCAAAAACCGGAAGAAACAAAGTCTCAAATTTTAGAAATCACACCTTTGGAATTGCAAGATTTGTCACAAAAAGTTTTTGCCGGAGAAAAAATTTCTTCTCTTTTGTATAAATAAAGAAAGAAAAAATACAATAAAAAACGATGTTATCTTTTTTTTGACGATGACATCGTTTTTTGTTTTGCTTCAAAATCTTTCCGTCTTTTTTTTCAAAAGGAAATCGCATAAAAAGTTGTATATTTGCACTTTCGTGTTTTTTTGAAAAAATTTTTCTATGAAAATCGGTAATAAAATTGTACTTCTGTTGTGTCTTTTTTTGTCTGCTAATGGAATTTTTGCAAAAGAAAATGGGACAATGTTTTCATCTGGAAACGAAAAATTGCGTCAGCGAGTTTTGGCCAATAATGCAAGTTTTCAGCGAGAAAGCCATTTGCTTGATTCTGTGATGAGTAAATACATGGAATCAAGCAAATCGAAAGAGGAACTTGTGTCTGATGCAATTCAAGCAGAATGGGATGATAGTGTTGGAAGTGAAGCATTTGAGGCGTATGAAGGCAATTGGGATACGAGCGGAGTGAACGCAAATCGTGTAGCGGTAAAAGATGTGCCGGATTCGGTTTTGATCAGTTGTGAAGGATATGTTCCTCCGGTAAAAAGTTATACAACTTCTCGTTTTGGAATGCGTCGTTATCGTTATCATTACGGAATTGATTTGAAAGTACAAATAGGAGATGAAATTCTTGCCGCATTTGATGGAAAAGTTCGGGTGACGAGATTTGATCGTCGAGGATATGGTTATTATGTAGTTATTCGTCATTCCAACGGATTAGAAACCGTTTACGGTCATTTGTCAAAAATTAAAGTAAGTCCGGGACAAATCGTCAATGCAGGAGATTGTATTGGATTGGGAGGAAATACCGGTCGAAGCACAGGCCCGCATTTGCATTTTGAAACACGTTATCTTGGAAATCCAATCAATCCAGAAAAACTGATAAATTTTCAAACGCATGAAGTCCTTGCAGATAATTATCTTGTCGTAAAGAAAAATTCGTTTGATTGGTATTATAACAAATCAACAGGACGACCATTGCGTATACACAAAGTTCGTTCGGGAGAAACATTATCTCACATTGCAAAACGTTATGGAGTAACGATAAATCAGATTTGTCGAAAAAACGGAATCAGACGAAATTCGACTTTGCGTATCGGTCAACGATTGAGAATATAATTGCTCAGAAAAAATGAGAGTGGAAAGTAAAATATGAATCATAATTTTAAACAAATTCAATGGAATATAATTTTTCGGATATAGAAAGTAAATGGCAAAAAGCGTGGAAAAATAGCCAAACGTACAAAGTTGATATTGATAGAAACAAAGCAAAATATTATGTTTTGGATATGTTTCCATATCCATCAGGAGCAGGGTTGCATGTAGGACACCCTCTTGGATATATTGCTTCGGATATATATTCTCGTTATAAACGATTGTGTGGGTTCAACGTTTTGCACCCAATGGGATACGATGCTTACGGTCTTCCGGCAGAGCAATATGCAATTCAAACAGGACAACACCCTGCTGTCACAACTAAAGAAAATATTAATCGTTATCGTGAACAATTGGACAAAATAGGATTTTGTTACGATTGGAGTCGAGAAGTGAGAACTTGTGAGCCGATTTATTATAAATGGACACAATGGGCATTTATTCAAATGTTTAATCATTACTATGATACGGCTCTTGACAAAGCAATGTCGATAAGTGATTTGATTGCTCAGTTTGAAAAAAATGGAACAGAAGGAGTTTCGGCCGCAAGTTCTGTAGAATTGAAATTTTCCGCAGAAGAATGGAATTCTAAAGAAGAAACGGAAAAATTGTCTGTTTTGATGAATTATCGCATAGCTTACAAAGCTGATGCAATGGTGAATTGGTGTCCTGCTCTTGGTACTGTTTTGGCAAATGATGAAGTGAGTGAAGGACTTTCCGTACGAGGAGGTTATCCGGTAGAACAAAAAGTAATGTCTCAATGGTGTTTGCGAGTTTCTGCTTATGCCGGTCGTTTGCTTGAAGGATTGGAACGTATCGATTGGACAGATTCGTTGAAAGAGGCACAACGTAATTGGATTGGACGAAGCGAAGGAGCAGAACTTTCGTTCAAAATAAAAAATCAAGAAACAGAATTGATTGTTTTCACGACACGTGCAGACACGATTCATGGAGTGACATTTATGGTTCTTGCTCCGGAAAGTGATTATGTTCAAATCGTTACAACAGAAGAACAAAAAAATGCAGTAGACGCATATCTTGATCAAGTGAAAAGACGTACCGAACGAGAACGAATGACGGACAAAAAAGTGTCTGGTGTATTTTCTGGTTCTTATGCGATAAATCCTGTTACGGGAGACGAAATTCCGATTTATATTTCGGATTATGTTCTTGCAGGATATGGAACGGGAGCCATAATGGCTGTTCCGGCACATGATAGTCGAGATTATGCTTTTGCAAAACATTTTAATCTTCCGATTATTCCGGTAATAGAAGGCGTTGATGTTAGCGAACAAAGCATGGATGCCAAAGATGGAATCATGTGTAATTCTACTTTTTTGAATGGATTATCGGTAAAAGAAGCAATTGTTTGTGCAAAACAATATATAAAGGAAAAAGGTCTTGGGCGAGTGAAAGTAAATTATCGTCTTCGAGATGCGATTTTTTCTCGTCAACGTTATTGGGGAGAACCATTTCCGGTTTATTATAAAAATGGCGTGCCAACCATGTTGCCAGAAGATAAATTGCCATTGTTACTTCCTGAAATAGACAATTATCTTCCAACAGAAAATGGAGAACCGCCTCTTGGACATGCAACGAAATGGGCTTGGGACGAAAAAAATGCATGCGTGGTTGAAAATACAAAAATTGATCAAATCTCTGTTTTTCCGCTTGAATTAAATACTATGCCCGGATTTGCTGGTTCGTCAGCTTATTTTTTAAGATACATGGATCCAAATAATGAAGAAGCTTTAGTTGATCGACAAGTGAATGATTATTGGCAAAATGTGGATTTGTATCTTGGAGGAACGGAACACGCAACCGGACACCTCATCTATAGTCGAATGTGGAATAAATTCCTTTACGATCTTGGAATTATTTGCAAAGATGAGCCGTTTCAAAAATTGATAAATCAAGGAATGATTCAAGGACGAAGCAATTTCGTTTATCGTGTGAAAGGAACAAATCAATACGTTTCGGTTGGATTGAAAGATCAATATGATGTTCAACCAATACATGTGAATGTAAATATTGTTTCAAATGAGGTTCTTGATATAGACGCTTTTCGTGCTTGGATGCCGGAATACAAAGATGCGGAATTTATCCTTGAAGATGGCAAATATATTTGTGGTTGGGCAGTTGAAAAGATGAGTAAATCAATGTTCAACGTCGTTAATCCTGATGATATTGTTGCAAAATATGGAGCAGACACACTTCGTTTGTATGAAATGTTTTTAGGTCCGTTGGAGCAATCAAAACCTTGGGATACGAATGGAATTGATGGTGTTCATCGCTTTTTGAAGAAATTTTGGGGATTATTTTTCAAGGGAGAAGAATTCTGTGTATCGGAAGAAAACCCAACGGCAGAAGAATTGAAAACTCTTCATAAAACGATAAAGAAAATTACGTGGGATATTGAAAATTTTTCATTCAACACATCTGTTTCCGCTTTTATGATTTGTGTCAATGAACTTTCGGCGATGAAATGTAATAAGAAAGAAATTTTGTCGGCACTTATTGTTCTTTTAGCTTCTTATGCTCCTCATGTTTGTGAGGAATTATGGAGTTTGCTTGGAAATAAAACGAGTGTTTTTGACGCTTCTTTCCCTATTTGCAATGAAGAGTTTTTGAAAGAAACGGCAGTAAAATATCCAATATCATTTAATGGAAAAGTTAGATTTACGTTGGAAATGCCTGCTGATTTGAACAAAACGGAAATTGAAGAAATGGCTCTTGCAAACGAACAAACAATAAAGCAACTTGATGGAAAATCTCCTAAGAAAATTATTGTAGTTCCCGGTAAAATTGTTAATATCGTATTCTAAAAATTGTCCGTTGTTAATTTTATAACGATAATTCAAAAAGTGCCTCGTTATGTTGGCGATTCGCTTTTGATAATCAAGCGTTGGATTCAAAGTTTTTTCTTCGTAAAGAAAGCCTTGTATCGCAACGCTTGGCTTATTTGTGAACGAGGTGTTGAAGCAAGAGATAACGGATTTGTATTTTTCAAATATCTTCGAGAAAATCATCCTGAAATCAATGCGTATTATTTGATTGAGAGTAAAAACAATGAAGATTATGAGAAGGTAAAACAATTGGGAAATGTTGTTGAATATAATTCAAAAGAACATCATTTGGCATTGTTTTTTGCTTCACATTTGCTTTCGACTCACGTTGGATATATAACGCCATGGAGTTTCGTTTGTTACAAAACTTTTTTTAAATGGATGAATAATGCAAAATTTGTTTTGCTTAATCATGGCATGACAAAAGAAGATATGTCTGCAGTGTTGAATCGAAGAGTGACGGGAGTGGATCTTTTTATTACGGCAAATCAGGTTGATTATGATGCAATTGCAAAGGATTCTCGTTATGGTTATGATTTGAATCAGGTAGCATTGACAGGATATGCTCGTTATGATAATTGGACAAATTTTGTAGAAAAAAAACAAATTGTTTTAATGCCTACATGGCGAGCTTATTTGGTTGACAAATCACGACATTATCGTAATCAGCCTCGCGTGTTGCCTCAATTTAAAGAAAGTGAATATTACAAACAATATCAATCATTACTTTCCAATTCGCGATTGATTCGTCTTCTTGAAGAGTATGACACAAATCTTGTTTTTTATCCACATTATGAAATGCAATCTGCGTTGTCTTTGTTTTCAAGTAATTCCGAACGAGTGATTTTTGCTAACAAAAACACGCATGACATTCCGACTCTTCTTCGAGAAAGTAAATTGATGATAACGGATTATTCCGGCGTTGGGTTTGATTTTTCATATATGTACAAACCGATTCTTTATTATCAATTTGATCAAAAAGAATATTATTCTTCGCATTATAAAATCGGAGATTTTTCTATGCAAAAAGATGGCGTGGGAGAGATTTTTGAAAAAGAAGCCGATTTAATCGATGCAATTGAGCGATATTTTATTACTAATTTTAGTGTTTTAGACGAATATCGAAATCGAATTGATAAGTTGTTTACATTTCATGATGATAAAAATTGTCAGCGAATTTTTCAAGCGATAGTAAATTATAAATAAGTCAAAATGCTTTCTGTAATTGTTTGCACATATAATCGTGATAAGTATATTTATAATCTGTTGCAAAGTATTGCAAAAAATACTTTATCTGTAGAAAAGTACGAACTCATCGTTGTAAATAACAATAGTTCGGACAAGACGGAAGAAGAATGTAATCGGTTTTTTAAAGATTATCCGAAGATAAATTTTCATTATTTTATCGAACAAAATCAAGGATTGTCTTATGCACGAAATCGAGGAATTAAAGAAAGCAACGGAGATGTTGTGGTTTTTGTTGATGATGACGCATTGGTTAATACGGAGTTTTTATCAACGTATGTGGATTTTTTTGAGAAAAATCTTGATGTACAAGGAGCCGGAGGTCGGATTGTTGCTAAATACGAGTGTGGCGAAGAACCTTTTTGGATTTCGTACTACACGCGTATGTTGATTACCGGATGTAAGGATTTAGGAGCTGCGATTCGAGCATTTCCAAAAAGTGATTATCCAGGAGGAGGAAATGCGGCATTTAGAAAATCGGTTTTTGATCAAATTGGATATTTTAATGTTAATTTAGGACGAAAGGGAACATCTCTCATTGGAGCAGAAGAAAAGGATTTGTACGATAAAATGGCAAAATTGGGAATGAAAATATTTTATTTGCCAACAGCGGTTCTTTATCATTTGATTCCGGATTCAAAATTAACAAAAGAGTATTTTGATCGTTTGACATTGGGTATCGGACAAAGCGAACGACAACGGACTCTTGATATTTCGAGATGGAAATACGTTAAACGATTGTTTTGGGAAGGAATAAAATGGGGTGGAACGATAGTTTTTTCTTTGTTTTATGTATTAAAATTACAAGGTTCCAAAGCAAAACGATTAGTATTGTTTCGATGGAATGTCACAAAAGGGTTGATAAAATAAAAAAAAAGAAACGCAGGCTTGCGTTTCTTTTTTTATGTTCCAAAATATTTTTTCAAAACTAAATAAGAAATTAAATCTTCCCGTTTTTTGTTTTTAAATTGCAATGTATATTCGTTGGCATGTTGAATGATTGCTTGAGCTTCTTCTTGATGGGTTGAATAATAATTGATTTTATCGATTAAATCGGAATAATCTTCTTTTATTTCTATATAATGATAATTTGGAATAAGTCGTCCTTCCATGTACCAAGTTTCGTATTTTGGTTTTGGCATAACAGCTAACGAATTGCTGCTCATTACCCATTTGAGATTGCTTGCAACGTCATTTCCTTCAAGACACATAATGTATCGAAATTTAAAATGATCTGAAATGCTCATGATTTGAGTTGTGCGAAGATTTTCCGGTAAAGACGAATTTTTTGAAGTGTCTTTTGCATCGCATAGAGGATGATTTCCATATAATTTGATGAAATTCTTGCGATTGGATTTGTTGATAATTGCTCCGCGAAAAATTATTTTATGTTGCTTTTGTTCAAAAGGAATAGAGTCTTTTACAAAAAAGAAATGACGAACTTTGTTTAATTTCATTAAAACGGAATTGCTATTGTTTTCGCCGATTGGTCGGCTTTTTACGATGGTTGGATAATCAAAAAGTTGAGTTACATCTCCACCTTGTAAGTGCCATTTTAATGTTTTTGGAAAATAGCGAGTGTATTCTTGTGTGTCAAAGAAATATACAGATGGGAATGTTTTTTTTCGATATGTATGTTGGGCAAGAGTTGGTGAATTTTTTGGGAAGGAAAAAGGACCTTGTTTTTTGCAATAATAATCTACACGATCCAAGATGTATTGTTTTTCGTTTTTGGTCAGACTTTCGTAATATTTTTGTAGTTTTTTTTCTTTTATTCTTAAAACGAAAGAAGGCGTTAATAAATTGAAAAAACCGTTGATATAGTAAAGAAAATGATTGTTTTTTGATGTGTTTGAAATTTGTATTTCCATATAGAATGTGATTTTGTTACAAAAGTACTAAAAAACGAATAAAACACAAACTTTATTACTATCTTTGCATTTAACCGAAAAATCTAAAAATCAAAGAAAAACGTAACGATTATGACAAAAATTAGATTGTTTATTAAGAATATTAAAACAAGCAAGGAATATACAAAAGGAGTTTCTTTGCTTGAAGTTTTGAACGATTTGCCTATCGAAAATAAAGAGTATATTGTTTCGGCACAAGTGAATAACAAGTCAAGAGGATTGGATTTCTCTCTTTTTACTCCGAAAACGATTCAATTTGTAGATCTTACATCTCTTTCCGGAATGCGTGCTTATATGCGAACGATTTCTATGGTTATGGCAAAAGCAGTGGAAGATGTTTTTCCAAATTGTAAATTAAGAATTGAACATCCTCTTTCTAAAGGATATTTTTGCTCGTTGATTGGAGACCCAGGACTTCCATTGGAAGAAGCCGTTGTGGTAATAAAAAAACGAATGCAGGTCTTGATTGATAGTGATCTGGAGGTGGTTACGCATGAAAAACCTAAAGCAGAAGTCATCGCCCTTTTTCAAGAACGAGGAGATGAAGACAAAGTGAAACTATTAAAATCGTTGAATCGTTGTTATATTCGATTTTACGAAATTGATGGTTATTTTGATTTTTATAACGGACCATTGATGCTGACTACGCGAAAAATTCATTTGTTTGATTTGAATCCTTATGATGAAGGCATGTTGTTGCATATTCCAAGCAAAAGCGATCCGACAAAATTGTCTGAATATGTAGAACAAAAGAAAATGTATAAAGCCTTTCAAGATCATATTCGTTGGGGAGAGATTATGCGAATAAAAAATGTGGGAGATTTGAATGAATTTATCGGGAAAGAAAATCAAATTGGTGGATTGATGAAAGTTGCGGAAGCTCTGCAAGAAAATAGAATTGTGCATATTGCAGACGAAATAGTGAATCGAAAATCGGACGTGAAATTTATTATGATTTCGGGACCGTCGTCTTCCGGAAAAACGACATTCACCAAACGACTTTCTACGCAACTAATGGCGGCGGGAATTCGTCCTATAATGATTTCATTGGACGATTATTTTTTGGATAGAGAAAATACTCCTCGAGATGAAAATGGAGATTACGATTACGAACATCTTCAAGCTCTTGACATACCGTTTTTTAATCAGCAATTATCCGAACTGTTAGAAGGAAAAGAAGTCGCTTTGCCAACGTTTGATTTTAAAACGGGAAAGAGAGTTTTTAAAGGAAATAAAATTCAAATAAAAGATCAGTCGGTCGTGCTGATGGAAGGAATTCATGCATTGAATCCGGATCTTACACCAACAATTCCGGAGATTGCAAAATTCAAAATTTATGTCTCAGCATTGACTGTGATTTCGTTGGACAATCACAATTGGATTCCGACAACAGATAATCGGCTAATTCGTCGGATTGTGAGAGACAATCAATACAGAAATACAACGGCACAAGCAACATTAAAGCAATGGGCAAGTGTTCGTCGTGGAGAAGATCGTTGGATTTTTCCATTTCAAGAAAATGCAGATGCAATGTTTAATTCGGCACTGATTTTTGAAATTGCTTGTTTGCGAAAATTTATAGAACCGTTACTTATGGAAGTTCCTCAAGATAGTGAAGAGCATGCAGAAGCTCATCGTTTGCTGAAAAGTTTGCGATTCTTTAAAAATGTTCCTGATGATATTATTGCAGAAACTTCTCTTCTTCGTGAATTTGTCGGTGGAAGTGCGTATGAACAATAAGGAGAAAATGATAAAGATAGAAAATGGAAGCGTAAAGAAAGATCTTAAGATTATTCTTTCAGAATTAAATTTTGAATTGCACAAAGGCAATGTTGTTGCGATAAAAGGAACTGCCGGTAGCGGAAAGACAACTTTTGCTCAACTTTTGGCCGGAGAAATTTCTCTCTACGAAGGAGTTTTTGAAAAAAACGAAACGTTTTTTCCGTATTTCGTTTCGCAACAAGATAATTTTTTCTTGCAAACAAGCATGAATCTCACCTATCATTCTCAGCGATACGAATATACTGAAGAGAGTGAAAAGATTCCGAAAGTAAAAGAATGGTTGGACAATCAGATTGTTAAACTGCCTGTCGATAAAAAGCGTGTTGAACAAATTTTTTCAGAACTGAAAATCGACGAACTTTTTGGGAGAAATTTGCTTCAATTAAGTAACGGAGAACGAAAACGAACGCAAATTGCAATCGCTTTGTTGCACAATGCAACAGGATATATTTTTGATCAACCTTTTTTAGGATTGGACAAAGATACTCGAGAATTGTTGCACAAGACAATAATTCGTTTGAAATCGGAAGGAAATGCTGTTGTTTTGGTCTGCGGAGAAAGAGAAATTAGAGAATATGTTGATACGATTGTTTCGTTAGATAAAGGAAAAATTGTTAAAAAGGAAACATTTGAAACTTTCTCTTCGTCTTTAAAAAATGTCATTCCGACCAAACGATTAAATTTTGTCATTCCCAAGACAAACTCAAATGTTCAATTTGATTATATCGTACGAATGAAAGATGTCGTTGTGAAGATGAACGATGAAATCTTGCTGAATAATATCAATTGGGAAGTAAAACAAGGCGAAAGATGGTTGTTGCAAGGACATAATGGATCCGGGAAATCAACCCTTTTAAGTCTAATCACGGGAGATAATCCACAAGCATATAGCAATGATGTTGGAGTGTTTGGACAACGAAGAGGAACCGGAGAAAGCGTTTGGGATATAAAATCAAAAATTGGATATGTAAGTCCGGAACTTCATCTCTATTTTTTGAAAAGAGGAAAAACATCTTCAAGCAGAAAAGCAAGTCTGACAGATGTCAAATGTATTGATGTCATTATCTCCGGATTTAACGATGAAATTGGATTTAGTTCCTCTGTTTCAAATGTTCAGTATAAATGTGCAGAAGAATGGTTGAAAGGTTTGGGATTACAACATTTGTTGACAAAAAATTTTTCGGAAGTTTCCTTGGGAGCACAACGAATGTTGCTTTTGGTTCGAGCTTTGGTAAAAAATCCGCCACTTTTAATTCTTGACGAACCTTGTCAAGGAATCGATTATGAACAGACTCAACAATTTATTTTGTTGTTAGACGAAATCTGTACACAAACGAATACAACGCTGATCTATGTCAGTCACTCTTCGGAAGAAATTCCGTCTTGTATAACCAATAGGATAGAACTTAATTTAGGATCAATCACATATAAAAAATAATGAGATGAATATCCATAATAAGATGAAAATCGTAATTTTTGGGAATAATTATAAAAAAGAAAATCGTAATTTATTGCCTATTCTTTTCAAAAAAATCAAGGAAATAACTACGGCTGCTATTGGTATTGAAAAAAACTTTTTGGCATCATTGAAAAGTGATGGATTTGCTCTTCCCGAATCGATAAAAGAAATAACCTTAGATAATTTGGAGGCGGATTTGGCAATCAGTTTGGGCGGAGATGGAACTTTTTTGAAAACAGCGGCATTTATTGGAGACAAACAAATTCCAATTGTCGGGGTAAATACCGGTCGTCTTGGATTTTTGGCAGATATCGCAAGCGTGGAAATTGAAGAACATCTTGACCGACTTTTTGGCGGTGCATATTGTTCTACAGCTCGGACGGCGTTGGAATTAAATTGCGGTTTGGCGGGGAAATTTAATGGGTTTCATGTCGCTTTGAATGAAATTGCGGTTTTGAAGCAGGATAGTTCCAGTATGATAAATATTTTTGCTTATTTGAATGGAGAGCCTTTGACGAATTATCAAGCAGATGGGTTGATTATCAGTACTCCGACCGGTTCGACGGCATATTCGATGAGTGTTGGAGGTCCGTTGGTTTATCCAGAAGCAAATATTCTTATTTTAAATCCGATAGCACCGCACAGTTTAACTATCCGACCGCTTATCATTCCGGATTATTACGAGATTCGCTTGAAAGTCGAAAGTCGAACCAATTCTTTTTTGGTTTCGGTAGATGGTCGTTCGGAAGTTTTTGATGAAAAGACAGAATTGATTATCAAAAAAGCTCCATATAGCGTACGAGTTGTCAAACAATACGATCATACGTTTTTTAGTACATTGAAAGAAAAATTGATGTGGGGAATTGATCAGCGAGGTTCGTTAAAATAAATAAGAAAAAGATGAGAAAAGAAGATTTACGAATTGTGTATATGGGGACTCCGGATTTTGCGGTTGAAAGTCTCAAAGTGTTGTATGAAAATGGATATAATATTGTTGGCGTTGTCACGATGCCGGACAAACCGGCGGGACGAGGGCATAAAATACAATTTTCTCCCGTAAAACAATTTGCTTTGGATCATAATCTTCGATTGTTGCAACCTGAACGATTGAAAGATGAAGCGTTTGTTGATGAATTGAGAAGTTTGAATGCAGATTTGCAAATTGTTGTTGCTTTCAGAATGTTACCGGAAATTGTTTGGAACATGCCACGATTGGGAACATTTAATTTGCACGCTTCTTTGTTGCCTCAATATCGTGGTGCGGCTCCGATAAATTGGGCGGTGATCAATGGAGATAAAGAAACGGGCGTTACGACGTTTTTTTTGAAACATGAGATAGATACGGGAAATATAATTTTGCAAGAAAAAATTGATATTTTAGCAGAAGATAATGCCGGAACGATTCATGACAAATTGATGATTCTTGGAGGGCAATTGACGAAAAAAACCGTTGATTGTATTTTGGAAGAAAATGTAAAAGAAATTCCTCAAAAAGAAGATATAGAACTTCGTTCGGCACCTAAAATTTTTAAAGACACATGTCGTCTTTCTTTTGAAAATGAAGTGGAAAATGTTCATAATTTTGTGAGAGGAATGTCTCCGTATCCGACGGCTTGGATTGAACTTTTGCATAAAGAATCAAAAGATTTGACGACGATGAAGATTTTTGAGACTTCGTTTGAAAAGAAACAATCTCAATTTTGGGCGGGAACAATTCTTACGGATAATAAAACGTTTGCAAAAATTGTTTGTTCTGATGGAGAATTATCTTTGTTAAGCGTACAACTTGCCGGAAAGAAAAGAATGTCAATCAAAGATCTTTTGTGTGGTTTTGCTTTGTCTGATTTTGAAATTAAATAAATAATAAAATTATGATACTTTCACCATCGCTTTTATCGGCAAATTTTGCAAATCTTAAGGCCGATATAGATATGATCAATGATTCGGAAGCCGATTGGATTCATGTTGATGTCATGGACGGAATGTTTGTTCCTAATATTTCGTTTGGATTTCCGATTATGGAGGTTTTGAAAAAAACGTGTTATAAACCTCTTGATGTTCATTTGATGATAGAAGATCCGGATCGTTATATTTCTCGATTTAAAGAAGCCGGAGCCAATATTCTGAATGTACATTACGAAGCTTGTACGCATCTTCATCGAACGATTCAACGTATAAAAAATGAGGGAATGAAGGCGGCCGTGACGTTGAATCCTCACACTCCGGTTTCTTCTCTTGAAGAAATTATACAAGAGGTTGATATGGTGTTGTTGATGTCGGTTAATCCCGGATTTGCGGCACAAAAATTTATTGAAAATACGTATAGCAAAATAGAACGAACAAAAGAGTTGATTTTGAAAAAAAATGCGAATTGTTTGATTCAAATAGATGGCGGAGTCAATTTGTCAAATGCACAAAAATTAGTTGATTTAGGTGCGGATTCTTTGGTGGCAGGGAATGCTATTTTTGTAACGGATAATCCTCTCGAAACGATTGCTCAATTTAAGCAAATCAATTGAGAAAGGAATGATAAGATTTTTTCGTACGACACCGTTTTTTCTGCCTACTATATGTTTGATTTTAGGAATATTTTTGGCAGAATGTACGTCTGTTTCTTGGTTTGTTATTCCTTTTTTATTCGTTGGAATTTTTGTTTTTTTCTTTTTGCGAAAAAAATTTTTTAAGAATGAATGCTTGTTTCCTTTAAAGAAAGAAGTGTTCATTCTTTTTGTATTTACTCTCATCGGGTTTTCGCTTGTTCGAATAAAGCAAGAATTGCCAAAACGTCTTGTTTATGAAGAGAAGAAGATTTTTGTTGCGGAAGTTGTTTCTTCTCCCAAAAAGACGGCAAAAAGCGTTTCGGTTGTTGTTGCAATAGAAAAAATGAAGGAAGATTCTGTTTGGGTCGAAATTCCGGAAGTGAAAATCAATTTATATTTGCTGGATTCGATTGAAACGGAAAATGTAAAAGTTGGAGATAAAATTATTTTTAAGGAAAAGATTTCTTTGCCAAAGAAAAATGAAAAAATTTATGGATTTGATTATGCTCAATATTTGCATTTTCAATCTGTTTTTGGCATCGCTTTTTTGAGAGAAAATGCTTATGAAATAATTCCGCAAAAACCGTCTTTTTCTCTTGAAACGTATGCCTCAAAAGTTCGACAACAATTGCAGTTTCAATACCAAAAGATTGGTTTGTCCGGAGATGTTTTGCATTTGGCAGAAGCGTTGACTTTGGGTTATAAAGATGATTTGTCGGAAGAAATTCGGACAACGTTTAGTGTGTCGGGAGCAATGCATGTGTTGGCTGTGAGTGGATTGCATGTTGGAATTATTTTTTCGATTCTTTCGTTTGTTTTCTCAATTCTTTTTTTGAAAAAACGAAATCGTTTTGTTCGCATTGTTCAAACGATTTTGATCTTTATTGCATTGTGGGCATATGCTGTTTTGACCGGATTATCTCCAAGCGTAACGAGAGCGTGTTTCATGTGTAGCGTTTTGCTGTTTTGTCGGTTGATGAATTTGCAATCGAACACGATGAATGCTTTGTTTTTTGCGGCATTTTTCCTTCTTTTAAAAGATCCGTATTCTTTGTTTAGTGTTGGTTTTCAACTTAGTTTTTTAGCCGTCTTGGGAATTTTGATTATTCATCCATTACTTCAAAGGGTTTTCTATTCGGACAATCGGTTGGTGAAGTATGTGATTGATATTTTGACGGTTTCGCTCGCTGCTCAAATTGCAACACTTCCGATTTCTATTTATTATTTTCTTCAAATGCCGACATACGGACTTTTGTCAAATTTGATCGTGATTCCGTTGGCTCCGATTATTATTTGTTTGTGTGTTTTTGCCTTGATAATCTCGTTTTCTTCGTTTTCGACTTTGTATTTGTTGTTGGGGAAAATAATTAGTTTTCTTCTTGAATTTTGCGTAAGATCTTTGTCTTTTATTGAGAATCTTCCAAATTCATCGCTGAAAATAGGATTTCATTTGGAGGAAGTTGTCTTTTTGTTTTTGATGATTTCTTGTGTGTTGTGGTTTTGTTATTCCAAAAGTAAATTATCTGTTTTTGCGTCACTTTTTTCAATTCTGATTTTTGTGAATTTTAATACATTTCATTTTTGCAAAAACAAACAAAAGCAACAAGAGTTGATTCTTTATGCCGACAAAGGGAATTTTTCATATTCGATGAAACAGAATGATTCTTTATATGTTTTTTCAAAAAATTATCAGCAACTTCATCGTTCGGCTTCGAATCATTGGATTCTTCAAGGAGATTATTATTCTGTTGTAGAAAAACCATTCAAGAATCAGTTTGTTTATGACGGGAAACGTTTTTTGATATTGGATAGTTTTTATGATTTGAGAAATAAATTTGTAGAAAAACCGTTGATGGTAGATTATTTAATTATTGATAAAGAGGCAAAAGTTTATTTGAATAAGTTGAGGTTTCAAATTAAAGCAAAAAACTTGATTTCAACGAAAGATGTGTCGTATTATTTTGATCAAAAATTAAAATCTTGGGCAGAAAAAAATGATGTTGATTTTTATTCGATTCGACAAGAAAATGAATTTATAATGAATTAAAAAAAACTCCTAAAGAGCATTTTCTTTAGGAGTTTTTTTTGATGAAAAATTGATGTGTTACATGTTCATTCCACCGTCAATTTGAATAACTTGTCCTGTAATGTAAGCAGATTGATCAGAAGCTAAAAATACAGCTAAATTGGCAATGTCTTGAGTTTCTCCTGCTCGTCGCAAAGGAATTGTTTGGCACCATTTGGTTTTGACTTCTTCGCTTAGGGTTGCGGTCATGTCGGTTAAAATAAATCCGGGAGCGATTGCATTGGCTCTGATTCCGCGACTTCCTAATTCTTGTGCGATTGATTTTGTAAGTCCAATCATTCCTGCTTTTGATGCGGCATAGTTGGCTTGTCCGGCATTTCCATGAACACCAACGACAGATGTCATGTTGATGATGCTTCCTCTTTTTTGACGCATCATGATTGGTGTTAAGGCATGAATGAAATTGAAGGCAGATTTTAGATTTACTCGAATGACATCGTCCCATTGTTCTTCGCTCATTCGCATCATAAGACCATCTTTTGTGATTCCTGCATTGTTGACTAATATATCAATTTTGCCAAAATCTGCATGAATTGAATCAACAACATTTTTTACGGCAGAAAAATCCGAAGCGTCTGCAACGTAGGCTTTTATAATATTCCCATTTTTTTGTAATTCTTCTTGCATTTTTAGAATATTATCATCGATTTTTCGTACCAAAAGTGCTACATTGGCACCTTCTTCAGCGAAACGTGTTGCAATGGCTTTCCCAATTCCTCGTGCAGCTCCTGTGACGATAGCCACTTTGTTTTCTAACTGTTTCATTTTTTTTAAAATATTTCAAATGTTATTTTATGAACTAATTCTTCGTCAGGAAGAATGTTTAATTTTTTGCAATAAATTTTTCCGTCGATTTCAACGGAAGAAAATCCTTGAGTGTTGGCACTGACAACAAGAATGTAGTATTCGCCTGATTTGAGAGATAGGTTGAAAACTCCTTTGCTATCACATGTTGCTTTGAATGCTCGTTTGTGATTTTTTATAAAATTGATTGCTCGAAGAGTTCGGTTGCAATAATCATCGAATTTTGTGTCTGTATCTGCGTTGTACATTGCAAGAGCAACCAAAACATCTTCCGGCACTTGAGCATTTGTGTTTGCATATTGTTGGTAGATGTATCGGAAGTCGTTTATGAGTAAAAATGTATCTACAAGAGCAATGTCAAATTGAGGAATGAGATTTGCTTGAACAACCCACACTTTTGCCCCCACGTCCGGTCTGACACTATTGTCTCGAGTGAAATTATCGACAACGGCTCCTTTGATTTTTGCATCTTTTACTCCTGCCGGATCACAAATTTTTTCGGGAGCAAGATATTCGTCAAGGTAAATGGCAGTAATGTCATCTTGTGCAAGATGAAGATTATTTCCCATGAATTTAAAGAAAACAGAGTCTTTTTTTCCTCCATTAAGCGAACCTTTGAGTTTGTCTCCATTTTTTAAATAAATGATATGATCGGCAAAGGCTCCGATTGCAAATGCGAAAATTACGCAAAAGATTGAAATTTTTTTCATGATGATTTTTGTATTGTGTTGTTGTATTTTTTTTAGACTAAAGAAAAATCCATTTGTTTTTTCTCAAGATTTGTTTTTTTGATTCTAACAGTGATTGGATCTCCGAGTTGAAATTTTTTGCCAAAATGTTTTCCGATTATACAATAATTTTTGTCGTCAAAAACATAGTAGTCATCGCCTAAATCTCTTACCGGAATCATTCCTTCACATTTGTTTTCGTTTAATTCTACGTAAATGCCCCATTCGGTTACTCCGGAAATCGTTCCGTCAAAAATTAAACCGATTTTATCGGACATGTATTCAACTTGTTTGTATTTGATACTTGCTCGTTCGGCATTTGCGGCTAATTGTTCTCTCATCGAACTATGGTCGCAACGTTCTTCCCAGATGTCGCGATTTTCGTTTCTTCCTCCGTTTAGGTATTTTTCTAATAGTCGATGTACCATCATATCCGGATAGCGTCGAATTGGCGAAGTGAAATGAGTGTAATAATCGAATGCTAATCCGTAATGACCGATGTTTTCGGTGCTGTAAATTGCTTTTGCCATTGAACGAATAGCGATGGTTTCGACTAAGTTTTGTTCTCGTTTTCCTTGTACGTTATTCAAAAGATTGTTGATAGAAGAAGAGACTTCTGTGGTTTTTCCTGTGGTTTTAAGTTTGTATCCAAATCGTCGAATAAAGTCTGAAAAGATGTGTAATTTGTCCGAATTTGGAGTGTCATGAATTCGATAAACAAATGTTTTTGGTTTTTTGCCTTTTCCGGGTTTGGCGATGTGAGTCGCAACGGTGCGATTTGCCAAAAGCATGAATTCTTCGATGAGTTTGTTTGCGTCTTTTGATTCTTTGAAGTAAACGCTGAGAGGTTTTCCTTTTTCGTCAATCTCGAAGCGTACTTCTGTTCGTTCAAAGGCAATTGCTCCTTTTGAAAAACGATTTGATCGAAGAATTTTTGCGAGTCGATTTAGTTCGAGAATTTCTTCTTTCATATCGCCTTCTTCGTTTTCGATGATTTCTTGAGCTTCTTCGTAGGTAAATCGTCGAGTGGAGTTGATGACGGTTTTGCAAATTTGATATTCTTTGATGTTTGCAAAATTGTCCATTTTGAATAATACGGAAAAACAAAGTTTGTCTTCATTTGGACGTAGCGAACAAAGTTTGTTGCTTAATTTTTCGGGCAACATAGGGATTGTTCGATCGACAAGGTAAACGGAAGTTGCTCTTTTGTAGGCTTCTTCGTCAATTGGCGAGTCGGGTTTGACGTAATGTGTGACATCTGCGATGTGAACGCCGATTTCCCATAGGTTTTCTTCTATTTTTCGGATAGAAAGAGCGTCGTCAAAGTCTTTTGCATCTTTAGGGTCGATTGTGAATGTCGGAATGTTTCGCATGTCGATTCGTTGAGAAATTTCTTTTTGAGAAATTTCTTCCGAAATTTGTTCTGCTTCAAGTTCTAAATTTTTAGGATAAGAATAAGGAAGACCGAATTCTGCTAAAATGGCGTGCATTTCGGTATTGTTTTCTCCGACATTTCCTAAAATTTCTACAATTTCACCGATTGGATTTCTATCTTTAGGATTCCATTCTATTATGCGAACAATGAC
>JAGCLW010000007.1 GCA_017646805.1 Paludibacteraceae bacterium | reverse complement strand
TTTTTATACCACATGGTGTGGTCCTTGTCGTCGTCTTGCTCCGGTGCTTGAAAAGTTGGCAGAAAGATATGATGGCATGATAAAAATTTATAAAATTGATGCAGAAAAAGAGCCTGTTTTGGCTCATTTGTTTGGTGTGAATAGTTATCCGACATTGATTTTTATTCCACTGAATTCTTCTCCACGAAAAGCTGTCGGAGCTCTTCCGGAATCGGATTTGGACAAACTTATTCATCAATTGTTGTTAAAGAAATAAATTGTTGTTACGAAATAAAACTCATATTTTGTTGTTGATTATTTTTCTTTTTTGTTCGATTTTTCATTCATTTGGACAAAAAAGGAGAGGTTCTATTTTCCGTGAAAAAGTACAAAATTTACAACAAATTGATGACAAATTATTTCATTTTGGTTTTACGTTAGGGATTCATACTCAGGACTTTGGATTTAAAAATTCTGATGTGATGGATAAAGACGGAATTGTTTGGAAAGGCGATGTTCCGATTATTTCTCCGGGATTTTCTGTAGGAATTATTTCTGATTTGCGATTGAATAAATATTTCAATTTGCGTTTTGTTCCGGTACTTAATTTTGGTGATCGAAGAGTTTCGTTTTCAGGTTATCGAGACGGAGTGAAAGTTGATCAATTTTCAACAAGTGTTGTTTCGACGATTATCAATTTGCCATTGACAGTCAAGTTTCGTTCTGTGCGAATCAGTAATTATCGCCCTTATTTGATAGCAGGAGGAGGAATGTCTATTGATATTTCTCGAAAAAATGATGTCCCTTTAATGTTGAAACAGTTAGATGGTTTTGTGGAATTTGGAGTTGGTTGTGATTTTTATTTGGAATATTTTAAACTTGCTCCGGAACTAAAAATGTGTTTAGGGTTCAATAATATGATTGAGCGAAATCGTCCCGGATTGGAGCGAAAAGAAGATATAAAATATACAGATGCAATATCGCGATTGACTTCTCGTTTGATTGTTTTGACATTTAATTTTGAATAAATTTAGTTGAAAATCACACTGTTATGAAAAAATGTAGTTTTATTCTAATTACTTTAGTATTGTTATTTTGTATTTCATCTTGTACAAAAAATCGTTTTGCAATAGATGTAAAAGATAATTTTGAAAATGTGAAATTTGCACGATTTGACAAAGATTTATTGCAAATCGATTCGTTCAATATAGAAAATCAAAAAGCTGAATTACAAGAGGTTTATGGAGAATTTTTTGATGATTACGTATCTCGTGTAATGTTGTTGGGAAATGTCCAAGATGTTGATTTTAATGATTATTTGTTGGGCTTATTGGCCGATAGCATGTTTTTGGAAATCAACAAAGAAGTTGATGTTGTATTTGAAAATATGACGGCTATTGAAGAAGAAGTTGCAGTCGCATTTGCCTATGCTCGCCATTATTTTCCAGAAGTAGAAACTCCTCGTTTGGCAACACATGTTTCCGGATTTAATCAATCATTTATTTTGTCAAAAAATAATATATTGTCTGTTAGTTTAGACAATTATCTTGGTAGCGATTATGCTCCATATTCTCAAATTGCGTACGAATATATGCTTTCGGGAATGACAAAAGATAATGTTGCTCCGGATTTGGTTTTTGCTTTTTTATCAACGTCTTTTGATGTGACTCCCAAAGATATAGATAAACGTGGTCATGCATGGACATTGTTGGAAAAAATGCTTTCGACAGGAAAATTATTGTATTTGCAATCTATTTTTATGCCTAATCGCACCGAAGCTGAAATTTTAGGTTTTACAGCAGAAGAGTGGAAATGGTGTGAGGAGAATGAAAAACAAATGTGGCAATATTTGATGGAAAACAAACATTTGTATAATACATCTTCTTTGTTGCAATCAAAATATGTAAATCCAGGACCTTGTACGTCTTATTTTGGACCTGAATCAACAGCACAAGCCGTGTTGTGGATTGGGTTTCAAATTATAAAATCGTATATGGAATCAGATACTAATCTTTCTTTACAAGATTTGATGAATGAATCTGATTATCAATATATTCTTTCAAAATCCAATTATAAACCGTAATGCTTCATTTTGTATCTTTATCAAGTGGAAGTAATGGCAATTCGTATTATTTTGGAAATGAAAAATATGGGATTGTTGTTGATGCCGGAATAGGAGCACGAACGATAAAAAAGAGACTAAAATCGTGTCAAATTGAAATTTCGACTATTGTTGCGATTTTTGTCACTCATGATCATGCAGATCATATCAAAGGAATAGGTTGTTTGTCGGAAGAATATCACATTCCGGTTTATTCAACAAGAAAAATTCTTTTTGGAGCGAATCGGAATTACAAACTTTCTCCCAAAGTTTCTGTTGCCAATATGAGAGAGATGCAAATCGGAATCCCGGTGAATGTTTATGATTTTCAAGTAGAATGTTTTCCGGTTTCGCATGATGCAACTGAAAGTGTTGGATATAGTATTAAGACGCAAGAAATGCATATTGTTGTTGCGACAGACTTAGGATATATCGATTCTATTTCTGCAAAATACATGCGAGAGGCGACACATTTGATAGTAGAATCAAATTATGATGAAGAGATGTTGAAAAATGGTCCATATACGCATGTTTTAAAAGAGAGAATCAGAGGAAATCGCGGTCATTTATCGAATGTAGAAACGGCTTCTTTTGTGGCAAAAAATTATCAACTTCATTTGCAAAAAGTTTTTCTTTGTCATTTGAGCGAACAAAATAATTTGCCGGAATTGGCAACAAAAACATTGGTTGATGCTTTTCATGCAAATTCGGTGGAAGTCGGCGTTGATGTGAAAGTCGTTTCATTGCCTCGAACCACGACGTATTATGACGTTTTTGAATAAAAAATAATTATATAATTAGAAATGAAAAAAACTTTTTTTTCGACATATATTCTTTTTTTATTTGGTGCATTATTTTCGATTTCTCCGTTGTATGCACAAGTAAAAAAAACAAATATGACGGTGACGTTGGATGCCGGTCATGGAGGAAAAGATCCGGGAGCTTTGGGATCTGTAGCTCGAGAAAAACATTTAACACTTTCTATTATTAAAAAAATTGGGAATTTGATAGAGACAGAGCACCCCGATGTTAAAGTGGTTTACACGCGTAATACAGATTGTTATTTAACACTTCAAGAACGTGCGAATATCGCAAACAAAGCACACTCAGATTTGTTTATTTCAGTTCATGTCAATGCAAATAATAACAAAAATGTTTTTGGTTGTGAAACCTATACGCTTGGATTAACAAAGAGTCAATCAAATTTGGACGTGGCAATGCGAGAAAATTCTGTGATTTTGCTCGAAGATGAATACAATAAAAAATACGAAGGTTTTGATCCGAAGTCTGTTGATTCCTATATCATGTTTGAGTTGCAACAAAATCAATTTGTGGACAAAAGCATATCTTTGGCATCAACTATTCAGCAAAATTTTGTGGCTCTTGGTCGAAAGGATAGAGGAGTGCGTCAGGCAGGATTTTGGGTGCTTCATAAAACTTCGATGCCAAGTGTTTTGGTCGAAGTAGGATATATTAGTAATTTAGCGGAAGAAAAATATCTGAACACCGAAAAGGCTCAAAATGAATTGGCTCGTGCGATTTATGATGCTTTCGTTTTGTTTAAACACGATTTTTATAAAAAATCGGGAATAATTATTACCCCTAAAGTAGATTCGGTTGCAATAAAAAAAGCACAAGAAGATTCTATTCGATTGGCAAAAGAAATAAAAGAAAAACAAGAAGCTCGAGCTGCTCAAGCCGCAAAAGAAGCATTGGCTGCAAAACGTGCTGAAGAAAAACGAATAGAACAGGAAACGATTAAAGCCAAAAAAGATAGTTTGAAACGTATCGAAGAAGAGAAAAAAGAATTGGAACGACAAAAGAATTTGCAAAAACAAAAAGAAGAAGAAGCAAGAAAGAAAGTAGAGCAACAAACTAAAACAGAAGCGACAACACAATCGTTAAAAGGGGAAATAGAATATCGTGTGCAATTATTCGCTTTGAGCAAAAAATTAAGTCTGACAGATCCGATATTCAAAGGTTTGAAAGTGTCGTATTATAATGAAAATGGTTTGTACAAATATACTTATGGTTCAGAATTAACTTATGAAGCCATTCGATTGGTGCAAAAAGAAATAGAATCAAAATTTTCATCGACGATGATTGTTCGATTAAAAGATGGTCAAAGAATAAAATAAAAATTTAACATAATGAAAAAAATTTTTTCCAGAGAAGTAAAAATTGGATTATTGGTTGTTCTCACCGGAGTAGTATTGTTTTATGGTTTGAACTTTCTTAAAGGGGTAAATATTTTAAATCCAACGAATTATTATAAAGTTGAATATGCGGATTTGGCAGGACTTACAGAAGATGCTTCCGTGTTTAGTAAGGGATATAAAATTGGTCGCGTAAGTGAAATTTCGTATGATTATACAAAAGAAATTCCTTTTGTTGTAACGCTTGATATTGAGCGAGATATTCAAATTCCGGAAGGTGCTGTGGCACAACTTACAAGTGACGGATTGATAGGAGGAAAATGTATAAAGATTGAAATTGATCCTACGGCAGCGACTTTTCTTTCTCGTGGAGATACTATAAAATCTCAGGTTGAGCCAAGTTTGATGGACGCATTGGAAAAAGATTTGGTTCCAAAAGTAAATCAAATTGTTTCTTCTGCAGATTCTTTATTGTTATCAGTTCGTGCAATCACAGAAGGTGAAGATTTGAAAGAAAGTTTGACAAATATCAAATCGATTACTTCCAATCTTGAAACAACAACGAACGATTTGAATGTTGTGATTAAAAATGATGTCCCTCGCATTGTTAAAAAAGTGGATAACGTTGCCGGATCATTGGCTCAAGTCGGAGAAAAAGTTAATCGTATTGATTTTGAAAAAACAATGAATGGTGTGGATAGCACAGTCGTTGGTTTGCAAACAATTGTGGATAAATGCAATCAAAAAGACGGAACGATTGGTTTATTGCTTAACGATAAGACGTTGTATAACAATTTGACCGGAATCAGTCGTAATGCAGATTCGCTCGTTGTTGATTTGAAACAAAATCCAAAACGTTACGTTCATTTTTCTCTTTTTGGAGCAAAAGACAAAAAAGATAAGAAATAATTGTGCAAAATAAACTAAAACATATAGCATTAAATCTTGTGACAACATTTATGTTGTGCACAGGATTTTTTGCACATGTTTCGGTTCATATCTGTGACACCTGTGGTCATATTCATCAAAAGTGTCATCACTCTTGTTCTCATGAGCAAGAATTATCTCAATTAGAAGACTTTTTTGTTGTAGATCAAAACAAGGATATAGCTCAATCTCTTTGTTTTTGTTCTATTTTTTATTCGTATAATCAATTTGTTTTAAAAGAACATAGTGAGATTTTAAATTCACTTGTTTTTTTACATGATTTTTCCTCCCACAACGAGCGACAATCCTTTTTCTGTGTTTTTCTTTGTTAGAAATTTTATTAAAATTTTGAAATAAGTGAGACATTGTATCGAAAAGACAATGTCCGTTTGTATTTTGCAAAATGTTTAATAAAAATTCTCTTGTACAATGAAAAATATCATTTTCTCTTTCTGTATTTTTTTTGTTTTCGGTGTAAAAATTTTTGGACACGAACACGAAGTTGAAGTAAAAAACGAAAAAGAACGTCATGAAACTCATGACGAACACGCTTCTCACGGATTAGATTGTCCATCTAAACGTGTTCGAGGAAAAGTCGTTGGACTTGATGGAAAAGAAACCATTCCGTTGATTGGGGCGTCTCTTCATTGGTTGGGAACAACCGAAGGCGTTGTCAGTGATATGGAAGGTAATTTTTCTATTCGACCTTCCGAACACACGCACAATCTTGTCATTTCTTATGTTGGATATAAGTCTGATACGTTGCATTTGCATCATGGAGCTAATGTTCAAATCACATTGTTTCCGGAGATGATGGACGAATTGGAAATCAATGCGGTTCGAGATGGAAGTTCGATCAATCGTTATTCGGCAATTACGATGATTGATATGAATCGTAATGAATTATGCAAAGCTGCATGTTGTTCATTAGGAGAAAGTTTTGATACAAATGCTTCGGTTGACGTGTCGTATGCTGATGCGGCTACAGGTGCACGTACAATTCAGATGTTGGGATTGCAAGGGCGATATGTGCAAATGATGACGGAAAATATTCCTACATTGCGTGGAATTTCATCTCCATTTGGATTGAGTTATGTGCCAGGTCCATGGATGGATGGAATTCAAATCTCAAAAGGAGTTGGGACGGTGGTGAATGGTTTTGAAGCTATGACTGGACAAATCAATGTGGAGTATTTGAAACCAATATCAGATGAGATTTTTTCAATAGATGTTTTTGGCTCTTCTGCCGCAAGAGCAGACGTAAGTGCTATTGGAAATATTAAAATAACAGATGAATTATCAACAGGAATTATGGCAAATTATGGTCAAGATTTTATGAAAATGGACCATAATAAAGATGGATTTCTCGATGAACCCAAAATTTTGTCGCTTAATTTTTTGAATCGTTGGCAGTATAAACATGGGGGATACACATTTCAAGCTATGGTGAAAACGTTGAATGAATGGCGACAAAGTGGTCAAATGGCATTTAATTCAAATTCATCGAATGATTCTATTTATGGAGTTGAAATAAAAACGGATCGGGTAGAAGCTTATTTGAAAAATGGCTATGTTTTTTCGGATAAAGCAAATATTGGAATTACGACTTCATACATTTATCATCATCAAAATTCTATCTTTGGACAACGAATTTATTCGGGAACGCAACATAGTTACAATTTTAATGCGATCTTTTCGTATGATTTTTCCGGAGGAAATCATCATGTCGATCATGCTCATTCTCTACTTGCAGGAATTTCTTCGCAAGGCGATATTTATACAGAACTTGTTGCTTTGCAAAAACAAACTCCGAATCGCTATGATTTGAATGATATTTATGCGGGAATATTTTTTCAATATACATACAAGTTCAAAGAAAAACTTACTTTGATAGCCGGCATTCGTGGAGATTATAGTACGTTGTACAAACCTTTTGTGACACCACGATTACATTTAAAATATTCTCCTTGGAAAAAAACAAATATTCGTTTGGCTGTTGGAAAAGGAACTCGAAATTCTATGCTTTTTGCTGAAAATAATTATTTGCTCACTTCGTCTCGAAAGTGGAATTTTTCAAACGTTTATGGGCAAGAAGAAGCTTGGAATATGGGAGTTAATATTACACAATACATTGAACTTTGGGATCATAATGAACTTACTCTTTCGGCAGAATATTTTCATACAGAATTTACCAAAGGATTGGTTATTGATATGGACGCAGATGTTCGTTCTATAAATGTTTATTTCACTAATCAGCGTATGTATGCGGATAATGTTCAATTAGAAGCAAAATTTTCTCCTGTCAAAGGATTGGATATTACCGGAGCTTATCGTTGGAGCCGAAATATGCAACCTCTTGCCGGAAAAATGCAAGAACGTCCGCTTACTGCGGCTCATAAAGGTTTGGTTGCTGTAAGTTATACAACGCCAAAACGTTCGTGGCAATTTGACGCAAATGTTCAGTTTTGTGGAGGAGGACGAATCCCTACAACGGCAGAAAATCCAGAACCATATCAACGTGATTCGCGATTCAAACCATATCAACTTTATAATCTTCAAGTAACAAAGTGGTTTAAACAATGGAGCATTTATGCCGGAGGTGAAAATATTTCCAATTTTACGCAAAAAAATCCGATTATTGCAGCCGAAGAGCCGTTGTCTCCTTATTTTGATAGTTCTCTTATTTGGGGACCGCTTATGGGGTGGAAAGTTTATCTTGGTGTAAGATTTCGATTAGAAAAAAAATGATAAAAAGAATATGATTATAGATAATCAAACAGCGTTGGTTCTCGAAGGAGGCGGTTTTCGTGGTGTATTCACTTGTGGTGTTTTGGATAATTTTATGCAACGCAACCTTACGTTTCCATTTACGGTTGGAGTGAGTGCCGGAGCATGTAACGGATTGTCTTATATGTCAAAACAAGAAGGTCGGGCAAAACAAAGCAATATCGATTTGATGGAAGAATATGATTATGTTGGATTGAAATATTTGTTGCAACAGCGATGTATCATGGATTTTAAATTGCTATTTGAAAAATTTCCACAACAAATTTGTCCGTATGATTATGAATCCTACTTTGCTAATTCGGATCGTTTTGTGATGGTGACAACGAATTGTTTGACGGGAGAAGCAAAC
>JAGCLW010000043.1 GCA_017646805.1 Paludibacteraceae bacterium | reverse complement strand
ACGCTTTTTCGTGTGTATATATCAACAACTCATAAATCACTATAGTTATGGAAAAAGATTTTGTTCGTGAAATCGCAGATTTGTACAGTGCTCGTTTTCACCACCTCGCAGAAATCGGTATTGTAAAAGAAATGTCTTTTGAAATTGATAGCAAAGATTTCGAAGACAAATACCGCAACTTAGAAGATGTCCGTTATGCAACACCTTTTAAGATGATGTTTAAGCAATTAGCCGAAGTAGATGAATTGCCTTGCTTGTATCGTTGGGTGATTACATCGCCCTATGACGCAGAGCAAATCAAACAAACCGTCAGCCAATTGCCCAAATATACACCTCGTGTACTAAAAAAAGCAGTAGCAAGAGAAAATACGCTTTATGTAGGTAAAGTGCAGCAAAATATTGTCGGCAGAGTTATTCAACATCTTGGCTACCACCTAAATCAAGCATTGCATGGTTTGCAACTCAATGATTGGGCAAAAGCGATGAATCTGCAATTTCGCTTGCATATCATAGTTTTACCATACGACGTGATACCTGTACAAGAGATTTTTGAGACAGAACTCGCACGCAAATACGAACCACTAATTGGAATACATTAATAACCAATAATATAAAATTTATAATCATGAGTAACTTTTCAGATAGTTTTTGGAGGAGAGCAGGTAAAAATACTGCTGATAGAGTTAGTAATGCCATCTTTGGCGATAATTGGGCTCGTCCATATAAGCGCATAACAGACGAAGCAAAAGCAGAAGCAATGAAACAACGAGCAGAAGCAGAAGCAATGAAACAACAAGCAGAAGCTATTGCTAATTTTCACTATACACGAGCAGAAATTGCAGAGAAAGAGCAATTAAATGCAATTGATGCTGCTGTTCTCAAAAATGTAGATAAAGTTATATCAATGCCTTTTTCAGAGGACACTAATGAACTATCCAATCAGTTAAATGAATTAGCAATACAATTGTCTACCAATTCATTTTCTAAGGGAACAGCCGAAGATAAAATCAGAGCAAAGTATACAGAGGCTGTTTTTCAAAAAATCGAGCAGGGACTTAATATATTACTTGCAAAAGATCCATATAATGTTAATGTAGAATACATTTACAAAGCCTATTTGAAAGGGAAAAAAGAACGCAGGAAATCGTTGAGACGCACTGTTGTGTTAGGAATTATATGGGTAATCATTCTTCAATCATTCCTGCTAGGTATATTGCTTGCAATGGATGGCTATGGCGCGTTACTTGGTATGACTATAATAGCTGCAATTATTACATTGTGCATTGATTCTATATGGATAAATGTAGTGATTAAATTGAGAAACGCACGCAAAGAATTTGATTTGAAACAAGCAAAATATAATACAACTGGACAAACAGAGCAATATACCGCAAAAAGTACTAATAATAACGTAACATCTCATTTTAATCAAAAACAAGCATTTGATTACCTATGGAATAAGTATCGTAATTCGTTGCCATTATTAAATGAAGGCTATTGCATTTGCCAAATATCAGGACAAAAAGATATACTTATTATTGCACTACATAGTATAATGCATAGTAGAAATAGTGGCAGTGCTATTGTCTCTTTGCAACAACATGACTCATTCTTGTCTTCAGAATACATGCTGGTCAATAGCAGTGTTAACCTCTTAGATAGAGCCACGCGTTTAGACCTCTTCCCAATTCAGGGATTAACATGTACTCAAGTCGTTAGTGATGTTGTTTGTAATCCAAAAATGTTTGATTATGTGGTAGAACAAATCTCACTTAATCAAACAATAATTGAAGATGTTGTTCGTCCACGCCTAATAATTGTCTGTGATAGCGATTCACAAGCATTCCTTGGAAAATTACCAGAGTTTGTATGGATGGGTTACTCATTTAAACACCTTGAAAAAAAGCATAACGGAGACTTATACCAAATTATTGGTTTCCGTTCAGAAGGACGCATACAACCCAATAGAGCACGAACTAATTTGATAGGGACGAAGGTCTTTTTTGTACACACAGATATACCATCTGCATACGATATAAACGCATGGTTAAAGAACTGAACTTTATTTTTAGGTAGATACAAAGGATCAAACATACCTATGATTCTATAAACAGACACCAAAGCGGGAAGCTTAGTAAATACTACACTTCCCGCTTGCTTTAAGCACCCTTCTATAGCAAAACATACAAATCTTCAGTACTCGAAAACTTTTTTGCAAAAAAAAACGTAAATTGCTATCATCTAACAATTTACGTTTTAAGTTGCGGAGAGGGAGGGATTCAAACCCCCGGTACCTTTCAGTACGGCGGTTTTCAAGACCGCTGCAATCGATCACTCTGCCACCTCTCCTATCACTATCCATAGTGGCTTTTCTTCCGAAAAAGCGTTGCAAAGATAGTAATTATTTTTGATTTACAAAATCTTTTTGATTTTTAATACAAAATCATTTTTCTTGAAGATATGTTGCAATATTTTTTTCAATACGTTCTGCAATGTTTTCGGAAGAACCTTTTTCAAACTTTTCTCCCGTAATTCCTTCAAATAATTCGATATAACGATTTGTAATTCCTTCAACAATAGATGGTGTCATTTCCGGAACAACTTGACCTTCTTTTCCTTGGAATCCATTTTCCATCAACCATTCGCGAACAAATTCTTTGGATAATTGTTTTTGAGGTTCTCCGTTTTCAAAACGTTCTTGATAACCGTCTGCATAAAAATAACGCGAAGAATCCGGAGTATGAATTTCGTCCATCAAATAAATTGTTCCATTATGCGTTCCAAATTCATATTTTGTATCAACAAGAATGAGTCCACGTTGTGCAGCAATTTCTGTTCCTCGTGCAAAAAGTTGAAGCGTGTATTTTTCCAAAACTTCATATTCTTCTGCCGAAACCAATCCTTGAGCAATAATTTCTTCTTTTGAAATATCTTGATCATGTTCGCCGATTTCGGCTTTCGTTGTAGGCGTGATAATCGGTTGTGGGAAACGCTGATTTTCTTTCATTCCTTCAGGCAATTTCACTCCACAAATTTCACGAACTCCACTTTTGTATGCTCGCCAAGCCGATCCACACAAATAGCCACGAACAATCATTTCAACCGGATATCCTTTGCAGGCAACGCCAACCGTCACCATTGGATCGGGAGTTGCCAATTTCCAATTCGGACAAATATCCTGTGTTGCATCAAGGAATTTAGCCGCAATTTGATTCAACATTTGTCCTTTGAACGGAATTCCTTCCGGTAAAACAACATCAAATGCAGAAATACGATCTGTTGCCACCATCACCAAAAGATCGTTATTGATCGTGTAAACATCACGAACTTTTCCATGATAAACCGCAGTTTGTCCTTCAAAATTAAAGTCTGTACTTGTAAGCGCTTTCATAAATAAATTATCTTTTTATAAATTTTTTTCGTAAAAAAATGACATGCAAAGGTAACAACTTTTTTAAAATTGCTCCGAAAGAATTTGAAATAAGAATTATTCTTCGACAAAAACCATTCGTTCTACTTTTGACAAGCGACCTTTGACTTTTTCGGCAATTGCTTTTCGCACACGCAAAACCATTTCGCAAGTCAATTCAAATTGTTGTGAAAGAACAATTAGATTTTCTTCTTTTACAATCCGCATTACGTCGTTGAGCAATGGATATTCGAATTGAATGTGAAAATCGACATCGACGGTTTTTTCTACAATTTCGGCTTGGTCAAGAGCGTCTATTGTCGCTTGTTTGTATGCAACAACCAAACCTCCCGTTCCGAGAAGAATTCCTCCAAAATAGCGAACTACAATCACCAAAATGTTGGTCAATCCTTTGCTGTTGATTTGTCCCAAAATCGGTCTGCCGGCAGTTCCGGAAGGTTCGCCATCGTCATTTGCTCTAAAATCGGTTGCTTCGGGACCCAATACGTAAGCATAACAAACGTGACGAGCGTCGTAGTATTCTTTTCGTTTGTCTGCGACAATTTTTTTTACCTCATCGAGCGTTTGCACAGGAAAAGCGAAAGAAATAAATTTACTTCCTTTTTCTTTGTACAAACCTTCCGTTGCTTTTGTTATTGTATAATACGTCTCTACTGACAAAATGATTATTCCTTTCCTTTGGTTTGTTTTACATGAATTCCATGTCCTGCGTTAGGAATAAATATTTCCGTACGACGATTTTCTCGATGTTGTTCTTCCGAACATTCTTCTCCGTTAAAACAACGATTAAGCAATTTAGTTTCGCCGTAACCAATTCCTTTGATTCGAGAAGAATCTATACCTTTTGAAATCACATAATCCACTGCCGATTTTGCTCTCGCTTGCGATAATTTGAGATTATAATCGTCAGAGCCACGACTATCTGTATGAGAAGAAAGTTCTACCGTCAAAGATGGATTATCTTTCAAGAAATTCACCAATTTATCCAATTCTACTGCAGATTCTTCCAAAATTTCAGATTTATCAAAATCGTAATAAATATTTTTTAATACGATCGAATGACCCAAAGCCACTTTCATTTTGATAGAATCCGTCATATCGATCTGACCAACAATCAAATCTTTTGTTATTGGCAAATAACCCAAAGCCTCAACTTTCATCTTTGTGCGTTCGCCTTTATTGATGTCATAAACAATTTCGCCATCATCATCTGTAAACAAAATGGTATCATTGATTTTCACTTCTGCACCGGCAATCGGAGCATTTGTTTCCGTATTTTTTACCATCAAATTATACGCAACTTTATTTTCTGCATCTTTAATTTTTTCGTCAACAGACGACGAATTTGGACGCTTATTTCTATCTTTTGACGATGGAAGAGGTTTCTCTGTCGGACGTTTTGTATAGACATAAATAAATTTGTAAATATCATGACCGCCTTTTCCTTCGGCTCTATCCGATGTAAAATAACCGTGTGTGTGTGCTTTATTGAACACAAAACCGTAATCATCAGAAATGGAATTAACCGGCGAACCAAGATTTCGCACATCGTAGGAACAATCGCACGAATCTAATTTTTCTGCCTCAAAAATATCCAATCCTCCAAGTCCATTATGCCCATTTGAAGAGAAATAAAGAAATCCCGTAGTCTCATCATAAAAAGGGAACATTTCATCGCCTTCTGTATTGATTTTATCTCCTAAATTATGTGGTTTGCTCCACCCTTTTCCAACTCGGTGTATTTCATAAATATCCGTTCCGCCAAAACCTCCCGGCATATCACTTACAAAATACAAAACATTTCCTCTGCGATTGAATGCCGGATGAGCAACTCCATAATTAAACAACGTGTCATTGACCGGCAACGGTTCGGCTTCTTGCCATTCTTGTTTTTTATATTGAGAAATAAAGATTTGCGGACGAACCAATCCTCTTGCTCCGGTAACAGAATAATCGTTGTGCGTGAATGCCAACATTTTTCCATTTTTTGCAAACGAAGCCGTTCCTTCATTCCATTTTCCCCAATTTGATTCTCTCCACGATTTTACTTTTTCCAACTCCACATCCGGAAGTGCCGTTGCCGTACACAACGAAGGAATACTATATTTCTTTGCATTACTTTTTGAAGAAATCAAGACAACTTGATCTTTTTTGTAATACATCGCACACAAATAGTTGTTTTTATCGTTGATATCCAAATTGCTTGCTCGATATACTTCGCTCGGAGCTTTCCATATTTTCATTTCCGAAAGAGTCGAAAAATAACTTTTCACACGAAGATCGTTAGGATTTTTCTCTCTCATTCGTTTCATATACGGAAGCACATCTTGATGTCGTCCCAACGCTTTTAAAACCAACACATAATTATACAAATCTTGCTGATCCACCATCGGTGTATTTATAAAATTGCTATACGTTTGTTCGGCCATATCAAAATCTCGTTGATCTCGATACCATTCCGCCATTTCTCTCCAACCTGCAATCGGCATATCCCCAGACAAATCAACATCTAACTCTTTGGGAATAATATTGATATGAAAAAACACATCGGATTGTGGTCGATGAACTATCGTGTCTTCGCCCACTTCTACATTATCCCATTGAGCAAAAACACTTACACTTTGAATCAAACAAAATACACTAAATAAAAAAAACTGACGTTTCATAAATCTTTTATTTTACTCCGACTTTCTTACACCATTGAAAAAGGTTGCATTCCTCACATTTTGGTTTTCTTGCCAAACAAACATATCGTCCGTGCAAAAGCAACCAATGATGAGCATCTATCAACATTTCTTTTGGAATATATTTCACCAATCGCTTTTCCACCTCCAAAGGCGAATCAGATTTAGCCAAACCTATTCTATTGGACACTCGCAACACATGCGTATCCACAGGCATTGCTCCAATTCCAAAAGCAACAGCAAGAACAACATTTGCCGTCTTTCGTCCGACACCCGGAAGAGATGTCAACTCTTCCATCGTCTGAGGAACTTTCCCCCAAAATCGTTCTTCAAGAAGCTTTGCCATCGCTATCAAATGCGTTGTTTTCGCATTAGGATAACTAATGCTTTTTATATACGAAAAAACTTCAGTCGCTGTTGCTTCAGACAATTCTTTTGAAGAAGGAAAACGTTTAAACAACGAAGGAGTTACCATATTTACTCGTTTATCCGTACATTGAGCCGACAACATAACGGCAACAAGCAATTCAAATTCATTTGAATAATGAAGTTCGCTATCTACCTTTCCTACATGCTGTTGAAAATAATTCAATATATTTTTATAACGTTCTGCTAAAGTCAATTTTTATCAAAAAAAATTTTTTTTTAAACAAAAGAACTATAACTCAAAATGACGTGTATGACAATACAAAAAATCAATGCCGGAAGAAAATTGATTACTTTCATTTTGAATAAATCCATCAACACAAAACCCAACGCAAGCAACGCAATTCCTCCAACTGCCGTCAAATCGGCAATGACAACTTCAGGAACATTGCTCCCTATCAAACCAACAACAAGCGTGATTCCTCCCTGAAACAAAAATAATCCTATCGAAGAAAATACCACTCCAACACCTAATGCCGATGCCAACATGAAAGACGAAAACAAATCCATCAACGACTTCGTCAATAAAAGATCCGATTCTCGTCCAAACCCTTCTTCCATTGAACCAACAATCGCCATCGATCCCATGCAAAACATCAAAAATCCGGAAAGAAAACCATCTGTAAATCGCTCGTTTTTCATACGAAATGATTTTTTCAACATCTCTCCAAATTTTTCCACGCTCAAGTCTATACGCAACCATTCGCCAAGCAAAACTCCCAACAACAGCGAAATCAAAACCACCAAAGGGAACGCCATTCCCATAGTCATTTTTACGCCAAGAGCCACGTTGAACAAACCTATTACTTGAAAACACAACGTCTGACTTTTTTCACTTAGTCCTCGTTTGAGAATGCAACCCAAAGAAGCCCCGACAATCACCGTTATCGTATTGATAATCGTTCCTGTAAAAACCACAAAAAATCCTTTCTACTTTTTATTTTCGTTCACGTTTGACAGGCTGTTTTATTGTGACAACACCTTGTTTTAGACCAACATCAATTTTTCCTTGTTTCAATTCTCCTCGTAAAAGAAAATCAGACAACCGATCCTCTATTTCACTTTGTATCAACCGTTTAATCGGACGTGCTCCATAATGAGGATCATAACCTTTCTCGCCAATCCAATCTTTCACTTCATCGGACAATACTAATTTGTATCCCATTTCAAACAAACGTTTTTGGATTTTTTCAATTTCCAAATCAACAATTAAACGAATGTTTTCTTTTGAAAGTTGATCAAAAATAACGACTTCATCTACCCGATTCAAAAATTCCGGAGCAAAGATACGTTTCAATTCTTTTTGTATAACCGAACGTGCTTGCTCGCTACGCATTGATCCATCATAACTACGCGAACGATCAAATCCGACTCCGGAACCAAACTCTTTCAATTGTCGTGTCCCGGCATTTGACGTCATAATTATGATTGTATTTCGGAAATCCACCTCTCTTCCTAAACCATCGGTCAAACGTCCTTCATCCAAAACTTGCAACAACAAATTAAACACATCGGCGTTTGCCTTTTCTATCTCATCGAGCAAAATAACGGAATATGGTTTGCGACGAACACGCTCCGTCAATTGTCCTCCTTCTTCATAACCCACATATCCCGGAGGTGCTCCCACCAAACGACTAACGCTATATTTTTCCATGTATTCACTCATATCAATCCGAATCAATGCATCTCGAGAACCCATCACAACATCAGAAAGAGTCTGAGCCAATAATGTTTTTCCAACACCTGTCGGTCCTAAAAATATAAATGAACCAATCGGACGATTCGGATCTTTTAGTCCGGCACGATTGCGTTGAATTGCTTTCGAGATTTTCGCAATCGCTTCCGATTGTCCTATGACAAGATTGGACAAAATATTCGGCAACTGAATCAATTGATGAGATTCCGTTTGTGCCATTTTGTGAGCAGGCACACCGGTCATCATCGACACAACTTCAGCAACCATTTCTTCCGTAATTGTCACTTTTTCATCAAAAAGAGAAGATTCCCAACGGAGTTTTTCGTCTGTAAATATTTTTTGTAAAGCAACTTCTTGATCTCGAAGATCTGCGGCTTTTTCAAAGTTTTGACTTTGTACCGCTTTATTTTTTTCTTTAACCAAAGTTTCTATTTCTGCCTCAATTTTAGTCAATTCATCAGGCATTTTAATCACATAAGCACGAGCTCGCGAAGCAACTTCATCTAAAACATCAATTGCTTTGTCTGGTTGTGCACGATCGGACATATAACGTTCGGACAAACGAACACATGCTTTGATTGCCTCTTCCGTATAAACCACCGAATGAAAATCTTCGTACACATGCTTGATGTTCATCAATAAATTTAAAGTTTCCTCAGGAGTTGTCGGATCGACAATTATTTTTTGAAAACGACGTTCAAGTGCCGCATCTTTTTCTATTGATTTGCGATATTCATCCATCGTTGTTGCTCCAATACATTGCAACTGACCTTTTGCCAAAGCCGGTTTAAGCATATTTGCCGCATCCATCGATCCTTGTGTATTTCCGGCTCCGACCATTGTGTGAATTTCGTCGATAAACAAAATTACATTTTTACAAGTGGTCATTTCTTTCAGCAACATTTGGATTCGCTCTTCAAATTGTCCTCGATATTTTGTTCCCGCAACGATAGCCGCCATATCAAGCGAAAGCAAACGTTTGTTCCACAACGAACGTGGCACTTCTCGCTTCACAATTTTAGTTGCCAAACCTTCTACGATAGAAGATTTTCCGACTCCAGCTTCTCCAATCAAAACGGGATTATTCTTTTTGCGACGAGAAAGAATTTGTGCCAAACGTTGAACTTGAATTTCTCGCCCAATCATTGGATCCAACAAATTTGTTCTGGCTTGCTCCGTCAAATCGGTCGTAAATCGATCAAGAAAAGGAGTTTCCGAAGTCGTTGATGATGCAACTTTTGCCGACAAAACGTTTGAATTTGTTTCCGCTCCTCGTTTCGCAAAAGGGAAAATATCATCATCGTCGTCGTCATCTTGATCCAATTGAAACAATGGTTGTTGTTTTTTTGACGGTTCAACATCTTGTTTTTTCGTGTTTTCTATTTGATTTTTCATTAACAAATCTTTCAAACGATCATACGACATTCCTCTTGCAGAAAGGTATTCACCCAATTGCGTATGATTCGTTCGCAAAGTTGCAAGAAAAATATGAATCGGTTTGATAAATTCATCTTCGCTCACACGTTGCTCTATTTGTGCCAAACGTAAAATACGATCGATTTCCGTAGAAAAAGCCGGCGATTCCACATTCTTTTCATCATGTTCAATCAAATGCTCTAAAAAAGAACGTAGTTCGTCCGGAGCAATTCCAAAATACCAAAGTTTCGCTTCAATCTCTTCTATTTTCAAAACCAACATCGCCAACATTAAATGCTCCGATGAGACTTTTGATGAAGATAAATTTTTTGCTTGTTGCAAACTTTCTTCAAGAATACGAGAAACTTCTAATGATAAATTGTTATTCATAGTTTTTTTATTACAAATGTGTGTGTTTATATTAGTTTTAACGCAATTTTCACAATTTGTCCAACTGTTGCTTCCGGAGCCGACTCCATCGCTTTATCCACGGCTTTGGAAGATGCCGCTTGTGCAAAACCAAGCATAACAAGAGCCGCCACGGCTTCTGCCTTTTGAGCTGAATTTTTCTGTGCGACAAACAATTCGACTTCGGAATTTTCAATTTGCAATTTCATCATTTTGTCTTTCAAATCAACAATGATTCGCTCTGCCGTTTTTGCTCCAATTCCTTTGATTCCTTTGAGAGTTTTGCTATCTCCGCTTTCAATTATCGTTTTTAGTTCTCCGGCAGAAAATGCTGAAAGAATTACCCGAGCCGTATTTGCACCAACTCCGGACACAGAAAGCAAAAGCAAAAACAACTCTCGTTCGTCTTTTGTCAAAAAACCATAAAGCACGTGAGCATCTTCTCTAATTGCCTCATAAACAAACAATTTTGCATTATTTTTTCCTGACAATTCGTTATATGTTCCCAACGCAATATTGATATAATATCCCAAACCATTAGCTATTTCCAAAACAGCCGCCGTCGGTGTCAATTCTACAATTTCTCCTTTGATATAATCCAACATAATCCTATTTTTTTTGATTTAATTCGATACCCCATTCAGTAATGACAATTTTTTCTAACCGATAAAGCGTTCCGATTGCCTTTTTAAATGTTTTTTTGCTAACGCCAAACATATTCAAAATCTCCGTCGAATCACTTTTGTCGTTCATTTCCAATACTCCGCCACGTTGAACCAAACAATCATAAAGTTCATCTGCAAAATCCTCTATCCGAGAATATCCAATTTTGTTCAGACTCAAATCTATTTTATTGTCTTCCCGAATACGCTTAATATAAGCTGTCGTAATTTGACCCAATTCAAGCGTATCCATAATTTCATTGGAATAAATCATTCCTATGTATCGATTGTCTATGATTGCTTTATAACCAAGATCCGTTTGCAATGCAATCATCACTTCTACCGATTCTCCGATTTCATAATTTGGACGCGACTTGTCGATAAAATGATCGTATTTTGCACTTCCATAAATACGATTATTTTGCTCGTTCAACGCAATATAAACGAGATAAATTCCATCTTCAACCATGCGATGACGTTGTTCGCGAATAGGCACAAACAACCGACGTGCAACTCCCCAATCCAAATACGCTCCTTTTTCGTTAACCAAATCCACTTGCAAGAATGCAAACTCGCCTACCGTTGCATAAGCTTTTTCTCGCGTAGCAACTAATTGGTCTTTTGTGTCCGGATAAACAAAAACATGCACCATCGAACCCATTTTCATCCAATCTTTAAGCCATCGTTTTGGAAACAAAATTTCGCCATATTCACCGCCATCAAGGATTGCTCCTTTTTCGCAAAAACGTTTTATTTTCAAATCATTATACTGTCCTATCATCGCATTCTTTTTTTTTAATCTTTTATTCCAATACCATCTTGACACAATTGCTTAAATTCACAATAGCGACAATCGGTCTTTTCGTATTTTCTAAATAAATTGTTTTTATCAAATAATTCATCAAGTTTTTCACGCAAAAAATCTTCAAAACTTTTCGTTTGTCCGGAAGAATCTTCTACTTTTAAATCATCATATTCAAGTCTATCATCTTTCCTAAATTCCATTTCATAATCCGAAGTTATCATTGCTATCGGATGAATCATTGCCGGAAAAACTTTCTCATACGTCCGCTTTTGCAACATTGAATATAAGAAAGCCTGAAAAGCATGATAATTTCGATTTGTATCGGCAACAAAAAGAGATTCCAAAGCAGACAAATTCTTTTTATCCTTATAATCTTTTCTTTTACCTGTTTTATAATCACACACGAAAATTTCTCCGTCTTTTTCGTGCAATCTGTCTATAATTCCTCCAAGAGAAATTTCTTTTCCCGAACTTAACTTAAAATCGCCACGCACTTCTTTTTCCAGACCCAAAACAGTAAATGGACAATTCTTCTCGTAATCCCATTTTACAATTCGTTTCAACCATTCCAAAATTGTACTAAAATGCAATTGTACTTCTCCATCAAAATCATCATATTTTATTTCGGGCGTTTTTTTTGCAAAATAAATTTCGTTGAATGCGTGTTCGACAATTTGTTTCAATTTTGATTCGTCATACAAATAAGAATTCAAAAAATCTTTTGTAATGCAAGGTTGAGATTGATACAAAATTTCAGCGGCTTTGTGTAAAATCGAACCTAATTTTGCATTATCCATATCTTCGGAATCGTCCGACTCCGAACGCAATCCAACAACGTAATGAAAATAAAATTCTCTTCCGCAATTAAGATATTTGTTTATTGCCGAAGGAGACAAACTTTTTTCTTGATATTTTTTTTCCAAATAATCAATCATTTCGTCTGTCTTTTGCACATCGCCAATCAAAGAAACAGAAGAAATCGTTTTGTCAAAAGAGATTGCTTGATGCTCAATTTTTTCGGAAGGATACTCTGCCAACAATTGATGTATAAACCGACTTGCTTCACTATTGGAAATCAATTCTTTTCCCGAAGAATACACCAATGTGATATTTTTCGCTCGTTGCAACAATCGGTAAAAATAATACGCATACAAGCTATCTTGATGTTCTATTGTCGTCATTCCATAGGCTTTACGAACAAATTGAGGAATAAAAGACGGAGCAACTTCTTTTTTCGGAAAAACACCTTCGTTTAGATTTAATAAAATCAAATTTTCAAAATCCATATTGCGAGTTTCCAACAATCCCATCACTTGTATTCCCTGCGTTTCTTCGCTGTGAAAAGGAACTTGAAGCGTTCGTACGACTTTGTAAAACAATGCTGTTTTCAACAGAAAATCATTTTCTAAAAAATCCTTTTCTATCGTATCAAACACTCTTTTGAGTCTTACAATCGCATTTCTCATGCGATAAATACTTTCTTTGTCCAACTCTTGTTCGTCCGTTTCTAATTGAAAATCAGACATTTTCACAACAAGATGATCGATTATGTCCAATAAATAAGCATACAAATCGTCTGGCAAAGAAAAAATAAACGACAAATCGTCTTGTCCCAATTCTGCGAAATAGGTTTTTATGTATGAATGCGACAATATTGGAGCAACATATTCTTTGACAAAATAGCCATTTTTTCCTCCATACATTTGCATCTGCAAAATGGATTGCAACAAACTATAAATCAACGTATGCGTCATCGGAAATCCCATCGTGATATTGTATTTGGAATTGGAATCCAAATTACTAATCACTCCGGGCAAAAGAGTTTCCTTGCACAAAACAATTGCCGTATTGGCATCTGAAATTTCAAATCCGGACAAACACGTAGGCAAATAAGCCGATTGACCTTCGCTTGTTGCCGATTTTAGAATCTTAATTGACTGATTTCCAAAATAATTCGTTGTTTGCAACGCAATATCTTGACCAAACAATTTTATATTTTCATCAATAAATCGTCCTGCTTCTGAAACCTTCTCTTTGTTGTAATAATACGTATCATAATCCCAAAAAAACAACGCTTTGCCTTCCTCTTTCAAATTTTTCATCAACAATTTTTCGCATTTTGTAAGCACATTAAATCCTACAAAAACATATTTTTCCTGATTATATTTTTCCTTGTAAATGTCCCAATTTTCAACAACTTGCCTCATCATCATTCCGGAATAAGCGGTTTGTTTCTCGCTCAAATTTTGCTTGAAACTCGTATAAATTTCGCCCAAAACATTCCACAATTGTTGAAAATTTTGTTGCAATTTCGTATCCTTAAAATCAAAAAAACGCGACAATTGTTCTTGTTGCTCTTCCGTCAAATCAACGTCAAAATTTTCTCTTATTTTGTTAAAATCTTCAAGATTGGAAAACAATTGTTCGGCATCAACCAAATTTTTATCCACATCGTTAAAATCATTCAACAAAACTTCTCCAAAAGAATAAAATTCATCAAACGATTCTGAAGATTGTGTTTTTTCTCTAAAAATTTTATACAATTCAAAATTTAATGAAATCGCATTTTCAATCATCAAACAATCGCTTTGTTCAAACAACGCATTGATGTCCGAATACTCCGGAGCAAAAACAATTTTGCATTCTTCAAAAAGATATTTTTCAAAAAACAAGCGAGCTCGTTTGTTCGGAAAAACCATTGTCAAACGTGACAAATCTGCACCAAAATCAGCTAATAATTTATGTGCAACTTGCTTCAAAAACGGATTTAACAATTGCGATGACATACTACTCTTTTTTTGTTTTTTCAATCAAACTCAAAATCACAAACAACACGTAATTGAGCAACAAACTTATATTCCAAACCATGACAATCAATTCAAAATCACTTTTTGAAAAAAACATAAAAAGCGATATAAACATTGCCACAACCGAAAAATAAGGAGGAATTATAATCGTGGTTTGATCCGATTGATACATGAATGATTTTATTGCCGAATGAATCAACATCACGACAAAAGAAATCGCACTGACTCCCAGCCATTCATGACCAACAAAAAGTCCCATAAATGCATTCCCGATGTAAATCAAATGCAAAATAATTTCAATAAATTTTCCCATAATAATGTGTGTTTTTTAGTTGTTTTTTTATTTATTTTTCTTGTTTTAATACATCAATACAACGTGTCAAACTTTCTTCCCAATGAGGAATTTCAAGTCCATAAATCGACTTTATTTTTGCTTTATTCAACACGCTATAAAAAGGTCTTGGCGTTGAATCCGGATAATCTTTCGTCTCCAAAGGAAGAACTTTGCACGAAGTGATTCCATAAATTTTATGAATTGATTTTGTGAAATCATACCACGAACAAACGCCTTCGTTTGAAAAATGAAAAACGCCACCGACAAAATTTTCCGCATTCACAATTGTCATAATTGCTTCAGCCAAATCCGCCGCATAAGTTGGCGTTCCAATCTGATCGAAAATCACTGTCAATTTTTCTTTTTCTTGACCAAGACGAATCATCGTCTTCACAAAATTATTTCCAAACGAAGAATACAACCATGAAGTTCGCAAAATAGCATATTCTGCTCCGGATTGTTGCAATGCAATTTCTCCATCAAGTTTCGTTTTGCCATAAACAGATTGAGGACAAACGTTCATTTCTTCGGTATAAGGAATATGTCCTAAACCATCAAAAACATAATCCGTCGAGACATGAATCATTTTTGCTCCGACACACTTTGTCGCTTCTCCAAGAATACCAACCGCCTCCGCATTGATTTTTCGACTAATTTCAAGATCCGACTCTGCTTTTGTCACTGCAGTATAAGCCGCACAATTTACTACAAAATCAGGTTTGTTTTCTTCAAAAAAAGCCATCACCGCCTCTTTGTTGCAAATATCCAATTCTGCAACATCAGTAAATATATAAGAATGTTGAGAAAATCGTTTTGAAATCACACGCATCTCATTTCCCAACTGACCATTTGCTCCGGTAACAATAATTTTCATAATCAATAAACAAAATTAGTTTTTAAATCTGCAAGCAACGGATGTTTGGTGTCTTTTTCCGAAACAAGTGCTTTTTCCGCTGGAATTTTCCAATCTATACCCAACGCCGGATCATTATACATCAATCCTCCTTCAAGTTGAGGATTATAAAAATTATCACATTTATAACTAAAAATCGCCGTTTCACTCAATACCGAAAATCCATGTGCAAAACCTTGTGGGATAAGAAATTGCAAATGATTCTCATCAGACAATTCAACGCCATACCATTTTCCAAAAGTTGGAGAACCAACACGCAAATCAACCGCTACATCATAAACTTTTCCAACAATACAACTTACCAATTTTGATTGACTTTGAGGGTTTAATTGATAATGAAGTCCACGAATCACGCCATAACTCGATTTTGAACGATTATCTTGACAAAATTTGATTTTGATTCCGGCATCATTCATTGCCTTTTCATTATATGCTTCGGTAAAATAACCACGAGCATCTTCAAAAACTTTGTTTTTTATAATCAATAAATCAGAAATTCCTGTTTCGATAATTTCCATAGCAATCTTTTTTTTTGTTAATTATTATTTGCAATTTTTATTAAATATTGCCCATAACGATTCTTTTTCAATGGTTCGGCCAATTCAAGCAATTTTTCTTTTGAAATATACCCTTTTCGATAAGCAATTTCTTCAAGACAAGCCACTTGCAATCCTTGACGATTTTGAATCGTTGAAATGAAATTTGATGCTTCCAACAAGCTATCATGCGTTCCTGTATCAAGCCAAGCCATTCCACGACCAAGAAGTTCCACCGTCAATCGTCCTTCTTCCAAATACAAACGATTGAGATCGGTAATTTCTAATTCTCCACGAGCCGATGGTTTTAGTCCTTTCGCTTTTTTTACCACATCATTTCCATAAAAATACAATCCTGTCACAGCCCAATTTGATTTTGGTTGTGCTGGTTTTTCTTCTATGCTAAGCACCTTGCCATTTTTATCAAATTCCGCAACGCCATAACGCTCCGGATCATTGACATAATAACCAAAGACAACGGCTCCTTCTTTTAGTTCTGCCGCACGTTTGAGATGAGATGAAAAATCCAATCCATAAAATATATTATCTCCCAAAACCATACAAACACTATCGTCTCCAATAAATTCTTCACCGATAATGAATGCTTGTGCCAAACCATCTGGCGAAGGTTGAATTGCATATTGAATGGAAATTCCTAAATCATCTCCTTTTCCGAAAAGATTTTCATACAAATGAATATCTTGTGGTGTTGAAATAATTAAAATTTCTTTGATTCCGGCAAGCATCAAAACCGACATCGGATAATAAATCATCGGTTTGTCATACACCGGAACGATTTGTTTTGAAATACTTCGTGTAATCGGATAAAGACGTGTTCCCGATCCACCTGCCAAAATAATACCTTTCATAATTTTTTATTTTTATATTTTTTATTCAAATTCCAATTCGTCATCTTTGTACAAAATATACAATTTTGATAATTCCGACAAAAAATGGACAATATATCCTTGTGCTTGTTGAGTAGATTCCGTTATCTCTTTTTTTTGCAATCGAAGCATCAAAATTCCGTACAAAAAAGACAACGCAACTTCTATGTCACTTTCAATATCATTTCCTTGTTTCATTTTCAATTCTGCAATGAATGGAAGTGCTTTATAATACGATGCGGCATATTCCGGATACTTTTGCGAATAAAGAAGTGCTTTATGCAAATCGGTTAAATCTATAATTGTGTTTTTATTGATTTGCAAATGTCCTTTTTCTTGAACTCCCTCTCGCCTCATCATATCAATCAAACTTTCGTACCAACCCAAAAGTTCTTTTTCTTGTTGCGAAGACAACGACATCAAATCAACAATGTTTGCTTTTATACAATCTATATCCAATTTATACGCACGAATAATATCTTCAATCTGCCACATATAAATGATATATTCTGCTATATTTTCTTTCTTTTTTTGCGATGCTATAAACATACTTTTTTTCTTTTATTTGCTTTCAATCTTCATCATCAACATCATCATTCCACCAAAAAAAATCTTCCGTAAACTCCTCAATATCCCGACGATCTTTCTTTGTCGGACGTCCTGCTCCTCTATCTCGAAATGCGTTGTTGGACAATCGTTGCATTTCTATCAATTCCAATTGATCCGGAGTTGTAACATTAATCATAAAATCCGGAACCAATTTTGCTCCCATACGATTTTCACTTAATGCCAAAACCTTAAACGAATGCGTAATTCCTCCTTTTTTGATGGCAACGACATCTCCTATTTTCACCATACGCGAAGGCTTGGCAAGCGTTGTCCCAATATAAACTTTTCCCTTTTTACACATATCAGCGGCAAGACTTCTGGTCTTAAAAAGCCGAACCGCCCACATCCATTTGTCTATACGAACTTCCGATTTCACAAAAAAAACTACTTATTGTTAAATTGATTCATAGTTATTGAAAGTCCTGCCAAACAATAACTTTTGATTATTTCAATCGCAACTTTCACTCGTTCGACCAACGTTTTCCACTCTTCATCTGTAAATTTCCCCAACACAAAATCAATTTGTTTTCCTTTTGAAAAATTATTACCTATACCAAAACGCAAACGAGGATAAGATTCTGTTCCTATCAATTCTTTGATATTTTTCAAACCATTATGCCCGGCATCACTTCCTTTGCCTTTTAACCGAAGACTTCCAAATGGCAATGCCAAATCATCTACAATAATCAACAAATGTTGTAAATCTATTTTCTCTTTTTGCATCCAATATCGAACCGCATTTCCGGACAAATTCATGTATGTATTAGGTTTCAACAAAATCAACGTACGACCTTTGATTTTTGCTTCAGCTACAGCTCCATAACGTTCGTCTTTCCATTGAGCACCGAATTCGTCAGCAAACGCATCGATTGTAATAAATCCAATATTATGACGAGTATCTTCATACTCCGCTCCAATATTTCCCAATCCAACAATCAAATATTTCATTTCAAAAAAAAGCTTTTTTACGATAAAATTACAAAAATAGCAATTTTGCAAAGATACAATTTTTATACGAAAAATGTCATTTGAAAACAATAAAAAAAGAGGATATCTACTTTGAGATATCCTCTTCTTTTTCTATTGTAAAAAAACTATTATGCGTTAGCTTTAGCAGCCGCACCACGAGCCGCACGAGTCAATTTAACCGCAACAACTACGTTCATCGATGCAGAAACAATTTCAAGGTTGTCGAACGACAATTCTTTCACTTGAATTGTTTTTCCAAGACCAAGATTAGAAACGTTGATCGTCAAATTTTCAGGAATATTTGTATAAATTGCTTTTACTTTCAATTTACGCATTTCTTGAACAAGTTTTCCCCCTTGTTTTACACCTTCTGCAAGACCTTCAATTTTTACAGGAACTTCCATAACGATAGGTTTTGCTTCTGATACTTCAAAAAAATCAAGGTGAAGAATACGATCTGTTACCGGATGAAATTGAGAATCTTTCAATACTGCATTGTAAGTTTTTCCTGCGATTGTCAATTCTACAACAAAAATTTCTGGTGTGTAGATCAATTTACGTACAGAAGAAGTTTTTACTTCAAAAGAAATGTTTTCTTTTCCGCCATAAAGAACGCATGGAATCATGTCATTCTTACGCATTTCACGCGTAGCTTTTTTTCCAAGTTCAGTACGTACCGAACCTTCTAATTGGAATGTTTTCATTTTTTAATAAATTAAAATTGTGTTACTCAAAATTTAAGTGAAAATAGGTTTTAATCGCTTAATTTCCCATCACACTTGCTTCTCTTATTTTTCGGAAGCGAGTGCAAAGATACAATTTTATTTTGATTTCAAAAATAGAAAAAGGAGAACAAATGCGTTTATTCTCCTTTTTTCTATTATTTCAAGAAAGATTTTTACATCATTCCACCCATTCCGCCACCCATTGGAGGCATTGCCGGTGCCGGATTTTCTTCTTTCTTATCTGCAATCACACATTCTGTTGTCAAAAACATTCCTGCGATTGATGCTGCATTTTCCAACGCTACACGAGCTACTTTGGCAGGATCGATAACGCCGGCGGCATACATGTTTTCATATTTGTCGGTGCGAGCATTGTAACCAAAATCAGCCGTTCCTTCTTTTACTTTTTGTACGACAACCGCACCTTCAACTCCGGCATTCATCACGATTTGACGAAGTGGTTCTTCAATCGCACGTTTGATAATATCAATTCCGGTTTGTTCGTCATCATTATCTCCTTTAATTGACTCGATGGCAGCAATTGAACGAATGTAAGCAACGCCACCTCCCGGAATAATTCCTTCTTCGTTGGCCGCACGAGTGGCACAAAGAGCGTCATCTACACGATCTTTCTTTTCTTTCATTTCTACTTCTGATGCCGCACCTACGTAAATCACAGCAACTCCTCCGGCAAGTTTTGCCAAACGTTCTTGTAATTTTTCGCGATCATAATCAGATGTTGTCGCTTCTATTTGGGCTTTGATTTGTTGTACACGAGCTGCGATAGCTTCTTTTGCACCTGCACCTTTTGTTATTGTTGTATTGTCTTTATTAACAATAATTTTTTCGGCACGACCAAGCATATCTACAGTTGCAGAGTCAAGTTTCAAACCTTTTTCCTCACTAATAACAACACCTCCGGTAAGCACCGCAATGTCTTCCAACATTTCTTTGCGACGATCGCCAAATCCCGGAGCTTTTACAGCACAAATCTTCAATGATCCACGAAGACGATTCACTACCAATGTAGCCAACGCTTCGCTATCTACATCTTCTGCAATGATAAGAAGTGGTTTTCCTGTTTGTACGGCAGATTCAAGAATTGGAAGCATTTCTTTCAAAGAAGAAATCTTTTTGTCATGAATAAGCACAAGAGGATTTTCCATCTCTACTTCCATTTTTTCGGTATTTGTCACAAAATATGGCGACAAGTATCCACGATCAAATTGCATTCCTTCCACAACTTCTACGGTTGTTTCAGTTCCTTTGGCTTCTTCTACTGTGATAACACCATCTTTTGTCACTTTTTCCATTGCCGTAGCAATCAATTTTCCAATTGCAGGATCGTTGTTTGCCGAAATTGTAGCCACTTGCTCAATTTTTGCATAATCATTATCCACTTCTTGAGCCATTTCTTTGATGTTTGCCACAACAGCGTCAACAGCTTTGTCAATTCCTCGTTTAAGATCCATTGGATTTGCTCCCGCTGTGACGTTTTTCAAACCGACACTCACAATCGATTGTGCAAGAACAGTGGCAGTTGTCGTTCCATCACCGGCTTTATCTCCGGTTTTTGAAGCAACTTCTTTCACCATTTGAGCACCCATATTTTGAAAAGGATCTGCAAGTTCGATTTCTTTCGCCACACTCACACCGTCTTTTGTAATGTGAGGAGCTCCGAATTTCTTTTCGATAATCACATTGCGACCTTTAGGTCCAAGTGTTACTTTCACTGCATCAGCCAATTGGTCGATACCTTTTTTCAACTCATCACGAGCATCAATATTGAATTTAATATCTTTTGCCATTTTATTTCGTTTTTTTTGTTAAACAATAATTATTTTACAATTGCAAGAATGTCCGACTGACGCATGATTAGAAGTTTTTCGCCATCTACATCAAGTTCTGTTCCTGCATATTTTCCATAAAGAACAACATCGGTCACTTTTACGACCATTTCTTCATCTTTTGTTCCATTTCCAACGGCAACAACTTCACCTTTCAACGGTTTTTCTTTTGCCGAATCCGGAATAATAATTCCACTTGCTGTTTTTTCTTCTGCTTGTGCAGGGCGTACTAATACACGATCTGCTAACGGTTTAATGTTCATGATTTTATCTTTTTTAAAGTTAATTTTTTACTCAAACATTGCCATGTATTACGAATTTTATGCCAAAAAACTTTTTCATAAAAAACATGACATTTTTGGCAGAGTTTTCATTTTTCGCCTTTCTATTTTGGCAGAAAAAGACAAAAAAAAGACGCTATGAAAATAGCGTCTTTTTTTTGTCAATTGGTCGTCATGGTGCATATTTTGAGACAAATGATTTTTTTTGTACTTTTGCAAAGTTT
>JAGCLW010000042.1 GCA_017646805.1 Paludibacteraceae bacterium | reverse complement strand
TTGGAAAGAATTTACGAATATCCAAGCTATTCCGTCTTCGTCGGTGGCAAATGCAAAAGCAGAAACACAAGATTCTGTACGCAAGGAATATCGGGACGGACAAGTGTTGATTATCAAAGGCGATAAGACATACACCATGTTTGGAACAGAATATTAAAATCAATCAATAATAAAAAAAGACGCTATGAAAATAGCGTCTTTTTTTTTGTAAAAAATTATATTTTTCGTATAGGATCACAAGACAAATCGATTCCGAGTTTGCGAAAGATTTTTCGGTCAACTTCGCTTAGCATGACGGTAGAATGTACTTGACATCCTTTGAGTTTTGGTAGTTGTTCCAATGCTTTGCGGCAGTTTTCGTTGGTTGTGCTGAGCATGGATAGCGAAACGAGCACTTCGTCGGTATGAAGACGAGGATTTCCTCCGTGCAGATATGTCACTTTTGTTTTTTGTATCGGTTCGATCATCGATTGAGGAATGAGTTTTTCTTCATGAGGAATGCCGGCAAGGTGTTTTGTTGCGTTAAGGAGCAAAGCCGCACTTGGACCCAACAAAGCAGAAGTTTCGGCAGTGATGATTGTTCCGTTGGATAATTCGATTGCCGAACACGGAACGCCGGATTGTAGGTTTCGAGCTTTTGCGGCCAACGTTGTTCGACGAAAATCGGTGTCGATCATGGCACGTTTCATCAGTAATTTTATTTTGTTGACTTCGTTGTCTACGCATTCGCCATCGGCTAATTTTCCTAAAACGGCATAGTATCGACGAATGATTTCGTTTTTGGAAGCGTTGCAACAAACTTCTTCGTCGCTCATGCAAAATCCGGCCATGTTTACGCCCATGTCTGTTGGACTTTTGTATGGATTTTCTCCGTAGATGCTTTCAAAGATGGCATTGAGTACCGGAAAAATTTCGATGTCACGATTGTAATTTATGGTGGTTTTTCCGTAAGCTTCCAAGTGGAATGGGTCAATCATATTGACATCGTTGAGATCGGCAGTGGCAGCTTCGTAAGCCAAGTTGACCGGATGTTTGAGCGATAGATTCCAAATAGGGAAGGTTTCAAATTTTGCGTATCCGGCTTTATTTCCTCGTTTGTGTTCGTGATAGAGTTGGCTGAGACAAACGGCCATTTTCCCGCTTCCGGGACCCGGAGCAGTCACGATGACAAGCGGTTTTTCGGTTTTTACAAAATCATTTTTTCCAAAACCTTCGTCGCTATCGATGAGGGAAATATTGTGGGGATATCCATCGATGGTGTAATGATAATAGGCTTTGATTCCTAATCGTTCGATTCGTGAACGAAAAGCGACCGCACTTGCTTGACCGTTGTAGTGTGTGATGACGATGGAAGAGACATGAAGTCCACATTTTTCAAATTCGTCACGAAGTCGAAGAGCATCTACGTCGTAGGTGATTCCCAAATCGCCACGTACTTTGTTGCGTTCGATGTCAACGGCAGAAATGACCATGACGATTTCGGCACAATCGGACAATTGCATGAGCATTCTTAGTTTGCTATCGGGTTGGAATCCCGGCAAAACACGACTTGCGTGATTGTCGTCAAATAGTTTTCCTCCAAATTCCAGATATAGTTTGTCTCCAAATTGAGCGATGCGTTTTTTGATGTGTTCGGATTGTATACTTAAGTATTTTTCGTTATCAAAACCTATTTTCATAATGTGTATGTAAGTAAAAAAAGAAAGTTATTTTAGTACAAAGATAGAAAAATTTTTTTTGTTATTTTGGGATAATTCCTTCGCTCCATAATTCAAAATCTTCTTCTCCACCACGAAATACGTTTAGGTCTACATTATTGTGATAGATGCCGTCGATTTTTCCTTTGTCGGTATATTGCCAAAGCGTCCAATGTCGGTTGGCGGTGTTGGGTTGTTGTGTGCTTTGCCAATCGCAAATCCAAAGAGGACAATCGAGAAAGTGTCCTTGTATCAAATCGGTGTAACACTGACCTTGTGTGTAGATGATCGGGTGTTTTCCTGTTTGGACAAACATGGTGCTGTCGAAGCGATGGATTTCTTTTCTTCGTTTTTTGATTGTTGCGAAATCCGTTTTGCGATCGGACGAGCGAAAATATTCTATATCAACGGCGTAAGGCATTAGATTAGAGGCAAAATCGGTTGTGGATAATAAATGTAAGGCTTGTTTTGCTCCGTCTTTGTCCAAAGAAAAAAAGTGATAAAATCCCACTTTGATTCCATTTTTTTGAGCATATTTATAATTTCCTCTAAATCGTTTGTCTTTGTGTTTCAATCCTTGCGTGGCTTTGATGTAGGCAAATCGAATGTTTGATTTTTTGACAAGATCCCAACTGATGAATCCTTGGTGATGTGAGATGTCTATACCTTTGATGAGATAATGATGTCCAATGCTATTTGATCTTGCTTTGTTGTCTTCTTGATAGTGGTATTCTTTGACAATACCCAATTTGATTTTTGCGTAATCAATGGCGTATTCTACTTCGTATCTGTAGGTATTAAGATAATATGCTGATAATCCCGAAATGATGAGAATTATCAGCATAGTTGTTGTGCAACCCAATGGAAAGCAACCGAGTTGATTGGTATTTTTTTTCTTTTTTGCCAAATCAACAAAAAGATAGACAATGATTTTTTTTAGATGAGTTTGTTTGTTTTTGTGTCTGGAAAGACGACTGCCGGTTTAAAGTTTTTTGCTTCTTCAAAATCCATGTAGGCGTAAGCCATGATGATGACAACATCGCCGGGTTGGACTTTTCGTGCGGCGGCACCATTGAGGCAAATCATTCCGGAACCACGATCGCCTTTGATGACGTATGTTTCAAATCGTTCTCCGTTGTTGTTGTTGACGATATGGACTTTTTCTCCGGCGATGAGATTTGCCGCGTCCATTAGGTCTTCGTCAATTGTGATACTGCCGATGTAATTGAGATTGGCTTCGGTGACAGTTACACGATGTATTTTTGATTTTACTACTTCTATGTACATTTATTTATATCTTATGTTGTCAATAAGTCGAACATTTCCGCAATAAACGGTAATGCATCCGACAATGTCATTTGTTTCATTCCACGATGAGATGGGTTGTAGTGTTGTACCGTCAACGATTTCGTAGTATTCTACTTGTAGAGGTTGTATTGCGTTGAGCTCGTTTTCTACCCAATTGATAAGTTCTTTGACGGATAATTTGTCGGTTTTTGTTTTGCTTTCGTTCAGCACATGAAAAATATTTGTCGCAATTTGTTTTTCGTTTTCGGTCAACAATTCGTTTCGACTGCTGAGAGCTAATCCGTTTTCAGCACGAAGAATCGGACATGGGCAAATTTCGATGTCAAATTTCATCGTTTGTGTCATCAAACGAATAATTGCTACTTGCTGAAAGTCTTTTTCGCCAAAGTATGCTTTGTGTGGTTGTATTAACGTGAATAATTTGGATACGATTTGGACAACACCATTGAAATGACCCGGACGACGTGGTCCTTCCATTACTTTGTCAAGTCCTTGAAAATCAAATTTAAATGTGGTGTTTTTTTCTTCTTCGGAATAAATTTCATCTGCTTTTGGGGCAAAAAGATAGTCGCAACTGACTGTCTCCAAAAGTGTAGCGTCTTTGTTTAAATCACGAGGATATGTTTCCAAATCTTTTGCGTTGTTGAATTGTGTTGGATTGACAAATACGCTGACAATACAAATTTCATTTTCTTTTTTTGCACGTTTGATGAGCGAAAGATGTCCATCGTGCAAAGCTCCCATTGTCGGAACAAGTCCGATTGTTTTGCCTTCAAGTTTTAGATTGTTGCAAAGATGATTGATTTCGGAAGGCGAAGAAATAATTTTCATTTTTTTTCTTGTTCGATGTAATTGATTTAGCGGACAAAGATAGTGATTTTTTGGTGTATGTAGGTTTGATTTTTAATCGATTTTTTTTGAAAAAAGCAAAGTCGAAAGATTATTCCAACAATTCTCCTTTTCCTTGTCGTGTGATTGAGATTTCTTCGTCGGTACAATCAACGATGGTTGAAGGGTCGAGACTTCCGATTCCTCCATCGATTACGGCATTGACAAGATTGCCATATCGTTCGTGAATCAATTCCGGATCGGTGAAATATTCTAAAATTTCATCTTCACGATCGCGGACGGAAGTCGAAAGAATCGGATTTCCCAATTCGCTTACGATGGCTCGTGCGATATTGTTATCGGGAATGCGTATGCCGACTGTTTTTTTTGATTTGAATAATTTTGGTAATTTGTTGTTTCCCTCCAAAATGAATGTGAATGCTCCGGGAAGATTGCGTTTCATGATTTTAAACGTATCGTTATTCATTTTGGCATATTCGCTCACCATGCTAATGTCGTTGCAAATGAAAGACAAACTATGTTTTCGTGGATCTATTCCTTTGAATTTGCAGATTGTTTCAACTCCTTTGGTATTGAAAATGTCGCAACCGATTCCATAAATCGTGTCGGTTGGGTAAATGACAATTCCTCCGTTTCGTAAAATATTTACAATTCGTTGAATTTCCTTTTCGTTGGGATTATCGTTATAGATTTTGACAAGCATAAATTTTTGTTTTTTTTCGAGACAAAGATACAAATAAAATACAAAAAGGACTTTTCTTGTATATGAAAAGTCCTTTTTCTTTTTTTCTATGAAAATATAAAATTGTTATTCCATGTTTTTTGTGTAAATATCGATGATGTCTTCGCTGATTCCCACGTTGGAATAACCTCCGTCATGATAAAGATTTTGCATGGTCACTTTCTTTGTAAGATCAGAAAACATGACGATACAATAGTCGGCACATTCGTCTGCAGAAGCGTTTCCAAGAGGCGACATTTTGTCTGCAAAATCAAATAGTTTTGTCATTCCGGTTACGCCACTCCCGGCAGTGGTCATTGTTGGCGATTGAGAAATCGTGTTGATACGAACGCCTTTTTCTCTTCCGTAGATGTAGCCGAAACTTCGAGCAATGGATTCGAGCAATGATTTTGCATCGGCCATATCGTTGTATCCACAAAAAGTACGTTGAGCGGCGATGTATGAAAGTGCAAGAATTGATCCACCGTTGGCAATGGCATCTTGTTGTTTGGCTACTTGCAACATTTTGTGAAATGAAATGGCTGAAATATCAAGGGTTGTATTCAACATTTTGTAATCCAAACCGTCGTATGGTTTATTTTTACGAACGTTTGGTGACATTCCGATAGAGTGAAGTACAAAATCAATTTTTCCACCAAGCAATTCTTGTGATTTTGAAAATACGATTTCCAAATCTTCTACGCTTGTTGCGTCGGCCGGAATGATTGGAGCATTTAGTTTTTCGCCTAATTCGTTGGTTGTTCCCATGCGTACTGCGATAGGAGTGTTTGAAAGTGTGATTTTTGCACCTTCTTCTACTGCACGTTCAGCCACTTTCCAAGCAATACTTTTATCATTCAAAGCACCGAAAATAATACCTCTTTTTCCTAATAATAAATTATTTGCCATGATTATTTTTTTTATAATTTTTTGTTTTTTTTTTTAAATTAAATTTTTGCACAAAGATAATTGGGTTTGTGTCGTGTCTATTTTGTTTTTTGAACGAAAGAGTATTTTTTAACTCAAAAAATAGCAAAGTGAGCAATTTTTTCTTTTTAAAAAGTTAAAAAATGTAAAAAGATATGAAAATATTTTTATTGTCTTTGTCGTGAATTTTAATTATAAAAAGGAGGTTTTTATGAAAAAATTATTTTTCTCAGCAATTGCTTTGCTTGCTATGTTTTCGTTTTCTTCTTGTGAATCAGAAGATATGGAATGTTTTGAAATAAAAATGGAAGCATCTAAAAAAAGTGACAACAACACAAATGTGAATTCCATTTCTCAAACTTTCTATGAATGGAATACAACGCAAGGTGTGAAAGCTCAAATTAAAGAAGCAAAGAATAGCTTGGTTCAAGAAGGATATTACGATATTAAAGTAACAAAAAAGAAAGTAGACAAAGACGAATCATCTTGTGCCGCAGCAAATATTTTTGATTAAAATTTTTAATGAGAGAGAACCTAAAATTTTATTGAGTTCTCTCTTTTTTTTAGAATAAAAATCTTATTTTTGCCGTTGTGAATTTTAATTTTAAAAGTTATAATCGTATGAAAAAATCAAAATTGGTAGTTGCTGTGGCAGCTTTTCTTGCAATGAGTGTTGCATTTTCTTCTTGTATTGGAAATTTTGCCCTTACAAACAAAGTTAAAGATTGGAATAATAGTCTTGGACATAAAGCAGTTAATGAATTGGTTTTCATCTGTTTCCATATTCTTCCAGTTTATGAAATTACAATTTTTGTGGATCTTATCGTTTGTAATTCAGCAGAATTTTGGACAGGAAATAGCCTTATTGGTGAAACAAAAACTGTAAAAGCAAACGACAAAACTTATTCTATCGCTGCAACAGAAAATGGTTACACGATTAAGAATAAAGAAACAAAAGCAGTTCTTAATCTTAATTTTGACGCAGAAGATCAATCTTGGTCTGCAGAAAAAGATGGTCAAGAAGTTAAATTTATGACAGTGATTGACGAAAATCATGTTCAAATGTATGGTTCTGATCAAGTTATAGAACTTTCTCCTGCAGGAGTGATGGAATATTCTTCTCTCATGGCAACAGCGATGAAATAAGAAAAAATCTTTTAATAAAGAGAGAGATGATAACCATTTTAGTTATCATCTCTTTTTTTTGTCTATCTTTGCAAAGAATACATTTTTTTTGTTTGTTATGCAAAATGATCAATTAGAAATACGACTTCCGGCGGAATGGGAACCTCAATCCGCAGTTCAATTGACTTGGCCTCATGAACATACGGATTGGGCGTATATGTTAGACGAAGTGATTCCGGTTTTCGCAGATATTGCTGCTGAGATTTCCAAACGCGAAGGCGTTGTTATCGTTGCTCATGACGCAGCGATTGTGCGTTCTCAATTAAGAAAAGACACGATAATGGAAAATGTTTGTATCGTTGAAGAAGAAAGCAATGATACGTGGGCTCGAGATCATGGTGGAATAACGGTGTTGATCAACGAAATTCCTTATGTCGTGGATTTTTGTTTTAATGGTTGGGGAATGAAATTCGCTGCAAATAAAGATAATTGTATTACACGTCGATTGTATCATCATCATCAAATTTTTGCACCAAATGTTGGTTATTTATCTCAACTTCATTGTGTTTTAGAAGGAGGAAGTATAGAAAGTGACGGACGAGGAACTATTTTGACAACCTCAGAATGTTTGTTGAGTGAAAATCGTAATGAACATAAATCGCCTGCGGAAATTGAAGAATATTTACTTTCAATTTTTGGAGCAAAACAAATGCTTTGGTTGAATAATGGATATTTGGAAGGAGACGATACAGATAGTCATATCGATACGTTGGCTCGAATTTGTCCGAATAATACAATTTTGTATGTGCAGTGTAAAGATGAAGAAGATGAGCATTTTTACGATTTGAAATTGATGGAAGATGAGTTGAAAAAATTGCGGACACAAGACGGACTTCCTTATCAATTGTTTCCTTTGCCAATGCCAACCGCTATTTATGATGAAGACGGAGAACGATTGCCTGCTACGTATGCTAACTTTTTGATTATCAATGGAGCTGTTTTGTTGCCAACTTATGGACAAGAAGAAAATGATGCGTTGGCTATAGATCAATTGAAAAAAGTTTTTCCCGATCGGGAAATTATTCCGATTTATTCTACTCCATTGATTCAACAACATGGTTCTCTTCATTGTGTGACAATGCAATATCCAAAAGGAACAATTCAAATTTCAACAATCTAATTTTGATAAAAAATGAAACTTGCTATAATTCAACAATCTAACACTGCTGATGTTCGGTTAAATATTGAGAAATTAAAACAAAATATTCGAAAAGCGGCATCGTCCGGAGCCGAATTGATTGTTTTACAAGAATTGCATAACGGACTTTATTTTTGTCAAATAGAAGATCCTTCTTATTTTGATTTGTCAGAATCAATTCCCGGACCATCAACAACCGAATTTGGATCATTGGCTAAAGAGTTGGGTGTCGTACTTGTTTTGTCTTTATTTGAACGTGCAATGGCAGGATTATATTTTAATACGGCCGTTGTTATCGAAAAAGATGGTTCTATTGCCGGCAAATATCGAAAAATGCACATTCCCGACGATCCGGCTTATTATGAAAAATTTTATTTTACGCAAGGAGATCTTGGTTTTCAACCGATAGAAACTTCGGTGGGTCGTCTTGGAGTTATGGTGTGTTGGGATCAATGGTATCCGGAAGGAGCTCGATTGATGGCTCTTGCCGGAGCTGATATTTTGATTTATCCGACTGCGATAGGATATGAAAGCACAGATTCCGAAGAGGAAAAAATGCGTCAGCGTAATGCTTGGATTACCGTTCAGCGTGGTCATGCTGTCGCAAATGGACTTCATGTTGTGGCAGTGAATCGCACAGGCTATGAACCTGATCCATCTGGCGTTACGGGAGGAATAGAATTTTGGGGGAATAGTTTTGTCGTTGGTCCGCAAGGAGAATTTCTTTATGAATCGCCAATCTCAGATGAAGATGTGAAAGTGATAGAAATTGATTTAGGCAGAACGGAAACGGTTCGTCGTATGTGGCCATTTTTTAGAGATCGAAGAGTGGATCAGTTTGAAGATTTGAACAAAAGAATCAGATGATAAATTTTATACAATTATGGATATTCAGATTTCAAAATTCAAAGAAATAGAAGAAGGATATAGCACTCGTCATGCCATTGAAGAAGCAAAGCGTTGTCTTAATTGCAAAAATCCTCAATGTGTAAAAGGATGTCCGATTGAAAATAATATTCCACAATTTATTCATGCGTTGAGTAAAGGAAATATGGGAGATGCTCTTGAGCAAATTAACTTAAAAAGTAATCTTCCGGCAATTTGTGGGCGAGTTTGTCCTCACGAAAAGCAATGTGAAGGTCATTGTGTTTTGAATAAAAAAGGTCAACCGATTCGGATTGGAAAATTGGAGCGATTTGTCGCCGATTTTGATAGTTCTATCGGACTTATTCATGAAAATATAAAACCAAAAAATAGGGGAAAAGTTGCCGTAATTGGTTCTGGTCCTGCCGGACTTACGGTTGCAGGAGATTTGGCTCGCGAAGGATTCAATGTCGTGATTTATGAGAAAGAATCAGAATTGGGAGGCGTTTTATTGTTTGGTATTCCGGAATATCGTTTGCCAAAAGATGTCGTTCGTCGAGAAATAGAAAAGATTGAGACGCTTGGAGTGACGTTTATAACCAATTGTATGATAGGGCAGGATATAACGATTGATGAAATGTTTGATCGAGGTTTTGATGCTGTGTTTATTGGCTCAGGAACAGCAATTCCAAAAACGTTGGATATTCCTGGAAATAAAATAAAGGGCGTGATACAATCTTCCTATTTTTTGAGAATGGTTAGTTTGTTTAATAATCATAGTCTTGGATTAGATGAAATTCCGATAAAAGCGGGCGATGTAGTTGGTGTTATTGGCGGTGGAAATGTGGCAATGGATGCAGCACGAACGGCTTTGCGGATTGGAGCTAAAAGTGTTACGGTTTATTATCATCGGACACAAGAAGAAATGCCGGCTTTGCGTACGGAATATGAAGAAGCGGAAGCAGAAGGCGTTTCGTTTGTATGGAAAAGTTCTGTTCAAGAATTTTTGTCAAATGGAGAACGATTGACTTCGGCTCGTGTAAAAATTGGAGAAAACGAAACCATAGTGCCATTGGATAAAATGTTGCTTGCGGTAGGTTCGCGTCCTGCGAATAGAATCGTTTCGACGACAGAAGGAATAGAAGTTGATGAAATGGGATATGTAAAAACTCGAGATTTACCTTATGGAATGACTACTCGGCGTGGAATTTTTGCCGGAGGAGATGTGGTTCATACACCTCAAACCGTAGTCCTTGCCATGCGTGAAGCAAAAGCGGTTGCCAAAGGCATTGCTCAATATGTAGATGCTAAAAAGTTATTAGGAGAATAATTTAAATAAAAAAAACGCCAGTAAATTCTGGCGTTTTTTTTTATTTCTATTTCCAACGAAAATTTTTGTTTTTTCTAAAATATTTGTTGATAAACATTCCGTGCAGAGTAAGTAATGGAAGTAGAATATCAAAAAATATAATTGATAAATAAAATTGTCGTTCTCCAAAATGTTTTGCCGATAGGTTGATGACGAGTGCTTGTATCAACCATCGAAGGAAATAAATTCCTAAACCGAAAATCTTGATTTCCAGAGGGGAAATGATACAAAGAATCAGTAGCGAAAGATAAAAGAGACCTCTACTTAGCACTTCTGTCCCGATCATTATGTCTGTTCCGAAACGATAATATTTAGATGTTGACAAATGTCGTTGTTTTTGATAAAACCAATCGGAAAAGTTTTGTTTTGGTTCAGAAATCGTGATACTTTGTTCGTTTACCTCAATACGAGTATTATCGCCCGTTGCATGTTGATTGACAAACAAGTCATCATCTCCACTTTGTAGATGAAGAATTGATGCAAAACCTTTATTTTTGAAGAATAATTCTTTACGATATGCTAAATTGCGACCAACGCCCATATAAGGATGTCCTCGTTTGGCAAATCCTAAATATTGTAAGGCAATGGTAAATGTATCGTAAGAAATTAAATGTCCTAAAATTCCTTTTTTTTGTTCGTAAGCTCCATAACCTAAAACGAAATTTGTTTTATTGTCGAAGTTTCGTATCAAACAATTGAGCCAATCGCGAGATACAGGTTTGCAATCTGCGTCGGTAAAAACAAGAAGATCGTGTTTTGCTGCTTTGATACCCACTGTCAGAGCCATTTTTTTTGAACTCATAACCATTGCATCTTCGGGAATGTACGTGTGGTAAAGATGTGGATATTGTTTTTTTAGTTCCAACAAAGTTTCTTCCGTATTATCAGAAGATCCGTCATTCACTACGATGACTTCGTAATTTGGATATTTTTGTTCAAGAACGGAAGGTAGAAATTGCTTTAAATGTTCGTTTTCATTTCTTGCACAAATAATTACCGAAACACTTGGCCGAATCGTTATATAAGGAATTTTTCCTTTGTTTTCGCGATGACTATGACAAAGAATTCCTGTGTAGAAATAGAGGTAATAAAAAGATTGAATCAAGAAAGAAAGCAAAAGTACTCCTGCTATTGTCAAAATATACCATTCGTATGATAAAAAATCCATTTTCCTTATGTGTCAATTAAAGAATGATTGCTTTGGGTAGTTCTCTAAGATTGTATCTTGATGCCATAATTTCGCCATAGGCTCCAGCACTGCGAAGAACTAATAAATCTCCACGTCGAACTTTGTTGAGACGTACATCTTTTTGGAAAACATCGCTTGATTCACAGATTGGTCCAACAACATCGTATGTGTCTCCGGGTTCGTCGGAAGTTATGTTTTCAATACGATGATATGCTTCATAAAGAGCCGGCCGAATAAGGTCGGTCATTCCGGCATCGACGATGGCAAATTTTTTTGTAGTTCCAATTTTGACGTAGGTTACACGAGTGACTAAACTTCCGCATTGAGCAACGACGCTACGACCCGGTTCGCAATGTAATGTTTGTCCTTCTCGTAGATGTAAATTTTTATTAAATAAACGAAAATAGGTTTCAAAATCTGCAATTGGAAAATGATTAGGGTGTTCGTAATTGATGCCTAAACCTCCTCCAATATTGACGTTTGGCAAAATGATTCCTTTGTTTTCCAATTGATCTTGCAAATCGTTTATTTTGACGCAAAGATCTTCGTACGAAGATAAATCGGTAATTTGGGAACCGATATGGAAATGTACTCCAATGAGATTTAGATTTTTTGCTTTTATCACAACGTCCATTACATCTTCTACATCTTCAAGATTAAACCCAAATTTGTTTTCATTTAGTCCGGTTGTAATGTAGTGATGTGTGTGTGCATCGACGTTAGGATTGATTCGGAGAGCAATGTTGGCTGTAACTCCTTTTTTTTCTGCCAATTCGTTGATGACTTCTAATTCAGGAAGAGATTCTGCGTTGAAACAGAATATTCCATGAGATAGAGCAAGGTTTATTTCTTTGTCGGTTTTTCCTACGCCGGCAAATACAATGTCAGAGGCCGGAAATCCGGCTTCGATTGCTGCTTGAACTTCATTTCCACTTACACAATCTGCTCCTAATCCATAGCTTGCGATGATTCGCAAAATATCGGCATTGGCATTTGCTTTTACGGCATAATGCACTTTGTATCCGTATTTTGTGCTTTCGGATTTAATGATTTCAAGAGTTTGTCTTAGCAAACTTTCGTCGTAGTAATAAAACGGAGTTTCTATTGTTTTGAACTTCTCAATAGGGAAGTTTCCTTTTAATAATTCCAAAGTGAAATATATTTTTAAATTAGAATAAATTTTTACTCAATGATTGAAGTGCAGTTTTTTTGTCGTTTGCACTGACGAGGAATGATACATTGTAGTTGCTTCCTCCGTAAGAAATCATTCGAACAGGAATATCTTTTAGAGCATTTACGACTTTGGCTTGGAATCCGATATTGTGATAATCCATGTCTCCAACAACGCAAATGATGACCATGTCTTTGTCTACAGTCACTGTGCCATATTGACGAAGAGCATTTAGGATTTCGTCCAAATGTTTTGTGTTGTCTATTGTTACCGAAACACCAACTTCCGAAGTTGTGATCATGTCAATTGATGTTTTGTAAAGTTCGAAAATTTCAAATACTTTACGGAGGAATCCGTGAGCCAAAAGCATTCTTCCGGATTTGATTTTGATTGCCGTGATACCATCTTTTGCAGCAACAGCTTGAATGCTTTTTTGATTACATTTTGTTGAAATGAGAGTTCCTTTGGCCTGCGGATCCATTGTGTTGAGCAATCGAACCGGAATGTTGGCTTGTTTTGCCGGCAATACACATGTTGGGTGTAATATTTTAGCTCCAAAATAAGCTAATTCGGCAGCTTCTTCAAAGTGAAGATTGGCAACAGGTTTTGTTCCTTCTACAATACGAGGATCATTGTTGTGCATTCCGTCAATATCTGTCCAGATTTGAATTTCGTCAGCGACAACAGCGGCACCAATGATAGATGCCGAATAATCAGAACCTCCACGTTGTAGGTTGTCTATTTCATCATAATGATTGCGACAAATAAAACCTTGTGTGATATAAATTTCATATCCGTTTTTTTCTTCTAATTGTTTTTTTACATTTGTACGAATATAATTCATATCTGGTTCTGCATTCTTATCGGTTTTCATGAAATCTAAAGCTGGAAGAAGACATGATTTTACACCTTGTTCCACAAGGTATGCGTTTACCAATGCTGTAGAAGTGAGTTCTCCTTGTGCAAGAATTACTTTTTCTTCAAAAGATGTAAATGGTTTGGTACTTGAAGCAATTGAACGAAGTACATCAAAACGTTCTTTTACGATTGTTTTTCCAAGTTCTTTGCTTTCTGCTGTAGATAATAATTCTTCAACTACAGGATAATATTTTGCTTCAAGAGCATTGATTGCGTCAATTGCTCCGTCCGGATTTCTTTTATAAAGATAATCTGAAATTTCAACAAGAGAATTTGTTGTTCCAGACATGGCTGATAAGACAACGATTTTTTGTTCTCCATCAAGAATTAGTTTTGCAACTTCTTTCATTCGTTGAGCCGAACCTACGGATGTTCCGCCAAATTTTAATACTTTCATTTTAAAAAAAGATTATATGTTGTGATACTTTATTTAGATAAAAATTTTACTTGAAAAAATAGTTTGCAAAGTTAATTATTTTTTTCTTATTTTTGATAAGAAACGTAGGTGATACAAATGAAGTTTTTAATTATAAATGTGTTGTTTTGTTTTGAATAATCGAAAAAGTATGTTTTTTTGAAAAAAAAGAGAAAAGATTTTTGAAAAATAAAAAAATAGTTTTATCTTTGCACCGCAATTGAGAAACGAGAAAGCGATTTGTTATTCAATTGTAAAAATGAAAAGGCCCTGTAGCTCAACTGAATAGAGCGTCACACTACGGATGTGAAGGTTCCAGGTTTGAATCCTGGCAGGGTCACAAAATGGAAAATCCGATATCAGTAAAAGATGTCGGATTTTTTTGTTTATTACGATTTAAACGATATTCGGAAAAAATTTTTTTATCTTTGTCAAAACAAAAAAAAAGTATGAATATGAAATCTATTTGTTATAAAATTGTAATTTGTGTTGTCGTTTTTGCAGGAATACTTGGGCTTAATCGTTTGAAGGTTGTGCTTGATGCAAAACAAACTGTGATGAATATGAAGTCTTTTTCTGATGTGGTGAGTGTTGTCGTTGAAGATGGTGTTTTGACGGAAGAAGAACTCGATCGAATTAACTATACTTACATGTCGATTAGTAATATTGCGACGAAGTATGAAAATGATGAGGAGGATTTTTTGCGTTATCAGTCGATTTTGAAAGAAGAAATGGATTTGGACGTTTATTTGCGATATGTGGAAACGATTTATTCTTTGAATACTTATGGTGGTGTTCAAGATTATTTTGAAACTAACGAATAAATTCCATATTTAATTTATGTTGTCAGATCTACAAGATTTTTTTTATTCCGGGAAAACGTTTGATTTAGACTTTCGAATGCGTTCTCTTTTGCGTTTGCGTGAGGTGATTTTGTCTTGCGAAAAAGAGATATGTCAGGCTTTGAATTTGGATCTTGGAAAGAGTGAGACCGAATCATATATGTGCGAGATAGGATTGACGTTAAGTGAACTTTCTTACACAATGAAAAATTTGAAAAAGTGGACAAAAGTACGTCGTGTAAAAACTCCGTTAGCACAATTTCCGGCACGTAGTTTTGTCGTTCAAGAGCCATTTGGAGTCGTTTTAATTATGTCTCCGTGGAATTATCCGTTTTTATTGTCGCTTAATCCGTTGATTGGAGCAATTGCTGCCGGTAATTGTGTCGTGTTGAAACCATCTGCGTATAGTCCCGAAACTTCAAAAGTGTTGAAAAAAATTATTTCGATGGTTTTTGAGTTTGGACATGTAAAAGTTGTGGAAGGAGGAAGAGATGAAAATCGTTGTTTGTTGGAGCAAAAATTCGATTACATATTTTTTACGGGAGGTGTTGAAGTAGGCAAGTTGGTGATGAGAAAAGCTGCAGAACATCTTACTCCCGTGACGTTGGAATTAGGAGGAAAAAGTCCGGTTGTTGTTGATTCTTCAGCGAATTTAAAATTAGCGGCTCGTCGCATTGTTTTTGGAAAATATCTTAATTGTGGACAAACTTGTATTGCTCCGGATTATATTCTTGTAGAACAATGCGTTAAAGAAGAATTGTTGCTTCATTTGAAAAACGAAATCGCGAAAATGTATGGCGTTTCTCCTTTAGACAATAAAGATTATGGAAAAATTATCAACGAAAAACATTTTGATCGGTTGATTTCTCTTTTGGACAAGTCAAAAATAGTTTTTGGAGGTCGAACGGATTTTTCGGCATTGCGTATAGAACCTACGATAATGGATAATGTTGTAGAAAGTGATGCGGTTATGAATCAAGAAATTTTTGGACCAATATTGCCAATTCTTACGGTAAGCAATGTAGATGAGGCTTATGATTTTATAAAAAGAAGACCCGAACCGTTGGCATTGTATTTATTTACAAATAATCAAAAAATAGAAAAACGTTTTTTACGAGAAGTAAAATTTGGTGGTGGGTGTGTGAATGATACAATAATTCATTTGGCGACAACAGAAATGGGATTCGGAGGAATTGGAAATAGTGGAATGGGTGCTTATCACGGAAAAAAAACATTTCAAACATTTTCTCACGAAAAATCTATTGTGAAAAAAATGAATTTTATAGATTTAACGATGAGATACCAACCGTATAAAAAGTGAAAATACAAACTTATCAGATTATTTTTAAAATAATAAAAGTATGAGTGTGAAGCGATTTTTTCTTTTTTTTGTTTTGTTGTATTCTTTTTCTGTTTTTTCACAAAAAAATGTTTCTGTAAAAGAGGCAAAGCAATTGATTCAAACGACTCGACGTTTGCAGATTGTTGATGTGCGTACTATTTCGGAATACAAGAAAGGTCATATTTCAAACTCAATTCTTATTGATTGGAAAAATCAACAAACTTTTGATTTATTAGCGAAAAAACAATTGAAAAAGCGTCGACCAATTTTGGTTTATTGTCGTTCTGGACGTCGAAGTTCGGCAGCCATGAAAAGGTTGGTGGATTTGGGTTTCAAGATGGTGTATAATCTTGAAGGAGGCATAATTGCTTGGAATAAATAGAGGTGGATTTTATATGAATAAAAAAATAAAAAAAAGTACTAATTCGAATTAGTACTTTTTTTTATTATATAAATCAATTGCTTTATTTTGTTAAAGCAAGAGCTACATTTACAGCACATGCAACTGTACAACCAACCATAGGATTGTTTCCAATTCCGAGGAATCCCATCATTTCAACGTGAGCCGGAACAGAAGAAGATCCTGCAAATTGAGCGTCAGAGTGCATACGTCCAAGAGTGTCTGTCATTCCATAAGAAGCAGGTCCGGCAGCCATGTTGTCTGGGTGAAGAGTACGACCTGTTCCTCCACCAGAAGCAACTGAAAAATAAGATTTGTTGGCTAATACACGTTCTTTTTTATATGTTCCTGCAACAGGGTGTTGAAAACGTGTTGGGTTTGTAGAGTTTCCTGTAATAGATACATCTACATTTTCTTTCCACATGATTGCCACACCTTCACGAACATCATCTGCACCATAGCATTTAACTTTTGCACGAGGACCGTTTGAATAAGCTTTTTCTTTGATGACTTTTAGTTCGCCTGTGAAATAATCAAATTCTGTTTGTACGTAAGTAAATCCGTTGATACGAGAAATGATCATTGCAGCATCTTTTCCAAGTCCGTTAAGAATGCAACGAAGAGGATTTTGACGAACTTTATTTGCCATTTCAGCAATTTTGATAGCTCCTTCAGCGGCAGCAAATGATTCGTGACCTGCTAAGAATGCAAAACATTGAGTTTCTTCACGAAGAAGACGTGCAGCTAAGTTTCCGTGTCCAATACCTACTTTGCGATCATCAGCTACTGAACCTGGAATGCAAAATGCTTGAAGTCCAAGACCGATTGCTTCTGCTGCATCAGCAGCAACAGTACAGCCTTTTTTGATTGCAATTGCAGAACCTACAACGTATGCCCATTTTGCATTTTCAAAACAAATCATTTGAGTTTCTTCGCAAGTTTTGTATGGATCAAGACCTGCTTTTCGCATATTTCATTAGCTTCTTCGATCGAAGCAATTCCGTTTTCATTTAATACAGCAAGAATTTGTGCCATGCGGCGATCTTGCGATTCAAATTTTACTTCTCTAATCATAGTTTTATATCATTAACTATTATTATTCTTGCTTTTATTTTATTCTTGACGTGGATCAATAGATTTTACAGCTCCTTGTTCAGCAGTTGTACGACCATAAGTTCCGGTTACGCTTTTAAGAGCTTCGTCTGCAGGCATGCCTTTTTTGATTGCGTCCATGAATTTTCCCATGTGTACAAATTCGTATCCGCAAACTTCGTTGTCTGCATCAAGAAACATTTTTGTAATGTATCCTTCTGTTAGTTGAAGATAACGTGTTCCTTTTACTTTTGTTCCGTAAAGAGTTCCTGTTTGGCTGATAAGACCTTTTCCTAAGTCTTCCAATCCTGCACCAACCATAAGTCCTCCTTCAGAAAAAGCGGATTGAGTACGACCGTAAACAATTTGAAGGAATAATTCACGCATTGCAGTATTAATTGCATCGCAAACAAGGTCTGTATTGAGTGCTTCAAGGAGTGTTTTTCCAGGAAGAATTTCGCTTGCCATAGCGGCAGAGTGAGTCATTCCAGAACATCCGATAGTTTCAATTAAAGCTTCTTCAATGATACCGTCTTTTACGTTTAATGTTAGTTTGCAAGCTCCTTGTTGAGGTGCACACCAACCGATACCGTGAGTAAGTCCGGAAATGTCTTTGATTTCTTTTGCTTTCACCCATTTTCCTTCTTCAGGAATAGGGGCAGGTCCATGGTTAGGTCCTTTTTTTACAACACACATGTGTTCTACTTCGTGAGAGTAAATCATAATGTTTTTATTGTTAATTGATTAAGTTTTTATTTATCTTTTCAAGGTAAGACAAGCAAATTGCGTACAAAGATAATAAAATTTTTGAAAATAGAATTTTCGTATTTTTGGTTTGTGAAAGAATAAAAAAAAAGAGGCACGTAAAATGCCTCTTTTTTGAAAGTGATTCAGCTGGGGCTCGAACCCAGGACCCCATCCTTAAAAGGGATGTGCTCTACCAGCTGAGCTACTGAATCATCACAATGATTTCTCAAATGCGGGTGCAAAGATAAAATATTTTTTTTAGTTTCCAAAAAAAACTTTCTTTTTTTATTTTTTTTCTAATTCACTTCCGCAATATTTACAACGTATTGCGTCGTCGTCGTGTCCGGGTTTTCCACAATTAGGACAGACTCTTTTGGAGCGTTTTTTTGAAAAAGAAATTAGGGAAGCGGAAAAAATTCCGGTAGGAACGGCAATGATAGTGTATCCTAACAACATTACTATTCCGGAGAAAAAACGTCCTGCTCCGGTAACTGGAGCAATGTCTCCATAACCAACGGTTGTTATGGTTACAATTGCCCAATAAATGCTGTTGGGAATGCTTGTGAATTGTGTGTCTGGAACGTGACCTTCGACCATATACATCAAAGTTCCAAGAGAAATTGCGAGAATGAGTACGAATAAGAAAAATATAGAGATTTTTTTGAAACTATTTCGAATGGAATCAAGCAATAATTGACCTTCTTCAAGAAATGAAAATAATCGAAATATGCGGAAAATCCGAATTAGTCTGAATGAGCGTAGTACAAGGGCATAGCGAGCACTATGAATGAAGAATCCAAGATACATTGGTAAAATGGATAAAAGGTCAATTATTCCGAAAAAACTTTTGGCGTAAGCTTTGGGATTAGGAGAGCAATACAGACGTAAAATGTATTCTGCAGTAAAAAAAAGATTGAAAAAATATTCCAATACAATCAATGTGTGTTTTAACCAAAGAATTTGACTGATTAAACTATCGAAAATTGTGATTAAAATGCTTAACAAAATACAGATAATCAGTACCACATCAAAGGCTTTTCCGGCAGGAGTGTCGCTTTCGAAAATGATATCGTATAATTTTTGTTTTAATGCCGTATTGTTTTTTAAACGATGTATTTTTATGCGAAGAATCTGAAATATTTTCATCGTGTTTAATTTGTTTTTCAATTTTTCTTGATGTGCAAAAATAATAGAATAAATTTATATTTTTCTGTTGGCTGCAAAAAAGAACTTTAAAATCTAATAAAAATGAAAGTTTTTTTGTACACAAATTTTTTTGGAAATTACATTTTGTAAAAAAAATAGCGTATTCATATCATTTACATTTTTTTTGTTTTTCGATTCGTTTGAGAATAAATCTTGTAAAAAAAAATTTTTTGCACAATAGAGAGAGTTTTGTCTTTTTTGTTAAAAAAACTAAAAACGAATATTTTTTTGTTACCGAGATAATAAATAATCAGTATATTTGCAATTTGAAAAAAGAATCGGAAATGATTCTTTAAAGGAAACAAATATTTAATAATACAATTACAATATGGGCGGTTTTTTTGGTACTATATCAAAAGAAAAGTGTGTGGCAGATCTTTTTTATGGAACGGATTATAATTCTCATCTTGGAACTCGTCGTGGAGGAATGGCTACATATAGTAAAGAAGAAGGATTTTTTCGTTCAATTCATAGCCTCGAAAATACGTATTTTCGGACGAAGTTTGAAGATGAATTAAGCAAATTTAAGGGTAATGCCGGAATTGGAGTTATTAGTGATACAGACGCACAACCTTTGTTGATGAATTCTCATTTGGGTCGTTTTGCGATAGTAACTATTGCAAAAATCAACAATTTAGAAGATATTGCGAATAAATTGTTGGCGGAGAATATGCATTTGAGCGAATTTAGTTCGGGGAGAATAAATCCAACAGAATTGGTTGCGTTACTTATCATTCGTGGAAAAGATTTTGTTGATGGAATAGAGAATGTTTTTCGCGAAGTAAAAGGATCTTGTTCGATTCTTCTTCTTACAGAAGATGGAATTATTGCGGCTCGAGATTCTTGGGGACGAACGCCGATTGTTTTAGGACGAAAAGATGGAGCTTATGCGGTTTCGAGTGAAACGACAGCGTTTACAAATCTTGATTATGAAATAGAAAAATATATAGGTCCGGGAGAAATTGTACGATTTTATTCAGATCGGGTAGAAGTTTTGCGAGAACCAAACAAAGAAATGCAAATTTGTTCGTTTCTTTGGGTTTATTATGGATTTCCAACTTCAAATTATGAAGATAGAAATGTAGAAGAAGTTCGTTTCGCTACAGGAAAAGCAATGGGAAAAACAGACGATGTTGAGGTCGATTGTGTGAGTGGAATTCCTGATTCCGGAGTCGGAATGGCCATCGGATATGCGGCCGGTCATGGAGTGCCTTATCAACGAGCAATTTCTAAATACACTCCTACGTGGCCACGATCATTCACACCTCGTGATCAAGAGATGCGCCAGTTGGTGGCAAAAATGAAATTGATTGCCAATCGAAGTGTATTGAATGGAAAGCGTGTTCTTTTTTGCGACGATTCTATCGTCAGAGGAACGCAATTGCGGGATAATACAAAAATTCTTTATGATTACGGAGCAAAAGAAGTACACATGAGAATTGCTTGTCCGCCACTATTATATAGTTGTCCATTCTTAAATTTCACTTCATCAAAAGGAGACATGGAATTGTTGACACGTCGTACGATTGAAGAATTGGAAGGCGATGCCAATAAAAATCTTGAAAAATATGCGACTACGGATTCTCCGGAATACAAAAAAATGGTAAATACAATAGCCGAAAGATTGAATTTGTCATCTTTGAAATTTTCTAAATTAGAAACACTTATAGAAGCTATTGGTCTGCCAAAATGCAAAGTTTGTACGCATTGTTTTGATGGAAGTAGTAAACATACATTGTAAAAAAAATGTAGGAACTATTTGTAATTGTAATAATTGAGTAGTCAATGAATAAACAAAAGAAAATCGCCGTCATGGGTGGTGGTAGTTGGGCAACGGCTATTGCAAAAATGGTGTTGGGCAACAACGATGAAATTCTTTGGTATATGCGTCGAAAAGAGCAAATCGATGAATTTAAACGTCAAAGTCGAAATCCTTCGTATCTTTCCGGTGTAAAGTTTGATACCTCTCGTATCCAATTTTCTAATAGAATCAATGATGTTGTTCGAAAAGCAGATGTTCTTATTTTTGCTATGCCATCGCCTTTTTTGAAAAATCATCTGAAAAGAATGACGGTTCCGATCAAAGATAAGTTTATTATTTCTGCTATCAAAGGAATTGTTCCGGATGAAAATTTGATTATGACGGAATATTTTCATAAGGAATATGACGTTTCGGAAGATAATATTGCTGTAATTGCAGGACCTTGTCATGCGGAAGAAGTGGCTTTGGAGCGACTTTCGTATTTGACTTTGGCTTGTAAAAATAGAGAAAACGCAAAGCAAATTTGTAAATTATTTGCCTCTGATTACGTGAATACGGCAATGACTGACGATGTGGTAGGAACGGAATATTCTTCGGTGATGAAAAATATCGTGGCTATTGCGGCAGGAATTTGTCACGGTTTAAAATATGGAGATAATTTTCAAGCCGTACTTTTGTCAAATGCCATTCAAGAAATAAATCGCTTTTGTAATGCGGTCTATCCGTTTCATCGTAATATCAACGAAAGTGCGTATCTCGGCGATCTTTTGGTCACATCGTATTCAAAGTTTTCACGAAATCGCTTGTTTGGGACGATGATTGGAAAAGGGTATAGCGTAAAAACCGCACAGATGGAAATGGAAATGATTGCCGAAGGATATTATGCGACAAAATGTATTCGAGAAATCAACGATCGCTATCATGTCAATCTTCCGATAACCGATACGGTGTACGATATTTTGTATAATCATATTTCACCGACAATAGCAATTCGAGAATTAACGACAAAATTGCGATAACAAAAAAACAATTATAAAAAAGAGGGATGATATTTTTGTATCATCTTTTTTTTTTTTTTTTGAAAATCAAAAAACAAAGAAAATAATATCTTTTTTCGTTTTTTATTATTACATTTGTTGCATTGAAAAATTTTTTTTTGTTTTAAAACATAAAATAACAATTAAAATATATTTTTTTATGAAATTATGTATTGATAAAGCCCTTTCGGCTGACGTACTTTCAAAGTACGAAGAAAAAGTAAAAAAGGCAACTTTAATGCTCGAAAATGGATCTGGAAAAGGGAATGATTTCCTTGGTTGGCTTCATTTGCCATCTTCTATTTCAGATGAAGAATTGAATGCTATTCAGACTGTGGCAGACCGATTAAAAAAATCTTGCGATGTAGTTGTCGTTGCAGGTATTGGTGGTTCGTATCTTGGTGCGAAGGCTGTTATTTCGGCTTTATCGAATAGTTTTGTCAATAAAGCAGAAAATGCTCCTGAAATTTTGTTTGCCGGAAATAATATCAGCGAAGATTATCTTGCTGAGTTGATGGATTATTTGTCGGACAAAAAATTTGGAATCATAAATATTTCAAAATCAGGAACAACGACAGAAACGGCTCTCGCTTTTCGTTTGTTGAAAACCCAACTTGAAACGCAAATGGGCAAAGAAGAAGCAAAACAACGAATCGTTGCAATTACAGACGCAACCAAAGGTGCTCTTCGCAAGTTGTCGACACAAGAAGGTTATGATACGTTTGTGATTCCGGATAATGTTGGAGGTCGTTTTTCGGTGCTTACGGCAGTGGGACTTCTCCCTATTGCAACAGCCGGATATGACATTTGTCAGTTGGTGAAAGGTGCGGTAGATATGGAAAAATCTTGCTCCGATGAAGTTGCAACAAAAGAAAATCCGGTTTCAGTTTATGCGATTGTTCGTAACGAACTTTATGCACAAGGCAAAAAGATTGAAATATTAGTTAATTATCATCCAAAACTTCATTATTTGTCGGAATGGTGGAAACAACTTTACGGAGAATCTGAAGGTAAAGATGGAAAAGGAATTTTTCCTGCGTCGGTAGATTTTACGACAGATCTGCATTCTATGGGGCAATGGATTCAAGACGGAGAACGTACGATTTTTGAAACTGTGATTTCGATTGCTTCTCCAAACAAAAAAGTTGTCATTCCGGTTGATGAAGAAAATCTTGATGGTCTTAATTTTTTGGCAGGAAAACGTGTTGATGAGGTAAATAAAATGGCAGAACTCGGAACTCAACTTGCACACGTAGACGGTGGAGTTCCTAATCTTCGCATTGAAATTCCAACGCTTGACGCATACAATATAGGTCAATTGATTTATTTCTTCGAAAAAGCGTGTGGTGTTTCAGGATATATTCTTGATGTCAATCCGTTTGATCAACCGGGAGTGGAAGCATACAAGAAAAATATGTTTGCTCTTTTGGAAAAACCTGGTTATGAAGCAGAAACGGCGGCAATCAAATCTCGTATTTAATTTATTAACCTAAATGTTGTTATTATGAAAAAATTAGTTTCAACAATTGTTGCGACACTGTTTGCGAGTGCGATCAGTGTGTTTGCAGCATTGCCTCAAGTCTGGGATTTTGGGGCAGAGCAATTCCCTGCAGAACAATATGAAAACATGTTGTCTGAGGCTACCATCAATGGAGCTTTTACTGCAGAAGCAGGATCTACAGGTCAAACTATTTCTAATTTAGATTTTGGTGAAGCAAATTTTGTATTCAATGGCGGCGGAAAAAATAATCATAGATTACGTACGACAAATACGAATTTAACACGTTATGATGTAAAGTCCTTAACATCAACTATCGGAGTAAAAGGATGTACAGGATATATTTATTCTAATGCATCGGGGAATGTTGGAGTTTTTGCTCAACAAACATATAGTATCAATGATAAAGTTGAATTCTATGTTAGTTCAAATGGTGGTAATGCTACTTATGTGTTGGAATCTCCTTCTTCAAAGAAAGAAGAGCAATTGTACGAATCGGGAAATAAACTCCAAATTTTGACATTTTACATCAAAGAAGATGGAGCTCACAAATTGTATTGTACAGACGAAAAACTTTGTCTTGGTCGTGTGATTCGTACTCCGGCAGATTACGTTAATGTATCCGGAACGGTAACGGCTCCGGCGTCGATTCCGGCAGATTATAAACTTCGTTTTGTAAATAAAACGACAGGACATACTGTTGATGTTGCTCCGGCAGAAGGTGCTTATGTGGCTTCTCTTGCAAAAGGTTTTGAGTATGAGGTTTTTGTCGCAGATAACAATACGTTTATTGTGAAATCGGGCGATGTGAATGTTACGGGAGCGTTGGAAAATCAAAATGTTGAAATCGAGGCAATCACTTTGTTTGAACAAACAGGAAAAATAACCGGTTTGTCTGCTGAAGCGTTGGCAAAATTATCATTTTCGATTACTCTTCCTGAAGGAAAAGTTTATGAACCGGAAGTTATCATCGACACCGAAAATGAAACTTATTCTGTTAATCTTGAATCCGGTGTGGAATATGGAATTGAAGCAAAAGGAATAAATGATTATTCTTTTGCTCAAACGAAAATTGAAGCAATCACAGCTGCCAATACAGCCGATTTTTCATTTACAGAAAAAACAAAATATACGGTGACAATTATTCCTACCGGAGCGACTGTGTCGGATTTGTCTGCTGCAACATTTACGTTTACAAATTTGAATGAAGAAGGCTATGTATATACCTTTACGGGAACGGAAGGAATTGCTCTTCGAGACGGAGTTTATTCTGTGAAAGTTTCAGGCTCGGGATCTTATACTCAATTGCTTACTTCAAATCTAAAAGTAAATGGGGAAAATGTAGCAAAAACTATAGATTTTGATTCAAATATTACAAAATGGGATTTTGCGGCAGAAAGTTTTACAACCGGAGGTTATACAAATTCTTCTACAGAATATAATTATAATGGACTTGTATTTTTAGGAGGAAAGTCGCATAATTCAACATATTTGAATACAGGTTCTGGAGCAACGATTTCTGTGCCGGTAAAAGGAACTTGCAAAATTGTTGTGAAAGCATGTTATTCGTATGGATTTAAAATCGGAGATAACGTTTGGGTTGAAGACGCCAATACTGGTTCAACGAGTCAAATAGATATTTTTGAATACAATTATACAGGAGAAGCAGGAGTTGTAACATTTACAACGACAAGTACATCTTATATTTGCAGTATAGAAGTAGTTTCTTCAATTGAATACAAAGAGGTTGTAACGGTTGGTGTAGATAAGGATTATAAAACAATAAATGATGCACTTGCTGCGATTCGCCAAATGACGAGAACAGCAGATCAACGTGTTACGGTGAAAATCGATCCGGGAAATTATGAAGAAATGTTGGTGGTTGATGTTGCAAATGTGACATTCGCAAATGCTTCGGAAAATCCATCAATTGCAATTAAAAATGCCGGAGTAGATATTGATGAAAATGCCGTTCGTATTACGGGATACTATGGTCATGGCTACCATTATTATAGTATGGGTAGTGATTACAAATGGGATGCTCGTACATTGGCTGTGAACAAAGAAAATGGTTATCATAGTGTGAAAAATCCTGGCGGAGGTCCTACATTCTGGAATGCAACGGTGGCTGTCACAGCGAAAAATTTTATAGCAGAAAATATTATTTTTGAAAATTCTTTTAATCAATATATTTCTGCAAAAGAAGCTCAAGATGTCGTTATAAATGGTCCAGAAGGAAAAGGCGATCGTCCAACAGATTCAGGAAATACGGATGTTCAACTTCGTAGTTATCGTGAAAGAGCATGTGCGATAGCATTCTCAGAAAATTCGGATCGTTCTTATTTGAATAATTGTCGTATTATTGGTCGTCAAGACGCTCTTTATGGAGATCAAGGTTGTCGTGTTGCAATTAATGGTGGAGTCTTGATGGGAGCATGTGATTATATTTTTGGAGGAATGACGTTGGCGGTTAAAGAAGCAAAATTGGCATTCCTTATAGAAGAAAACAACAATGATGTAGTATATATCACAGCACCTAAAAATACATCGGGAAGAGGATATTTGTTCTATGGTTGTACGGTTACTTCTGCAATTCCTGAAGTAGAAATGAAGACAGCGACTTCTGCAAAACCAGGTTATTTTGGTCGCCCTTGGGATACAAAAGGGGAAGCAATTTTTGTCAATACGATAGTAGAGGAAACAAAAGATCCAAATTATTCAGGTTCAATGATTATTCCGGCAGGTTGGAATTCTGGATTGTCTGGTGAATCGCCAAATTGTATGGAATTCGGCACACAAGAATTGTCAGGTGTTGATAATTTGGCAAGTCGAGTTACTTGGGCGAAAGTTTTGCCGAATACTTATTTCCCAGAAACAGAAACGTATATTTCGTTGAAAGCATTTACGGAAGGAACCGATGGTTGGAATCCATTCAATTGTACATCGGTTAGTAATGCGGTGGAAAAAACTTCACAAAATGGATTATTGAAAAACACCATTGTTTATGACAATTTGAATTTTGCGGTAGATGTGAACAAAGTGATTGTGATTAGTGCAATGGGAGCCGAAATGCTTCGTCAAGATGTAACGACAAATTTTGTTTCGGTTTCGGGTTTTGTTCCGGGATTTTATATTGCTTATGGCATAACGAAAAATGGAGAAGTTTTTGTTGATAAATTTATCAAACAATAAATGAAAAAATAATGAAAAAAGGCGATATTGAGTGTTTGCTCGGTATCGTCTTTTTTTTGTTATCTTTGCAGAGCCAAGAAAAAAATATGGGTATTTTTGAAATTATATTGATAGCAATTGCTTTGGCAATGGATTGTTTTGCGGTTAGCGTTGCTTGTGGAATGACAAATAAATCATCGTCGGAAAATCGATTTTTTCTACGAATGGCTTTTTTGTTTGGATTGTTTCATGTGTTAATGCCTCTTTTGGGTTATTGTTTGATTTATTTTTTTAAAGATTTTGTCGAAGTTTATACCTCTTATATTTCATTTGCAATTTTGACGATTTTAGGTTTGAAAATGATCAAAGACACTTTTTCGTCTTCAAAATCAATAATTGGCAATATTCAACAATTAAACGTAGTTTTGCTTTTGGTCGTAGCAACAAGTATCGACGCAATGGCAACGGGTTTTTTGTTCGTATCATTTTCTGTTTGTAAATTGATTTTTTCATTGTTGATCATAGGCTTTTTTTCGTTTTGTTTTTCATTGATTGGCTATGGTTTGGGAAAATATTCCATAAAGTTTTTTTCAAAATTTCCGGCAGAAGTTGTGGGTGGAATAATTCTTATTTTTTTGGGGATAAAAATGCTGTGTGTAAATTTTTAATTGTGTCGAAGTGGATTATTTAATACTTTGTTGTAAGGATCAACTTGTGGTTGACAAAAGTAAATCGAAACTTTCTCTTTTGAGTCAATTTAAAGGATTGTCAGATGAAAAAAAGATTTTGGTTTCTGAAACTGATGGCGATCGTTTTTTTGTTTGTCGTTGCGATGATTATTTGTTGTCAGAAGACCAAACTTTTTCTTTGCTTCGACCGCTGTATTTGACAATGTCGGCAAAGGAATTTCAAATCATTTGCATGGCTTCTCAATTGCTTTATTGGCACGAGCATAGTGCGTTTTGTCCTGCGTGCGGAGCGGAAACGAAGTGGCTGACAGTTCATTCCAAAATTTGCCCTCAATGTCAATTCGAACTTTATCCGACGATTTCTCCTGCAATTATAGTGCGGGTAACTCGTGGAGACGAAATTTTGTTGGTTCAAGGGAAAAATTTTTCTTCGGATTTTTATGGTTTAGTGGCAGGATTTGTAGAAGTAGGAGAGACTTTTGAGGAATGTGTTTGTCGTGAAATAAAAGAAGAAACCGATTTGGAAGTGAAAAATATACGTTATTGGGGTAGTCAATCATGGCCTTTTCCATCAAACGTGATGATTGGTTTTACTGCGGAATATGCGAGTGGCGAAGTTCATTTTCAAAAAGAAGAATTAAAATCTGCCGGATTTTTCGCAAAAAACAATTTGCCAAATCTTCCCGGAGAAATGTCTATTGCTCGCAAGTTGATAGACGAATGGTTGAATGAATAATTTTTTTTGTATGTCATATCAGTGTGAAAAAGTGTTGCCATACGATGAGCAACGTTCTAAAACAGAACAAGTTGAACAAATGTTTGATAATATTTCGGATCAATACGATACGATGAATCGAGCAATGACGTTAGGCGTGGATTTGGTTTGGCGTCGCAAAGCGATAGATTCGTTGCGTCCGTTTGCTCCTCAACGGATTTTAGATGTTGCAACCGGAACGGGGGATTTTGCCATAGAATCGTATCGACGTCTTGCTCCGAAAGAAGTTGTCGGTGTGGATTTAAGTGAAGGAATGCTTCAGGTAGGAAAACTAAAAGTTGAAAAATTGGGTTTGTCAAAACAAATAATTCTTCAGCAAGAAGATTGTTTGTCAATGTCATTTCTTGACGAACAATTTGATGCTGTTACGGTTGCCTTTGGCGTTCGTAATTTTTCAGATTTAAAAGCCGGAATTGTTGAGATGAATCGAGTTCTCCGAAAAGGAGGACATTTGGTGATTTTGGAAATGTCGGAGCCATATAAAATTTTCAAACCATTTTATTTTCTTTATACTCGTTTTGTTATTCCATTTGTAGGACGTTTGGTTTCAAAAGATAAACGAGCGTATTCGTATTTGCCGGATTCGATTAAGGTTTTTCCGCATGGAGATGCGATGAAAAAATTGTTGCTTGAGAGCGGATTTTCTTCGATTGAATATCGTCGATTTACGTTTGGTGTTTGTGCGTTTTATTTAGCAAAAAAATAAAAAAATAAGATTCTTTTGTGAATACAATTTTAGAACAAAAAATAGGTTTTGACAAAATCCGAACATTGCTTAAGTCGCGTTGCGTGAGTCCGATAGGAGAAGAAGAAGTTGAAAAAATGAAGTTTTCAACGGATTATTTTTTTATTTCTCAACGATTGGACGAAACCAATGAGATGACTCGTCTTTTGATGGAAGAAGAAGCATTTCCGTTAGGGAATATTTACGATTTGCGAGAAGGCTTGTTCAGAATAAAAATAGAGGGACTTTATCTTGATGCCGGAGAATTGTTTGATTTGCAACGTTCTTTACTGACTATTGCAACGATAGTTTCTTTTTTGGAAAAAAAATCAGAAATAGAATATCCGGCGTTGAAATTGATGGTTGCAGAAGTTTTGACTTTCAAAGATGTTACGGATCGGATCGGTTTGATTTTGGATAAATTTGGAAAAATCAAAGATAATGCGTCTAACGAACTTCTTCGCATTCGTCGTGAAATTCATACGATGCAAGCTTCGGTTTCTCGTTCGCTAAATTCCATTCTTCGTCAGGCAAAAGAAGATGGATTGGTAGATAAAGATACGCAACCGACAATGCGTGAAGGACGATTGGTTATTCCCGTACCTCCGGCTTACAAACGTCAATTGAAAGGAATCGTTCATGACGAATCGGCTTCCGGAAAAACCGTATTTATCGAACCGGCGGCAGTCGTAGAAAATAATAATCGACTTCGAGAATTGGAAAGCGAAGAGCGTCGTGAAATAATACGAATATTGATTGACTTTTCAAATTTTCTTCGTCCGTATCTTTCGGACATTTTTGAAAGTTATGATTTTTTGGCGAAAATAGATTTTGTGCGAGCAAAAGCTTTGTTAGCCATTGAGTTGAAATCAATTCGTCCGATAGTACATGACAAATGTATTATTCAATGGTTTTCCGCACGTCATCCTTTATTATTTTTTTCGCTTCAAAAACAAGGAAAAGAAATTGTTCCGTTGGATATAAAACTTAATGAGAAACAGCGGATTTTGATTATCTCAGGACCAAATGCCGGAGGAAAATCTGTTTGTTTAAAAACAACGGGACTGATTCAGTATATGCTTCAATGTGGGTTGATGACGCCCATTTCTGATGACTCGGAAATGGGAATTTTTGAGAAAATTTTCATTGATATAGGAGACGAACAAAGCATAGAAAATGATTTGTCAACATATAGTTCTCATTTAACAAACATGAAATTGTTTGCTCGTCAAGCAAATGCAAAAACTCTATTGTTGATAGATGAATTTGGCGGAGGAACCGAACCTCAGATTGGTGGAGCAATAGCAGAAGCTTTGCTCGAACGATTTAATTTTTTGAAAGTTTTTGCAGTTATTACAACTCATTATTCCAATCTGAAACATTTTGCAGAAGATGCAGAAGGAATTGTAAATGGAGCAATGCTTTATGATCGTCATTTGATGCAACCTTTGTTTCAATTACAAATTGGAAATCCGGGAAGTTCGTTTGCAATCGAAATCGCTCGAAAAATTGGGTTGCCGGAAGAGGTCGTTTTGGCTGCGATTCAAAAAGTGGGAGAAGACACTATAAATTTTGATCGTCATTTGCAAGATATTGTAAGAGACAAAAGATATTGGGAGAATAAACGACAACAAATTCGACAAAGAGAAAAACGAATAGAAGAGTTAGAACAACAATATTTGCTTGAATTAGAATCAATTAGCAAACAACGAAAAGAAATTGTTCGCAAAGCAAAAAAAGAAGCACAAGATATTCTTTCGACGACGAATGCAACGATAGAAAATACAATTCGTAAAATCAAAGAATCGCAAGCTGATAAAGAAAAAACAAAAAAAGCTCGATCTTCGTTGCAAAATTTAAAAAATCAATTACAAGAAGAATCAACTTCCGACGATTTGATTTCTCGTAAAATAGAAAAATTGCAAAAGAAAAAAGATGCTCGAAAATCGTCAAAGATAAAGAAT
>JAGCLW010000041.1 GCA_017646805.1 Paludibacteraceae bacterium | reverse complement strand
AAACACGATGTTGCTTTGTGCCAAAGAAATTGGTCTTGGACACGCAACAATCATGAGCATTGCAATTTTTGAAGCACTCAAAAATGATGTCATCTCAAGAGAAGAAATCAAAGAACGTTACGATATTGCAATCAACACGATTGTCAATGGACTTCAAAAAGCAAACGAATTATATACCCGTTCGCAAGCCAATGAAACAGAAAATTTCAGAAAACTCCTTCTTTCCTTTGCCGAAGATATTCGTGTCGTTTTCATTCTTATTGCAGAACGAACTTATGTAATGAGAAACATTGAATCTTTTCCGCAAGAAAATCAACTAAAAATAGCCAACGAAACATCTTATCTCTATGCTCCTTTGGCTCATAAATTAGGATTGTACAAACTAAAAACCGAACTCGAAGACCTAAGTCTTCGAACATTATCGCCAGAGATTTATTCTGAAATCGTTCAAAAACTTCAAGAAACCAAAGAAATACGCGAAAAATACATTTCAGACTTTATCACACCACTAAAAAAAGAACTTCACAATGCAGGATTCGATTTTGAAATAAAAGGAAGAACAAAAAGTATTTATAGCATTTGGAACAAAATAAAAAAGAAAAATACACCTTTTGAAAAAATTTACGACATTTTCGCTATCCGTATTATTCTTGATAGCAAAATCGAAAAAGAAAAAGCAGAATGCTGGCAAGTCTATTCAATTGTGACAGACAAATATCAACCCAATCCAAAACGATTGAGAGATTGGCTATCTATTCCAAAATCAAACGGTTACGAAAGTCTTCACACCACAGTGATGGGTCCGGAAGGAAAATGGGTTGAAGTACAAATCCGAACAAAACGAATGGACGAAATAGCCGAAAAAGGATTGGCTGCACATTGGAGATACAAAGGAATCAAAAGCGAAGAAGGAATGGACGAATGGTTAAAAAACATTCGCGAAATTTTAGAAAATCCAGAAAAAAATGCCGTTGATTTCATTGATGATTTCAAACTCGATCTTTACGATGACGAAGTCTTTGTATTCACTCCAACCGGCGAACTAAAAAAATTGCGTCAGGGAGCAACCATTCTGGATTTAGCCTTTTTAATTCATTCCAATTTAGGATGCAAATGTGTTGGAGGAAAAATCAACGGAAAAAATGTCACGATTAGACAAACACTCAACAATGGCGACCAAGTCGAAATACTTACAGCATCAAATCAAACTCCGAAACAAGATTGGCTAAACATTGTTGTCACATCTAAAGCACGAACAAAAATCAAACAAGCATTAAAAGAAAACGAAGCAAAACAAGCCGAAATTGGAAAAGAATCTCTCGTTCGTCGATTAAAAAATTGGAAAATCGAATACTCCGATGGTGACATTACCCGACTTTCAAAACATTTTGGATTCAAAGCCGTAACAGACTTTTATCTTGCCATCGCACAAGAACGATTAGATCTTATTGATCTGCGAAACGAACTATTAAAATCCGGACAATACGAAAATCAAAATTCTATACAACAAATAAAAGAACGACGTTCTGCTGATCAATTTTCTCAACAAGGAAACATTACAGAAAACACATCAAACGACGATGTTCTTGTCATTGATCAAAATCTAAAAGGAATAGAATACAAATTGGCAAAATGTTGCAATCCCATCTATGGCGACGAAGTCTTTGGATTTGTCTCCGTCAATGGTGGAATAAAAATCCATCGGACAGATTGCCCCAATGCTCCACAAATGATCAATCGCTTTGGTTATCGCATCGTAAAAGCAAAATGGGCAGGACAATCAAGCACTCAATATCCAATCGGATTGCGTGTCATTGGACGAGACGATATTGGAATCGTAACCAACATAACATCTCTAATATCCAAAGAAACCGACGTATCGCTCCGCAGCATTACAGTCAATAGCAAAGATGGAATTTTCATCGGAGACATCATAGTTTCAGTCAAAAACTTATCTGCATTTAAGCAATTATGTAAAAAAATCAACGCCATAAAAGGTGTCAATCAAATTATTCGAAATTAATCTATCAATCATAATTTATAAATTATTTTTTATGAAAAAAATCCTAACTTTATTACTGTTATCTCTCACGATAGCATCTTGTGCTTCAGCAAAAAAAATGAAAAAAAATGAGTACAAAGATTGGGCAATAAAAATCGCACAATCTGAAATCAAACACAACCCAGAATTATGGCGTGCTGATTTCTTAAAAAAACCAAAATGGGACTATACTCAAGGTCTAATCGCCATGTCTATGCTTGAAGTATTCGAAGCAACCAAAGACAGTACTTATTTCAAATACGTCAAAGCTTTTTCGGACTTTTTCATTGCCGAAGACGGTTCTATACTTACCTACAAATTAGATACTTACAACATTGACCGAATCAACGGAGGAAAATTTCTGTTTGACATGTATCGACTTACAAAAGAAGAAAAATACCTAAAAGCCATTCGTTTGCTTCGCAGTCAATTAGACACGCATCCTCGTATGAAAAGCGGTGTGTTTTGGCATAAAAAAATCTATCCCGAACAAGTTTGGTTAGATGGATTGTATATGGGAGCTCCATTTTATGCCGAATGCATTCAAGAACTGAAAGAAAATAAAGAAAACTACAACGACGTTGCCAAACAATTTATTCTTGCCGACAAATATACAATTGACACGGTAACCGGACTTTGCTACCATGCTTATGACGATGCAAAAGCTCAAGCTTGGGCAAACAAAGAAAATGGTCATTCGCCTCATTTTTGGGGACGTAGTTCGGGTTGGTACATGATGGCAATGGTTGATGTACTTGACTTTTTGCCAAAAAATCATATCGGACGCAAACAAATCATTGCCAATCTCAACCGATTGTCAGAAGCATTGCTCAAATATCAAGACAAAGAAACAAAAATGTGGTATCAAGTAACCGACCTTGTCAATCGTGAAGGCAATTATGTAGAATCATCTTGTTCGTCTATGTATATTTATGCCATGGCAAAAGGAGCAAGGAAAGGGTATCTTCCTAAAAAATTCAGAAAAATAGCAAAAGAAGCTTTTGAAGGATTAACAAAAAATGCGACACAAACAAATCCAGACGGAACAACATCTATAACAAAAGCTTGTGGAGTAGCCGGACTCGGAGGAAAACCTTATCGCAGTGGAACTTTTGAATACTACATTTCTGAACCTATACGCAACGACGATCCAAAAGTTGTTGGTCCATTTATCTTAGCCGCATTAGAATTAAGCAAATAAAAAAACTATACCTCATGAAAAAATTTTTATTCTATACAATTACAATTTTTGCAGCAATAACAATTATAGCGGCAAAAAAGAAACCTACAAAAATCTTGTTAGCCGGTGATTCAACAATGGCCGACAAAGAAGAAATAGCATATCCGGAAACAGGTTGGGGACAAGTTCTTCCTTCTTATTTTGACGACGAAATCGTAATCGAAAATCATGCGAGAAATGGTCGTAGTACACGTACGTTTATTTCCGAAGGACGATGGGATTATCTTCTTTCTCATACAAACAAAGGCGATTTTGTCATCATTCAATTTGGTCATAATGATCAAAGCATAAAAAAAGCCGATCGATACACAACACCGGAAGATTTTAAGAAAAATTTCGCTCGTTTTGTTGACGATGTAAAAGCAAAAGGTGCCACTCCTATTCTTTGCACTCCGGTAATGCGTCGAAAATTTTCAAAAAATGGAAACTTCATCGATCAACACGGAAATTATCCAAATCTCATTCGTCAAGTTGCCAAAGAAAAAAATGTATTACTCATTGATATGCAACACTTATCAATGGATTTTCTTATAGGAGCCGGAGTCGAAGACAGCAAAAAGTATTTTCTTCATGTCAAACCCGGAGAATGCAAAAAACACCCTGACGGGAAAGAAGACAACACACATTTCAAACCCGACGGAGCAATGGAAATGGCTAAACTATTTGTTGAACAATTAAAAGCAAATAATGTAAAACAATTAGTAAAACACCTTCGTGATGACGAAAAAGTGACACTAACCTACACAACTCAATTGCCAGAAATAAAAAAAATGAAATCAAATACAAACAACAAGCTTGATGAAGGCGAAAAAAACGCTCCTCAAGTTAAATAGCAATTTTATGAAAAAATATATTTTTCCAATCTTACTCATTTTTGTTATTTGTAGTTGTTCAAAAGAAAACGAAAACATCTCTATTGATCAACAAATAGACAATATTATCAGCCAAATCAACGAACCAAACATTCCAACGAACAAAGCCAATTTGTCCGACTTTGGTGCCATTGGCGATAGTTTGACTGATTGCAAACCTGCATTTGACTCGGCAATGATTTATGCTCGAGAAAAAGGCAATCTTCATCTGACAATTGACAACGGAATTTATATTTGTAAAGGACCTATTCATTTGGAAAGCAATGTCAGAATAGAACTTGCAGATAGTGCAAAAATTATTTTTGACACATCTAACGACGAATACTATTTGCCGGTAGTCAATACAAGTTGGGAAGGAACTTATCTATATAATTATAGTCCAATGATTTATGCTTATCAAAAAGAAAATATTGCAATTGTGGGCAACGGAATCATTGACGGAAATTCGGCAAATACTTTTGGACAATGGAAAGAACATCAAAAACAAGGATTGGAATTATCTCGAAAATACAATCATGAAAAAACGCCATTAGAAAAAAGACAATTCGGAAAAGGTTATTTTCTTCGTCCGCAACTGATGCAATTTTTTGAATGCAAAAACCTTTTGCTTGAAAAATTCACCATACTCGATGCTCCATTTTGGTGTGTTCATTTACTCAAAAGCGAAAGCATAACTATTCGCAATTTGACTTACAACGCATACAACAAAAACAATGACGGAATAGATCCTGAATCTTGCAAAAACGTATTGATAGAAGGTTGTATTTTTGGCAATGGAGACGACAATGTCGCCATAAAATCGGGACGTGATGATGATGGTCGAGACACAAATATTCCTTCCGAAAATATCATTATCAGAAATTGTTCATTCAAAGGTCTTCACGGAGTTGTTTTGGGTAGCGAAATGAGTGGCGGAATAAAAAACGTTTTCATCAAAGATTGCACCAACGGCGGATATTGCAAACGAGGAATTTACATCAAAACCAATCCCGACAGAGGAGCTTTCATCTCAAACATCTTCGTAGACAACGTAGAATTCTCCGAAGTTCTTGATTGCTTCTACATAACGGCGATGTATCACGGAGAAATTGACGGAAATTATGCAACCGACATTCACTCTTTCAACATCAATAATCTTCGTTGTACAAAAGCAAATAATGCCGGAATTGTCATTCAAGGTTTTGAAAAAAATCCGGTACGTGATATTCATTTTTCCAACATTCAAATTGATAGCACAAAAAATGCCATCAGTATGACCAATACAAAGAATATTACGATGGAAAACATCATTATCGGTGAAGAAGAAAAAATACCAAGTCACGTACAATAAAAAAACAAATAAAAAAAATGACTAAAATCGAATTTATAGACAATGCCACCAAAAGTATTCTTAGTGGATTTATGATTGGATTTGGAGCAATTGTTAACTTAATTTGTATCAGCAAAGGAAATCCACTTATGGGAGCAATATTCTTTTCCATGGGATTATTTGCCGTGTGTTCTTTTGGGCTAAATCTTTATACCGGAAAAATTGGTTATTTAGCCGAAAATCTCACTTGGAAATTTTTGCTTAACGATTGTTTGTTTGTATTTCTTTTTAATGCTATCGGAATCGGATTTTTTGCTTGGATATCAGGAATTTGCTACGAAGATTTAAACTCAACGATCTGTACAATAAGTCATGAACTTATTTCACAAAAAATAGAATATTTCAAATTTTTTCCATCGATTCTATGCGGAGCACTAATGTATATGGCGGTCTATTTTTATAAAACGCGTACCATTTTTGCCCCATTTATTTTTGTTAGCGTATTCGTATATTGCGGATTTGATCACTCTGTAGCCAACATTTTTTATCCTATAGCAGGAGCTTTTGTTGGCGACGTAGATTGGGTAATGTCCTCTTTATTCATCATGTATAATATTTTAGGAAATGCTGTTGGAGCTTTGGTAATTTCCCTTTCGCAACGTTTTTTATTCAAAAAACAATAAATAAAAAATATGAATAAATTCAAACAAACAACTATAGTAACTCAAGAACAAACGGCTATAGCTCTCGGTTCCGGAACATTGCCCGTCTTTGCAACTCCTGCTATGATTGCATTTATGGAAAATACAGCAATGAATCATTATGCTCCATCATTAAAAGAAGGGACTACAACCGTTGGAATTGAAATGAGCACCACTCACGAAAAAGCCTCTATTATTGGAGAAGAAATCACATGCGAATCCGAAATCACTCAAATTGATGGACGAAAGATTCAATTTTCCATTACGTGTTTCAACAAACAAAATCAAATCATTGGAAGAGCAACACATTCACGATTTGTCGTAGACATTGAAAAATTCATGAATAAACTTTAATAGTTTCATTATAAAAACTCTATGAAATATTGAAATATGTTAAATCCTCGTGAAAATATGGTTGTGATTAACGGTATAATTAAAACCGTTGAAATTCACAGTATTAACATAAGTAATAGAGGCGATAAATATAATATTCTATTCAAAGGTTCTAAAAATAAATGGTACTCATATAGTCGCAACAATGTTTTATGGTTAACCAATCCAAATATTTATGATCCAACATCATACAATGTTTATCATCAAAATAAAAAACAACAAGGAATTTCATACATTGCGGCTTTCAAATCGGGTTCTCAGATCTATTGGTTCTTAGAATACACCAGCAGAAAAATGATTTTTGAGTGCGGGAAAGAAATTATCATCAAAAGATCGTGTCTATCAGATCAACAATCAAAAAACATCTTCAAGTATTTATGCAATGTTGCAGCTATCAATCAATTGAAGACAGATGATAACGATATTCCATTGCTCTTAAAACAATATCAAAACATAGACTTTATTGAAGAAGATTGTGCAGTAGCTCCATATCTCAACCCCAAAGAGTTTCAACCTCAAAAGTTTGTTGCACAACCTCTAATTTTTCCATTTGGTTGTAATGCAAGTCAACAAAGAGCTGTTCAAGTAGCATTTGAAAACCAAATAAGCATTATTCAAGGTCCTCCTGGAACGGGCAAAACGCAGACAATTCTCAATATCGTTGCCAACATAATTTTGCAAGGCAAGACGGTAATGGTTGTATCGAACAACAACTCCGCTATCGAGAATGTCGTAGAGAAGATGGAGCGTTATAATATGGGCTTTATCACTGCGATGTTGGGAAGTCGTGCGAACAAAGATGCGTTTATTGCAGCACAAGAAATAGAAAAACTTATCCCTGCCGATATTGAACAATGGCACACAATAGAGGCCGATAAAGCAGAGTATTTGCAAAATCTCGACAGCCAATCAAAAGCCCTTGCAGATGTATTTGCGAAGCAAGAACGATTGGCTCTCGCCCGTCAGGAGTTGGATGCGCTGAAAGTGGAACGCACTCACTTTGAGCAAGAGGTTGAGTACAATGGTGCAATAGTTATTCGCAAGCAGTTATCATCTGCTCAACTTATGACTTTGTGGAATGAGTTGCAAGCCGTTGTTGAGGGCGTAAGGTATTCGGGGATATTTGCAAAAATCGTCAATGCAATTTGTGATTATAGGTTTAGGCACAGAATGCACAAGGTTTTCAGCGGAATTGCAGACAAACCGACATTGAATGAAATTGCTTCGCTTATTCCGATTGTTCAACGCAAGTTCTACGAGGTAAAGTACTCGGAGTTAGTGAATGAAATCGCCTCATTGGAGCGTACTTTATCGTCGTGCGATGCCTCGTCAATGATGAAACAACTGCAAGAGCAATCAATGTGCTACTTGCGTAACTCGCTATATCACAAATATGGCAAAAACCACAAGCGACCAATATTTGAAAACATCGTTCCCGATTTAATTAAAGAGTACCCTTTAATATTAAGTACCACCTTCTCATCTCGCACAAATTTCCAGAATGACACCGTATTAGACTATGTGATAATGGATGAAGCCTCGCAAATCTCGGCAGAAACGGGTGCGTTGGCTCTTATGTGCGCCAAGAACGCCGTTATCGTAGGCGATTCGATGCAGTTGCCAAATGTGGTAACAGAAGAAGATAAGTTGCGTTTGCAAGTAATAGCGATGAGTTGTAACATTGACGAACGATACGATTGCACCAATAATAGTTTCTTGCAGTCGGTTTGCAAAGTTCTGCCCGATGCACCACAAACGCTGCTCCGAGAGCACTATCGTTGCCACCCAAAGATTATCAATTTCTGCAACCAAAAGTTCTATGGTGGCAAGTTGATAATTATGACAAAAGATAATGGCGAGGAGAATGTTATTTCTGCAAAGCGTACTGTTGTCGGTAATCACACTCGCGGAAAGATGAATCAGCGAGAGGTTAAGGTGGTTATGCAAGAGGTGTTGCCAACTTTGCCATATCTTGATGCAGAGATCGGCATTATCGCTCCATACAATGGACAAGTCGATGTGCTAAACAATGCAGTTGGTGGTCGTGTGGATGTTGCCACAGTGCATAAATTCCAAGGCAGGGAGAAAGAAGCAATAGTTATGTCCACAGTTGATGATACAATAACCGAATTCTCCGATGACCCCAATCTGCTCAATGTTGCCATATCTCGCGCCAAGCAAAAGTTCTGCCTTGTGGTATCGGGAAATGAGCAGCCAAAGGATTGCAATATAGCCGATTTATTGGCATATATCGAATATAATAATTGCACGGTTACGGAGAGCAATATTCATTCAATTTTCGACTTGCTATACGATCAATACACCGAATCTCGATTAGCATACTTAAAAGATCATAAGCGTATTTCAGAATATGATTCGGAAAATATTACTTACGCAATGTTGGAGCAGATAATTGAGGAGAATACGAAGTTCTGCCATTTAGGTATCGTCTGTCATCAACCACTGCGACAACTCCTGCGTGATGTTTCGTTGCTATCAAATGACGATAGAACTTATGCGTTGCACCCCAAAACGCATATCGACTTTCTGCTCTACAACCGAGTGAGCAAGCAACCAGTACTTGCAATCGAGACTGACGGCTACCAATATCATAAAGAGGATACGACACAATCAATGCGTGACGAAAAGAAGAATCGCATCCTTGCCACTTACGGCATCCCATTGTTGCGACTCTCAACCATCGGTAGCAATGAGCGTCAACAAGTGGAAAAAACTTTGAAAAAAATAACAAACTAAAATGAAGCTTATTTCTTCTATATAAACTTAAACGCATACGATTTAACAATTTTGAAAATAAACACATAACAAAAAAAAATAATTGTGAACGATAGTTCTAATCTAAATGCGGCACGTTTATTTTAGTAAAAAACAAAAAAAAACGTTGGGGAATTTTTCCTCAACATTTTTTTTATCTATTAAAATTCACTAATTAAAAAGGCGTTTCGCTTGATGGAGTTGCAACTACAGGTTGCTCTGTTTGTGCAACTGCATTTGAGTCTGAAGTATTAGTTGTTGTCGAATTATCAGGACGACGACCTGTATTAAAAAATTCGATACGATCTGCAACAATTTCTGCAACAAAACGACGCACACCCTCTTTTTCATATTCACGATAACGAAGTTTTCCTTCTACCAAAACTTGAGATCCTCGATGAACATATCTTTCTACAAAAGGAACATTATCACGACGAACCACAATATTGTGCCAATCTGTACGTTCTGGCACTTGAGTTCCATTCGATGTTGTATAACCACGCTCGTTCGTTGCGAGAGTTAAATTTGCCACGCAGTTACCATTGTCGAAATACTTCACATCTGGATCTTTTCCTACGTTCCCAATTAAAATTACTTTGTTCAATGACATAATGTTTGTATGTTTTAATTTAATAAAAAAATCTTACCAAAGATAAAGATAATATATGAAAGAAAACTTTTTTTCGTCGTATTTTTTCATTCATTCGATAAATCTTCTCTTAATGTATCAAATTCTTATTCCGTAGCTTCTTTTGTAAACAAAGATTTCAATTCTGAGACGCCAACTTTCTTATATGTATAAGAAACATTTACTGAAGTGGAAATTTCTTGTTTGCCAACGGCTGACAAAATTGAGTTAAGAGTTGTGGCAATTGTATTCACCGTCTCATTATCTGATGCAGAGGCAACTTCTTGAGATAATGTCAATGTATTTCCATCTTCAGAAAATGAATATTTATACGAAACCGGATCAGAACCATCTTTAGGCGTAAGCGTAATCACTCCGTCTGCGATTGTATAACTTCCTGCAGTCAACAACTTTTCCCAAGCTTCTTTTGAACCAAGATTTTTAATCAAATCATAAGCCGCTGTCGCCATTGAAGCCATTCCTTCAACATCACTTCCTCCCACACGTGCATATTTACCTGTTGATGTTGTTCCCAAAAAACCAATTGACATCAATTTGGTATATTTTCCACCATCAACATCTCCTTCTGCAATTCCGCTAATTTCACCACCAATACTTGTACATTGCCAATATCCATTCAATTTTAATGCATCTGACACCTTTTCTTTTTGCTCATCGTTGCATGATACAAACGAAAATAATACTGCAAAAAGGATTACTGAAGACAAAACTTTTTTCATAATTTTTTTATTTTTTTTAATTTATTCTTGAGATGAATCTTCGCTTTTATTTTGCATTTTTGCCAAAATCATTGAATAAAGTTCATCTCTCAATTCTATATTATCCTTAATAATTTGTTTCACTGCATCTCGACCTTGTCCCAATTTTGAATCTTTGTATGAGAACCACGAGCCGCTTTTCTTAATAATTCCGTATTCAACACCAAGATCAACGATCTCTCCCGCAAGAGAAATTCCTTCGCCAAACATAATGTCGAATTCTGCTTTTCTAAACGGTGGAGCAACTTTATTTTTAATTACTTTGACACGAGTTTGATTTCCAATTACTTCATCTCCGTCTTTGATTTGTGTTACACGACGAATATCAAGACGAATTGAAGCATAAAATTTAAGAGCATTTCCTCCCGTTGTCGTTTCCGGATTTCCAAACATAACTCCAATTTTTTCACGAAGTTGATTGATAAAAATACAAGTTGTGTTTGTTTTGTTGATTGAAGCCGTCAATTTGCGAAGAGCTTGAGACATCAATCGTGCTTGCAAACCAACTTTATTGTCTCCCATATCCCCTTCCAATTCAGCTTTTGGAGTAAGTGCCGCCACCGAGTCTATAACGATAATGTCTATTGCAGAAGAACTAATCAATTGATCTGCAATTTCAAGAGCTTGCTCTCCGCTATCCGGTTGAGAAATAAGCAAATTATCAATATCGACACCTAATTTTTCTGCATAAAAACGATCAAAAGCATGCTCTGCATCTATGATTGCGGCAATACCGCCTTGCTTTTGAGTTTCAGCTATGGCGTGAATTGCCAACGTTGTTTTTCCGGAAGATTCAGGTCCGTAAATTTCAATCACACGACCACGAGGATAACCTCCTACACCAAGAGCCGCATTCAAACCCAAAGATCCGGTTGAAATTACCGGAATATCTTCAATTTTATCATCGCCCATTTTCATTATGGTGCCTTTTCCATAGTCTTTTTCAATTTTGTCCATTGCCAATTGCAATGCCTTCAACTTTTCTACCGAAGGCTTTTGTACTTCTTGTTCTGCCATTGTTTAAATTAAATAAAAATAAGTTAAATAAAATAAGCGAAATATATCTATTTTCTACTAATAAACCACACAAAGATAATGATTAGATTTTAATATTTTTGCGTTTTTTTCGTAAAAATCTATTTCCCAAAATTATTCTTCGCTGATATTCAACAACTCTTCAAATTTCAATCCTGTCAATTTTGTTAGTTGATTAAACACATACCAAAGTGCTCCAAACAATACGATTGTAGATGGAATTGCAATCACAGGATATGATAATGCTGTCATTTTTGCCATTTCAGCCGCAAACGCTTCTGTCCCAGAAGGACTTTGGATAAGAATTTTTGCCAAAATAAAATTTAAAACACTTGAAACCAAAAACGAAAAAGCAACCATATACGATGCGATGTTCAATACTTTTTCAAATCGTTTTGCGGCATCTTCATCTTTCCAATGTTGCTCTATTTTTTCCATATTCATCAATGTTTCGTTAAAAAATAATTTTTTTATCAACGGATATTTTGTTCGCATAGACAACAATACCGCCAATCCGATAATCAACGGAACGGAAGCTTCTTTGTATGCAATCAACTCGCTTGGAAATTCAAAAACGCCAATAATTCCTGTCAATAAAACACTGATAAATCCAACTATTGAGATAAAATTCGCTTTGCGTTGTTTAAACCAATCCATCACACCATATCCGGCAGGAAATGTTAATGCAACAACTAACCCTAACTTCGGACCCAAGTATTCTGCAGTTGAAAATTTAGATAAAATCAACACCGGAATAATAATGTTGAAACAAAGACTAAGCAGTGGGTTTTCTTTTTTATTCTGTATTTTTTGTTCGTTCATAAAAAAACAAATATTAATCTTTTTCTGTTTTTACTATTTTTATCAATTCCAAAGGAAAATTTCGTTCGTTTACACGTTCATTGTTAATTTGATCCAAAACATCAAAACCATCGACAACTTCACCAAAAATTGTAATTTTTCTTGACAATTCCGGCAATCCGCCAATGGTGGTATAAATCAATCTTTCTTCATCTGAAAAATGTAATAATTCTTTCTTTTTCAACAACTTATCCGCTTCTATCGCCAAACTATCTTGCAATCGATTGAACGCAATTTCTGATGTTCGTGATGCCACATCGATTTGATTTCGATTTTGCTGAACCAAACGTTGCAATATAATTTCCAATTGCTTGTTTCGATCATTCAATTCCAACGTATCCAACTCGCCTTGAGTATATACTCGCCCGATGACAATCATAAATTGTTCTGCATCGGAGCAAAATTCATTCTGTTGCTCATCATTTCGAGCAATTGCCACAATTGCACCTTTTTTTGCCATGCCGACACCAAATTCCGCATCTAATGTTTCTTCGCTTTCACGATACGGAACAAGTCGATTTGGAGAAACGCCTTTTGAAGCAACATTTCCGGTCGACAAAGCATAATCTTTAATCAACGAATGAACAAGCACGCCATCATACAACGAAGTTTCAAAATTATGCTCAAATTGTTCTTTATGCTCAGGCGTTTCGGCATACAATTTAATTCGCAAATCTCCTTTGTTTGTTGAAATCACATAAAAAGAATCTTGTTTCTCACCGCTTGAAAAACAAGAAGAAAGAAACAAGATTAACAAAAATGAAACAACAAAAACAAACAAACTTCCTTTATTAGTCATTTTGTTCTTTGTTTTCATACGATTTAAAATTCTTTCGGTTAGAAAATCCTCGATAAAGGAAACGAATTATGTCTATCTGACGATTTTCTATATGTTCGCTAATTCGATCTCGAAAATAGGGTTGTTCTATTCCTTTCAACGAATACAAAACCAATTGTGCCGTCAGTTGAGTATCCATTGGTTCAAACTCCTCACACTCAACGCCTTCATCTAAAATCGTTTTCAACTGATTGACTTCCCAAACGTCAAGACGACGACGCGTATATTCCACTTCATAAATATCTCGAAAAAAATCGGCTCTCAAAGATCCATTTCGAGTCAAAGCCTCTTTGGCGGCACGAAGATGGACAAACATAAAAGAAATTAACTTTTGATCAGGTGTCAGATTTTGATCCAAAACTTCTTGCAATTTTTCCTGCATCAATTTAATTTCCTTTTCAATCACCGCATGATAAATCTCATTTTTATTTCTAAAATATGTATAAAGCGTACGACGTCCTTTTTGAGATGCTGTTGCAATATCATTCATCGTCACATTATCTTTCCCGTCTTTTGCAAATAACTGTCGAGCAACATCAACCAAAATTTGTCTTGTTTTTTGAATTCCCATAAATAATAATTTTTAAAATTTAAAATAATCCATCCGTCCAATTCAACTCACAAAAATAAACAAAAAATATCAGTTTCCCATTTTTTATTTTTTATCAAAAAACCAAAATTCTACTTTTTTCATCTAAAATTCCGAAGAAAAATGAAAACGAATTTTTGGAAAATCATTCTGTGCCATTTGCAACACATAACCCGAATCGGCAAGAAAGACATCTCTTCCTTCCTTGTCTTTAGCCATATATTGTGCTTTGCGTTTTTTAAACATTTCCAACGCCGAATTATCATCGCTTTCTATCCAACAAGCCTTAAACAAAGAGATTGGTTCCCAACGACACATAGCGTTATATTCGTGTTCCAAACGATACTGAATTACTTCAAATTGAAGTTGTCCTACCGTTCCGATGATTTTTCGTCCGTTAAATTGATTGACAAACAATTGTGCAACGCCTTCGTCCATAAGTTGTTGAACGCCTTTTTCAAGTTGTTTTGCCTTCATCGGATCAGCATTTTCAATATACTTAAACATCTCTGGAGAAAAGCTCGGCAATCCTTTGAAATGCAATTGCTCGCCTGCCGTAAGAGTATCTCCGATTTTAAACGTTCCTCCACTATCCGGAAGACCAATAATATCTCCGGCAAAAGCTTCATCTACGGTTTCTTTGCGTTGTGCCATGAATGCCGTTGGCGACGAGAACTTCATTTGCTTGTTGTGGCGAATATGTTTGTAATTAACATTTCTCTCAAATTTTCCGGAACAAATCTTACAAAACGCAATACAACTGCGATGATTCGGATCCATATTTGCGTGAATCTTGAATATAAATCCCGTAAATGCCGATTCTTCCGGTTTTACTTCTCTTTCTTCCGACACAATCGGACGCGGACAAGGAGCGATTTCCACAAAACAATCCAACAATTCTTTTACTCCAAAATTATTCAATGCACTACCGAAAAACACCGGTGCCAATCGTCCGGACAAATACGCATCGACGTCAAACGCATCGTACACGCCATTGATCAATTCCATGTCTTCACGCAATTGCATGGCATCGTTTTCTCCTATATGTTGTTCCAAATCCGGAGATGTAATATCTTCAAACTCAAGCGATTCGGTCACCACTTGCTTGCTTGGGCGATACAAATCCAATTTTTGTTTGTAAATATTGTATACACCTTTAAAATCTTGTCCTTGATTGATTGGCCAAGAGAGCGGACGCACGTTTATTTTCAACTCATCTTCGAGTTCATCAAGCAAATCAAACGGATTTTTTCCATTTCGATCCGTTTTATTAACAAAAATAATCACCGGAGTATTTCGCATACGACACACTTCCATCAATTTTCGTGTTTGCGTTTCAACCCCTTTTGCTATGTCAACGACAATAATTACACTATCCACCGCCGTAAGAGTTCGAAACGTATCTTCAGCAAAATCTTGGTGACCGGGAGTATCCAAAATATTTATTTTATAACCCTCATAATCAAATCCCATCACCGATGTTGCCACCGAAATACCACGTTGTTTTTCGATTTCCATCCAATCCGACGTTGCCGTCTTTTTTATCTTATTGCTTTTTACGGCTCCGGCCACATGGATCGCACCTCCAAAAAGCAACAATTTTTCCGTCAAAGTTGTCTTTCCCGCATCAGGATGCGAGATAATTGCAAACGTACGTCTACGTTTTATTTCATCAATTAAAGCCATTTTTACAAAAAAGTCAAAAAACTTTATTCTAAATTATTTTTTTGTTTTAAAAGAAAGAATATGAATCGTAACTCCTACCGCAACACAAAGCAAAAGTGCTTTGAGCCACATCGGAGAAACAATGCAAACACTAAATAAAATTCCAAACCACAACATGGAGATACTCAACACTTTGATACGAATCGGAATCGAACGATGAAGAATAAAATCCCGCACATAAGGTCCTAATTGCGGATGATTCAGCAACCAATCGTACCATCGTTTCGAACTACGAAGAAATAATGCCGAGGCTAACAATAAAAACGGAGTTGTCGGCAGTACCGGCAAAAAAATTCCTATCACTCCCAAAAGAACACAAACAAACCCTAAAATCAATAATACGTAATTCATTCCCATCTTCTTTTTTTGTTGGTTACTCTACATAAAGCACCAAACCTTTAAGATATTCTCCTTCGGGATGATAAATATTTATCGGATGATCGGCCGGTTGAGTCAATTGATGAAGAATGCGAACTTTGCGTTTGCTTTGTGCCGCCGCCGAAAAAACCGCCAAACGAAATTGGTCTTTGTTGACTGCTTGCGAACAAGAAAAAGTAAACAAAACTCCTCCCGACTTAATTTTTTCAAAAGCTTTTGCATTCAATTTTCGATAACCTTGCAACGCATTTCGCAATGCGGAACGATGTTTTGCAAAAGCCGGAGGATCCAACACGATTACATCATAATCGGTCTTCATTTCATCAAGAAACTTAAACGCATCAACAGCAAATGATTGATGACGAGATGTGTCTTGAAAATTTAATTCTATATTTTTGTTCGTCAAATCAATTGCCTTTGATGAACTATCCACCGAATGTACCAACTCGGCTCCTCCTCGCATGGCATAACACGAAAATCCTCCCGTGTAGCAAAACATATTCAACACTTTTTTTCCTGTTGAATAATGCTCCAACAAAGCTCGATTTTCTCGCTGATCAATAAAAAATCCCGTTTTTTGACCACGAAGCCAATCGATATGAAATTTCACGCCATTTTCAATCCCAACGGCATCTGACATCGAACCAATCAAATAGCCATTTTCTTTTGCGTCGTTAAGTTCGGCTTTAAACGGCAATGTCGTTTCGCTTTTATAATAAACGTTTTTCAGTCCGTCCACCGTTGCTATCAATATCTCGGCAATCGTTTGACGCACATAGTGCATTCCTACACTATGAGCCTGAATCACAGCACTATCGCCATAAATATCGATTATCAATCCGGGCAACAAATCGCCTTCGCCATGAATCAAACGAAACGTATTATTGTCTTCTCGCAACAAATGAAGACTTTTTCTCACTTCGTATGCCGCACTGATTCGTTCTTCCCAAAACAAACGATTTATATCTCTATCTTCAAACGACAACACTCGCACAGCGATACTTCCTATTTGAAAATGTCCAATCGCAACAAACCGACCGGACGAAGAAATCACTTTCACCAAATCGCCTTCTTCTATGCCTTCGTCCACTTTTGCAATTGCACCGCTAAAAACCCATGGATGAAAACGAAGAAGAGAATCTTCTTTGCCCTTTCGCAGATATACTTTTTTCATTTTTCCGTACTGTTTATATCTAAATGATAATCTCTTTTCAATTGCTCTTCTATCTCAAGCAATCGTAAATAAATCCGCAACGTTGCCCAAGCGTCGGTCGCCGCATAAAGTTGTTGTTTCAAATCCAACTGATCGGCTTCCCAATTGGAAAGACGTTGCGATTTTGTGATTTTTTTTCCAAACAAAATGGCATAAATTTTTTGCAAACTCAATTCTTCTATGCCATAATTACCAATGACTTGCTGTATTTCAAAAACATTTTTTTGTGCAATCACTCGCCGTTTGTTCAATGCCGCAAAATCATCTTTCGACGAAAGTGCAATTTTTTTTATCTTTTCCGAAGCAAAAAATCGAGCAATAGACGCCGTCAATCCAATTTTGTTGAGACGAAACAAAAAACATTTGTCTTCGGTTGCCAACTGAAGCAAAGCGACTTTGTTGGACTTTCCTCGCTTAAATGACGGACGAGTTTCGGTATCGAAACCTACCACCGACTGCGTCAACAAATACGCAATGGCTTGATCCGCACTTTTTGCCGTATCAACCACTACAATCTCTCCCGAAAAATGCTCAACGGGCAATTGATTGACTTCCTCTTTCGATATTTTGGGTAAAATAGTAATTTTTTTAAAGAATTAAATTATTCAAACTTTCTTTGTATTTCACGTGATGCAATGCTCTCAACGCATTTACCAAACGTTGCCCCCAATACGCACGATACGACGAAACGGTTTCTTCTACCGACGCTTTCATCACCTCTTGCAATCCCCCTTGAAAACGGCAAATCAAATTTTTCAAATCTTGATAAATGTCTGCGATTTGTTCCGAAATATCTTGTGCCACGCCCTCTTCCGAAAACTCAATTCCGGCGGTAAACACCTCGATATATCGATCGTCTTCTGCCAACAATGAAGCAACTTGATTGAGAACATGATTGTAGTGTACTTCCGAAACAAACGTTTCTAACATCACGTCATTTTCCGACTCTTCCAATTGCAACATTTCCGCTTTGAGATAAAGCAACGGAAGAAGCTTCAACATGCGATCAATAAACTGCTGTTTATCAAGCGAAGAGAGATTGTCTATCGTATTGCAATACTCCGCACTCACTCGCACAAATTCAATAACATTTTTATCAAAAAACGAATAATCTTCTTGCATATTTCTTTTCAAAAAAAACTTTGCAAAAGTACAAAAAAAATCATTTGTCTCAAAATATGCACCATGACGACCAATTGACAAAAAAAAGACGCTATTTTCATAGCGTCTTTTTTTATTATTGATTGATTTT
>JAGCLW010000040.1 GCA_017646805.1 Paludibacteraceae bacterium | reverse complement strand
TTTAGATGATTTTCAATTGAATATAGGTTCTTCGGAAATGAAGAACATGAATCACTTGTTTGCCTTGCCCGGCAATCTCTTTGAGCGATTTTTTTATTTGTGCGTATATATCCATTTTTTTTGTTTTTTATAATTTTTTTTTACATTTGCATACTCACATTAACACCAACAAACATGAAACAATTATTTTTAATAGTAACGCTTCTTTCATTTGGCATCATTTCTTATGCTCAAATGGTTCGGGAAAATCCCGTTGCCGGTTGCAAAATAACCAAAGTATACGGAATGGAAACCGTTACTTACTACCTAACCGGTTCAGTCCACATAGCCAAAAAGGGTGAATTTGTCGACTTATACATCTACGTCGTTAAAGACGGACCAGCCGATCTGGTTATCAAGTTCGTTGACTTTAACCCTCGATTTTGTGGCGAGTGGCGACTTACCAAGAATGAAGGTATAGCAATTCAATTTGTCGATTCCGAAGAAGATGCCACATTTACCGTTCGTTTTGGAGATCCTGAAAAAGAATATGGTTTCTACGCTCTCCCCGCTTAAAAAATCCTCTTTCCTAATATCACCTTCCTTACGCCTCCGCTACTACTAAACTCTACCTCCGTAGCAATCACATAATAGTCGCCCGTCTTCTCCGGGTAATCATCATCTTTGATGGTTACCTTATACGACGGCTCTACATACGGAAGCAACCAACCCGTCAAACTTCCTTCATAGCCATCATAACACCAAATGTTATATTCGCTTTCAGCTACTTTTTTTGCACTTTGGCGACATGAATCACTTATTTGCTTTTATGCAAATAAGAAATGTTTATAAAAATTGGAGAATTCAAAAATAGATGGTACCTTTGCGTTGCGTTAGCGAAAAAGACGTTGGTTTCGGCCCTGTAGTTCAACTGAATAGAGCGTCACACTTCGGATGTGAAAGTTCCAGGTTTGAATCCTGGCAGGGTCACTTTTTTTTTTAGAGAGTAATATTTTTTTAGATATTACTCTTTTTTGTGTTGATTATTTTTTGAAGAAAAAAAGGAAATGACTCTTTATGAATTGTATCATCTTTATGCAAAGCACCCTATCGTAAAGCAATCGATAGAGTATGCAAAGCAGAACAAACGTATGACGGTAGGCGGATTGCAAGGTTCGTCGTTGTCGTTGTTTTTGGCGTGTGCTTATGAGAAATTGTTGTCGACGATAGTTTATGTGTCGGAGGATAAGGATAGTGCGGCGTATGTGTATAATGATTTGGTTCAGATGTTGGGCATGGACGAAGTGTTGTTTTTTCCATCTGCATATAGTCGGACGATAGGATTGGGAAAGGCGAATTTGTCGAATGAGGTTTTGCGGACAGATACGTTGGGTAGATTGTCGTCGTCTCGTCGAGTGATAGTGGTGACTTATCCGGAAGCGTTGGTGGAGAAGGTGATAGCACAAAAGACGTTGGCGGAGAAGTCGATTTTGATTCGAGAAGGAGAGGAATGGGATCAGGAGTTGTTGATTGAGCAATTTGTGTCGATGGGATTTGAGCGAGTTGATTTTGTGTATGAGCCGGGTCAGTTTTCGGTCAGAGGGAGTATTGTAGATGTGTTTTCTTTTTCAAATGAATTGCCTTATCGGATTGATTTTTTTGGGAATGAGGTAGATACAATTCGATTGTTTGATATAGAGACGCAATTGTCGGAGTCGCCGTGTCGTGAGGCTGTTTTGTCGCCTAATGTGCAAGAATTGGCGATGGAGTCGAATGCGATTTCGTTTTTTGAGTTTTTGTCGGATAATGTGTGTTTGGCATTTGGTGATTTGGCGTTTTTGCGGGAGCGAATCAAGCAGGTTTATGATGCGACGTTGGTGGCAAGAATGGAGGAGAATGTTGATTTTTCGGGAATGATGATCAATGGAGAAAATTTTTCGGAAGAGATAGAAAAATTTTCTCAAATGCGTTTTGTAGTAGGAAACAAAGCGGATTTTGTTTTTTCAACATCTCCACAACCGCTTTATCATAAGAATTTTGATTTGGTGGTATCTTCTTTTAAAGAGTTTCTTTCAGAAGGTTATCAGATTTATATTTTGAGTGATAGTTTGAAACAAACGGATCGTATAAAATCGATATTTGAGGATAAAGGAGTTCGAATAAGTTTTTCGGCGGTATTGAAGACGCTTCATTCCGGATTTGTGGATCATGATATGAAAGTTTGTATTTTTAGTGATCACGAGATTTTTGATCGTTATCATAAATATACATTAAAGAGTGATCGAGCACGCAATGGGAAGGCGATTTTAACGTTGAAAGAATTGTCGCAGTTTCAGATTGGAGATTATGTTACGCATATAGATCATGGCGTTGGTCAGTTTGGTGGTTTGATGAAGCAAGTAGATGCTAATGGAAAGCGTCAGGAAGTGATTAAATTGATTTATAAAAATGGTGATGTGATTTTTGTGAGTATTCATAATCTTCATCGCATAGCGAAATATAAAGGAAGAGAAGGCGAACCTCCTAAAATCAATAAGTTGGGTTCGGGTGCTTGGGAGCGATTGAAGGAGCGAACGAAGAAGAAAGTCAAGGATATAGCTCGAGATTTGATTCGTTTGTATGCTTTGCGGAAAGCAGAAAAGGGTTTTGCTTATTCTCCGGATACTTATTTGCAACAAGAATTAGAAGCGTCGTTTGTTTATGAAGATACTCCGGATCAGTTGAAGGCAACGCAAGATGTGAAGGCGGACATGGAACGTTCGTTGCCGATGGATCGGTTGGTTTGTGGTGATGTTGGATTTGGGAAAACGGAGATAGCGATGAGAGCGGCATTTAAGGCTGTGACAGATGGCAAACAAGTGGCTGTTTTGGTGCCAACAACGGTGTTGGCGTTGCAACATTTTCGGTCGTTTTCGGAGCGATTAAAAGATTTTCCTTGTACGATAGATTATTTGTCTCGAGCGAGAACTTCAACGGAAGTAAAAAAAGTTGTTGCTCAACTTTCGGAGGGAAAGATAGATATTCTCATTGGTACGCATAGATTGGTGGGAAAAGATGTGAAATTTAAAGATCTTGGTTTGCTGATTATTGATGAAGAACAAAAATTTGGGGTTGCGGTGAAAGAAAAGCTAAAAGCGATGAAGGTTAATGTTGATACGCTGACAATGACGGCAACTCCAATTCCTCGAACGTTGCAATTTTCTCTTCTTGGAGCTCGTGATTTGTCAATCATCAATACGCCTCCGCCCAATCGTTATCCGGTACAAACGGAACTTTGTCAGATGAACGAAGATGTTATTCGTGAAGCGATAGAACGTGAAATGGCACGAAATGGTCAAGTTTTTATCGTGAATAATCGAATTGGTACAATTTACGAAGTAGAATCGTTTGTGCGTCGTATTGTTCCACAAGCTCGTATTGCTGTTGGTCATGGACAAATGAGTCCGGAAAAATTGGAAGAAATTATTTTGGATTTTATTGATTATGAATACGATGTGTTGATTGCGACCACGATTATAGAATCCGGAATTGATATTCCTAATGCAAATACAATTATTATAAATAATGCACAAAATTTTGGTTTGAGTGATTTGCATCAGCTGCGAGGCAGAGTAGGTCGGACGAATCGAAAAGCATATTGTTATTTGATTTCTCCTCCGTTGTCGACACTTACAACAGAAGCCCGTCGTCGATTACAAGCCATAGAGTTGTTTGCGGATTTGGGTAGCGGATTTCAAATAGCGATGCAAGATCTTGATATTCGTGGAGCCGGAAATTTGCTTGGAGCGGAACAAAGTGGATTTATCGCAGATTTGGGTTATGAAACATATCAAAAAATTTTGGAAGAAGCGGTTCGAGAATTAAAAGAAGCTGAATTTTCGGATTTGTATGCAGAAGAAATTCAAGCTAAAAATAATTCAACAAATTATGTGTCCGAATCTCAATTTGAAAGTGATTTGGAATTGATGATTCCAACATGGTATGTAGAAAATGTAACAGAACGAATGAATCTTTATCGAGAGCTGGACAATATTTCGTCGGAAGTTCAACTTTCGCAATATAAATTGCGTTTAAAAGATCGATTTGGAGAAATTCCGGAAGATGTAGAACGTTTGTTTGTAGCACTTCGACTTCGATGGGAAGCTCAACGATTGGGAATAGAACGTTTGGTATTGAAAAAAGGGAAAATGATTCTTTACCTTGTTTCTAATTTTAATTCGGTATATTACAAAAGCGATATTTTTGGTACTTTATTACAATATGTGACTACACATATTCAGACAACACAACTGAAAGAAGAAAATAATAAACGAAGTATTTTGATAAAAAACATAAATACGATAGATCGGGCATTTGAAATTTTGTCAAGTATAAAATAAAGTAAAAAGAAGAGAATTTGCGTTTTTGTTGAAAACGTTTTGATATTCAAAAAAATAATCTTATCTTTGCACCCGTTTCGCACAGAGGCAAGTAGAAGTAGTTTTGATTTTTTTTGAAAAAACTCGCCTCCCCGATAATTTTTTAATATTTATTTATATGTACGCAATTGTCGAAATTTTAGGACAACAATTCAAGGTGGAAGCAGGAAAGAAAGTGTTTGTTCACCGCATGAATGAAGCAGAAGTAGGTTCAAAAGTTGAATTTGAAAAAGTGCTTCTTGTAGACAACGATGGAACTGTAACTGTAGGAACTCCAACGGTAGAAGGAGCAAAAGTGGTTGCTGAAGTTCTTGATCACGTGAAAGGTGATAAAGTTCTTGTATTCCACAAAAAACGCCGTAAAGGTTATCGTAAATTGAATGGACATCGTCAACAATTTACACAAGTGTTAATCAATGATATTATTGCTTAATCTAAACTAAAGAAAGGAATTAAAAATGGCACATAAAAAAGGGGTTGGTAGCTCTAAGAACGGTCGTGAGTCAGAAAGTAAACGACTTGGTGTGAAAATCTTTGGTGGCGAATTTGCAAAAGCAGGAAACATTATCGTGCGTCAACGCGGTACTGTACATAATCCTGGAGAAAATATGGGTATGGGAAAAGATCATACTCTTTTTGCACTAAAAGATGGTATCGTAACGTTCCGTAAGAAAAAGAACAACAAATCTTACGTTTCAATTGAACCAATCGCACAAAATAATTAAGATTTAAATAGTCTTTTTATGACACAAAGACGGTATATATTTTTATATATGCCGTCTTTTTTTTATATTTGCACTCTTAATGTGATGGAGAAAAATTTTACGTAAGAATATTTTATTTCTATAGAAATATGTTGACAATTAAACAAATTACGGAACAAAAAGACGAGATAATTCGTAAATTAGCTCGAAAACATTTTGATGCTACAGAAGTGTTGAATCAAGTAATTGCAGTTAATGATAAACGAAAAAGTGCTCAAAATCAATTAGATGCAAATCTTGCAAAATTGAATCAGATTTCAAAATCAATAGGAATGTTGATGAAAGAAGGAAAAAAAGAAGAAGCAGAAACGGCTCGTTTGCAAGTTGCAGGAATGAAAGATGCAAATAAATTGCTTGAAGAAGAAATGAAAGTTGCTGAAGCAGAAATCGTACGTTTGCTTTGTACAGTTCCGAATATTCCTTCCGATGAAGTGCCTGATGGGAAAACGGCTGAGGATAATGTGGTAGAAAAAGAAGGAGGCGTGATGCCAACACTTTGTGAAGGAGCTCTTCCTCATTGGGATTTGGCAAAAAAATATGATTTGATTGACTTTGATTTAGGAGTAAAAATTACGGGAGCAGGATTCCCTGTGTATAAAGGAAAAGGAGCAATTCTTCAACGAGCATTGATCAATTTCTTTTTAGATGAAGCACGAAAGGCTGGATATGTAGAAGTTATGCCACCGACTGTTGTAAATGCGGCTTCGGGTTATGGTACGGGTCAACTTCCTGACAAAGAAGGACAAATGTATCATTGCGAACTTGATGATTTGTATCTTATCCCAACGGCAGAAGTTCCGGTTACAAATATTTATCGTGATGTAATTTTGGATCAAAAACAATTGCCGATAAAAAATTGTGCATATACGCAATGTTTTCGTCGAGAAGCCGGAAGTTATGGCAAAGATGTTCGAGGATTGAATCGATTGCATGAATTTTCAAAAATAGAGATTGTGCGTATTGATACTCCGGAACATTCTAAAGAAAGTCATAAAGAAATGCTTGCTCATGTGGAAAGTCTTGTTCAAAAATTAGAATTACCATATCGCATACTTCGTCTTTGTGGCGGAGATATGAGTTTCACAGCATCGCTTTGTTTCGATTTTGAAGTATTCTCGGTAGCTCAACAACGTTGGTTAGAGGTTAGTTCGGTATCTAATTTTGAAAGTTATCAAGCAAATCGTTTGAAGTGTCGTTATCGTGATGATAACAAAAAAATACAACTTTGTCACACGTTGAATGGTTCTGCTTTGGCTCTTCCTCGTATTGTCGCAGCGTTGCTCGAAAATAACCAAACACCGGAAGGAATACGAATTCCAAAAGTCCTTGTTCCTTATACAGGATTTGATTTAATCGATTGATTTTTTTTGAACTAAAAATTCCCTAAAAAATTATTTTTTTATGATTGGAACTCCATTAAAACAAAATGCTACAAAGTTGCTTCTTCTTGGTTCTGGTGAATTGGGAAAAGAAGTTTTGATTGAGGCACAGCGTTTAGGGTTGGAATGTATCGCGGTGGATAGTTATGACAACGCTCCGGCACATCAAGTGGCTCATCGTCGTTATGTTGTTGACATGAAAGATGGAAAAGCACTTCGTCAGATTATAGAAAAAGAAAAACCGGATTATATCGTTCCGGAAATTGAAGCGATAGATACAGCAGAATTGGAGTTGCTCCAACAAGAAGGATTTAATGTTGTTCCGACTGCCCATGCGGTTCGTTTGACGATGGATAGAGAAGGTATTCGTCGAATGGCAGCAGAAGAATTGAAATTGCCTACGGCAAAGTATATGTTTGCGGAAACAATCGAAGAATTTCGCGATGCGGTAAAGCAAATTGGAATACCATGTGTTACAAAGCCGATCATGTCATCTTCGGGAAAAGGACAAAGTACGATAAAAAGTGAAGAAGATATTGATCAAGCGTTTAGTTATGCAAAAGAATCGGCACGAGGAAATGGAGCGAAGATTATTATTGAAGAATTTGTCAAGTTTGATTATGAAATAACTTTGTTGACTGTTCGTACCAATTTTGGAACTTTCTTTTGCGAACCAATCGGACATGTTCAAATCTCAGGAGATTATCATGAAAGTTGGCAACCGGCGGCAATGTCTGATGTTGCGAAGCAAAAAGCACAAGAAATTGCAAAAAAAGTAACAGATGCTCTTGGAGGAAATGGTTTGTTTGGGGTGGAATTATTTGTTTGTGGCGAAAATGTGATTTTTAGTGAAGTATCTCCGCGTCCACATGATACGGGAATGGTTACGATGGTAACACAATGGATGTCAGAATTTGAATTGCATGTAAGAGCAATTTTGGGTCTTCCGGTTGATACACGTCTGATTTCTTCAGGAGCGAGTCATGTTGTAAAAGCGGCAGAATTGTCGCATTGTCCTTCTTTTGACATTGAAAAAGCGGCAAAAATTCCAAATACAAAAATACGTTTGTTTGGAAAACCAATCACTCGAATTGGTCGCCGTATGGCAGTAGCTTTGACGGTTGCTGATTCTACTGAAGAAGCAAGAAAAGTAGCAGAAGAAGTTGCTCATAATATCACAATTAAATATTAATGAATTAAAATTATAAAAGTATGTCTGCAGTATTATCGTCTATAGAGTCCGTTTTTAATTACATTATTGGAATGGGAGCGGCAGTGATGATGCCTATTATTTTTACGATTCTTGGACTTTGTATTGGAATAAAATTTACTAAAGCATTAAAAAGCGGATTGTATGTTGGAGTCGGATTTGTTGGTTTGAGTATTATCACGGCACTTTTAACATCAACACTTGGTCCGGTACTCTCAAAAGTAGTAGAGATTTATGATTTAAATTTGAAAGTTTTTGATATGGGGTGGCCTGCGGCAGCCGCAGTGGCATATAATACTTCGGTTGGAGCATTTGTTATTCCGGTATGTCTTGTGGTGAATCTTTTGATGCTTGTGACACGGACAACAAAAACTGTGAATATTGATCTTTGGAATTATTGGCATTTTGCTTTTATTGGAGCAGTCGTTTATTTTGCAATGGGACAAAGTTTGTTGTGGGGATTTTTTGCAGCTATTGTTTGTTATGTGATAACTCTTGTTTTGGCAGATTATACGGCTTCTAAGTTTCAAAAATTTTATGATAAGATGGACGGAATTTCAATTCCGCAACCATTTAGTGCGGGATTTGTTCCTTACGCAATAGGATTGAATTGGTTGATGGATAGAATTCCTGGTTTTTCAAAATTGGATATTGATGCAGAAGGTTTGAAGAAAAAATTTGGAATTCTTGGAGAACCTCTTTTTTTAGGTGTAATTGTAGGTGCCGGAATAGCAACATTATCTTGTAAATCGTGGAATGAAATAGTAGATAATATTCCGATGATTCTCGGTGTTGGTATTAAGATTGGAGCTGTAATGGAATTGGTTCCCCGTATTACTTCGTTGTTTATCGAAGGTTTGCGTCCGATTTCAGACGCTACTCGCGAATTGATTGCCAAGAAATTTAAAAATTCTTCGGGATTGAATATTGGTATGAGTCCGGCATTGGTGATTGGTCACCCAACAACGTTGGTCGTTTCTTTGTTGTTGATTCCGGTTATTCTTTTCCTTTCTGTTATTTTGCCAGGAAATGAATTCTTACCATTGGCTTCTTTGGCGGGAATGTTTTATCTTTTCCCATTAGTTTTGCCAATTACGAAAGGAAATGTCGTAAAAACATTTATCATAGGACTTGTGAGTCTTGTAATTGGAGTTTATCTTGTGACTTATATGGCTCCGGAATTTACTTCGGCAGCAAAAGCAGTTTATGCTCAAACAGGTGATACGGCTTTGGCAATTCCTTCAGGATTTGACGGTTGTTCTCTTGATTTTGCGTCAAGTCCGTTGGCATGGATGGTATATTTCTTTACTGCAAAGATTAAATATATTGGAATAGCGATTCTTGTGTTATTTACAAGTTTCTTGGTTTTCTTGAATCATCGAGCAATAAAAAAAGAAACAGAAACAATAAATTCTTAACAGAAATAATAAATAAATTTAAGCTATAAAGTAAAATGAAAAAAGTATTTTTATCAATTGCAATGAGTTTTTTCGCTCTTGCGTTAATGGCACAAGTGAATTTTACAGTGCAGACGGCATGTCATCCTCAAGATGTTAAAACGTATGATACCGAACGTCTTCGTTCTGCTTTTTTGATGGAAAAAGTAATGGAAGCAGATCAAATCAATTTGACTTATACGCTGTATGATCGTTTGATTTATGGTGGAGCAATGCCAGTATCAAAAACTTTGAAACTTGAAACTTTTGACGAATTGAAAGCAGAACATTTTTTAGATCGTCGAGAATTGGGAGTAATTAATGTTGGAGGTGAAGGTATTGTTACGGTCGATGGGAAAGAGTACAAAATGAATTTTAAAGAAGGACTTTATGTTGGTTGTGGCAAAAAAGAAGTTACATTTAGAAGTGTAAATCCCGAAAAACCAGCGAAGTTTTATATCAATTCAACTCCGGCATATAAGGAATATATCACTCAGTTGATTACAACAGATAAAAATGCAGATCCAAAAAAATATGCTATCGCAAAAAGTGATAAATATGGAAAAATGGAAGATAGCAACGATCGTGTTGTAAATCAATTGATTGTAAAAACTGTGCTTGAACAAAAGAAAGGCGGAGGAACAAATCAACTTCAAATGGGATTGACAGAATTAAAACCAGGAAGTGTATGGAATACAATGCCGGCACATACTCATACTCGTCGAATGGAAGCGTATTTCTATTTTAATGTGCCAGATGGAAATGCAATTTGTCATTTGATGGGAGAACCAAAACAACAACGTCTTGTTTGGATGCAAAACGAACAAGCAATCACATCTCCGGAATGGAGTATTCACGCTGCCGCAGGAACAAGCAATTATATGTTTATTTGGGGTATGGGTGGAGAAAATTTGAATTATGGCGACAAAGATGAAATTCCATATACAGAAATGCGTTAAAAATTTTAATGTTTAATTTTTTTTAATAAAGAAAATGTCAACAAATAAAAATCAAAATATCGATGGTGCTGCAGAAATTGAACAAGTGATTTCTAAGTCAGAAGCTTTTTTTGAAAAATATCAAAAACATATTATTTATTCGGTTTTAGCAGTAATTCTTGTTGCGTGTGCGATTTTTTTAATTAGTCGTTTTTATATGGGACCTCGAGCTATTGAGGCTCAAAATCAAGTTGTGCTTGGAGAACGATATTTTGCAGTAGATTCATTTGCTATTGCTTTGAATGGAAATGGAGATGACTTTGTAGGATTCGCAAAAATTGCAGATGAATATAATTGTACAGATGCAGGAAATTTGTCAAAAGCTTATGCGGCTATTTGTTCTTACAAATTAGGAGAATACGAAAAAGCAATAAATTATGCAGATGATTTTGATGGCAATGGAGATGTGAATGTCTCGGTTGTAATGTATGGTCTTATGGGCGATGCGGCTTCGCAATTAAACAAGGTTGAAAAAGCATTGTCGTATTACGAAAAAGCGTACGAATCAGAAAATAAAGCATTTGCTCCGTTGTATTTGAAAAAGGCAGCGATTTTATCTTTCCAATCAGGAGATAAAGCAAAAGCAACAGAATTATTTCAATTGATTAAAGACAAATACATCACAAGCACAGAAGCCCAAGATATAGATAAATATTTGGAAATTTCAAAATAAAATCGAATATAAAAAGAGAGTTGGGTTTGAATATTTACTCAACTCTCTTTCTTTAATTTTAATCTATGGCTACAAAATATCATAATTTATCGGAATATAATTCTCAATCTTTACCCGATGCAACTTCATATCGTGTTGCAATTGTTGTCAGTGAATGGAATGACAATATAACGCATGCTCTCCTTGATGGAGCGTATCAAACGTTAGTGAAAAATGGAGTGAAAGAGGAAAATATTTTCGTTGATTTTGTTCCTGGAGCATTTGAACTTACTTTTGGAGCAAAAAAAATGGCGGAGAATCTTTCTTGTGATGCTATAATTGGTTTAGGATGTATAATTCGTGGAGAAACTCCACATTTTGAATTTATTGCACAAGGCGTCACACAAGGATTTGTTCAATTGAATGTTAAATACAATATTCCCTTTATTTTTGGTGTATTGACCGACAATGACATGCAACAATCAATTGATAGATCCGGAGGAAAATATGGGAATAAAGGAGATGAAGCTGCTATTACGGCATTAAAAATGATAGCTTTTTCAAAAAAAATGTAGAAAAAAATTTGGTAGATACATAATAATTTGTATCTTTGCACTCGCAATTGAGAGATCAATTGTTTGGGTAGTTACCAGAGTGGCCAAATGGGGCAGACTGTAACTCTGCTGGCTTACGCCTTCGGTGGTTCGAATCCATCACTACCCACGTTATAACGAATTTGCGGGAGTAGCTCAGTTGATAGAGCATCAGCCTTCCAAGCTGAGGGTCGCGGGTTTGAGCCCCGTTTCCCGCTCAAAGTAAAAAGCACATTGAAAAATGTGCTTTTTTTTATTTTTGTAAGATTTTTTAAGATAAAAAATGAATTCTTTAAAGTCTTTGTGATTTCTTTTCCTTATCTTTGTAAAGTTTTGTTGAAAAAAAGTGTTTATTTGTATAATTTAATAATCAGAAATTAATAATGGCAAAAGAAGTAATAAATAATGGAGTAGGGCATAATGTGCTTGCTTCAGGAACGATTGTAAAAGGAGATATTATTGCAGAATCAGATTTTCGAATAGACGGAACGGTAGAAGGAACTTTGAAATGTTCCGGTCGAGTGGTTATTGGTCCAAGTGGAAAGTTGGAGGGAGAAGTTCAGTGTGCTAATGCGGAAATTATGGGAATGCTTAATGGAAATATAGTTGTTTCGGATACGTTGTCGTTGAAATCGACAGCAAAAGTTTCGGGAGATGTAAAAACTAAAGTGTTAGTGATTGAACCAAAGGCTATTTTCTCGGGAACTTGCGATATGGGTCCGATAGCAAAACCTTCGGTAGAGTCTAAGAAATAAAGAATATTTTTTTATTACGAACTAAACAAGAACGAAAAGTTTTTCGTTTTTTATTTAGTTCGTTTTTTTTTTGTTGAATAATGAAATATTTTAATGCAATAATATTATCTTTTTTATTTTTGTTTTCAACGTCTGTTTCTTCTCAACAATTGACAGATAGTGCAAAAGTGAGTATTTTGACGTGTGATCCCGGACGTGCGCTTTATGCGGCGTTTGGTCATACGGCTATTCGAATTTGTGATCCTCAATTAGGCATTGATTTGGCATATAATTATGGAATGTTTGATTTTGAAACGGAGTATTTCTATGGTAAATTTGTGTCTGGGGCAACAGATTATGAATTGGGTATTGATTATACGATGTTTTTTAAATATCGATATGAAGATCGAAAAATTGGAGTTCGAGAACAAGTGTTGAATATGTCGTTGCTTGAGAAACAACATTTGTTTGAGGCTTTGATTATAAATTATCGTCCTGAAAATAGAAAATATCGTTACAATTTTGTGTATGATAATTGTGCAACACGCCCAAGAGATATGATAGAAGAGTCTTTGCATGGGGATATTTTTTATCAAAATGATTCTACTTCCGGCGAAACATTTCGTCACTCAATAGAGCGTTATGTGGGGAAAAATACATGGACAAAGTTTGGTATTGATCTTTTGATTGGAGCAGAATCGGATCAAGAAGCTTCGGCTCGAAATATCATGTATTTGCCTCAGGAATTAGAAAAAGCATTATCAACGGCTACTCGACAAGACGGTTCTCCCGTAGTTGTTGAATCGTCTCAAATGTTGCCTTCTTTTTCAATTGATCTTTCTCCTCAACAACCAGAACCTCTTTACGCAATGTGTTTTGTGTTGTTGTTTGTTGTGATTTGTTCGATTTTCTTTCCTCGTTTTGCACAATGTTTTGATGTCGTTTTGTTTTTCGTAGTTGGAATTTTAGGAAGTGTGGTTTTCTTTCTAACGTTTTTTTCGTTTCATCCTTTGGTTGGAGAAAATTATAATTTATTATGGCTCAATCCATTATATTTGTTGATGCTGATTTTTTTACCATTTCGCTTCAAGAAACTAAACAATCTATTTTATGTTGCGTTATTGATCACAAATTTAGTCGCTATTAGTGGTTATCTCTTTTTGCCACAATGTTTTAATATTGCATTTTTGCCTTTGATGGTAGCATTGTTTATTCGTGTGATTTTGCGATTAAAAAATAATTTTTTGCCTTTTAAATGATGAAAATATTGAGTCGTTATTTTTTTCTTCTTTTTGTCTTTCTTTTTAGCAATTATACATTTTCGCAAACTGTTCGACGACCTAAATTGGTGGTTAATATCGTAATTGACGGATTGCGTTCGGATTATATATCTTTGTTGTGGGACGACTTTGATGAAGGTGGCTTCAAGCGATTGATTCAATCGGGAGCTTATGCCAAACGAATGAGTTATCCTTACATGAATGTTGGTCGTTTTGCAGATTATGCAACAATTATGTCGGGAACGGTTCCGGCAGTTCATGGAATTACGGCAAATAATTGTTGGGATACAATACTTCAACAACCTTATTCTATTTTGCGAGATCCGGCTTGTGAAGGTATCAATACGGCAGAAAAATATTCTCCTAAATCGTTGGAATGTAGCACTTTATCTGATGAAATAAGATTGTGGAGTGGAGGAAAAGGAAAAACTTGTGCCATAGGAATCAACCCCGAATCAACGATTTTGCTTGCCGGACACGGAGGAAAGGCGGTTTGGTTGGATCCCTTTTCTGCACAATGGGCTACGTCGTCTTATTATGGTACAATTTTGCCGTCTTGGGCAATGAATTTTAACTTGGAAGGACAAATAAAAGAATACATGCAAGACGATTGGGTTAATCTTTTGCCACAAGTATTTTATAAAACACAATCTTACAAAAATCCTTCATCTACTTTTTTTGTCTATAAATTAGGAAAATTGTCAGGATATGAGCAAGCAAAATTGTTTTTACAATCTCCTTTTGCCAATTCGGCGGTGATCGATTTGTCGCTTCGTGCATTGAACGACGAATATTTAGGAGTTGATGACGATACAGATTTGCTTAATCTGCAGCTCACTGTTAGAGGAGAAGGAATGGTTTCGGCTGCGGGATTGACTGCCGAAATGCAAGATATGTATTATCGTTTGGATAAAGATTTGAAACGATTTATGGACGAAGTTGATGAATTGTGTAGTTTGGGAGACGTCCTTTACGTAGTGACTGCATCGCAAGAAGAATATGTTTCGCCTGAATATTTAAAACAATATGGAATACCGACCGGATATTTTGTCGGAGATCGATCAATGTCGTTGCTTGGTACTTATTTGATGGCAATTTATGGTCAAGTTGATTTCTTTGTGGGATATAGCAATGGTCAATTGTATTTGAATCGGGAAGAAATTCGTCTGGCGGGACTTGATTTTGACGATGTGGCTCAAAAAGTGGCTGAATTTATGCGTCGGTTTGAAGGCGTACAAACGGCATTTACAGCAAAAGATATGGAGCAAATTACGAACGATGATGAATTTGTTCGTCGAGCAAAATTGGCATTTCGTTACGACAAAGGTGGCGATGTTTTGGTCTTTTTGAAACCGGGCTGGGTCGATGTCCCAAAAGAGGAAGTAAAAATAGGACGAAGTAGTCGAATGAATAATTTTGCTCCGCTGATTATTTCGGGTTGGAAAATTGCTCCTCAAACCATAACATCGTCTGTTTCGGTGTTGGATATAACTCCAACTTTGTGTTCTTTGTTGGAGTTGCCTTTCCCAAATGCAAATCTGCAAAAGGGAATTTGGCTGACATTGAAGGAGAAATAAAAACGTTTTTTAGTTATGATTTTGAAACAATTTCCGTTAGATGAAACGTGGAAATCGTTGTTTTCGGAAGAAATTCAAAAAGATTATTTTGTTGCATTGTTTCATTTTTTAGAAAAAGAATATGCTGATTCTTGTGTGGAAAATAATTTGTTTTCTGCTCAAGAATCTTCCGTTTTTCCTCCCAAACAATTGGTGTTTAATGCGTTTAACGTTTGTCCGTTGCAAAAAATAAAAGTGGTTATTTTAGGACAAGATCCTTATCACGAGCGAGGACAAGCTCATGGATTGGCGTTTTCTGTGCCGGAAGGCGTAAAAATTCCGCCATCGTTGCGTAATATTTACAAAGAAATACAACAAGATTTGGGAATCATTGCTCCCTCTTCGGGAAATCTCGAACGTTGGGCAAAACAAGGTGTTTTGTTGTTGAACGCAACTCTTACTGTACGCGAAGGACAAGCAGGAAGCCATCAAGGAAAAGGTTGGGAAACATTTACCGATGCGGTGATTCGGTTGATTTCAGAACGTGCAGATCGGGTGGTTTTTATGCTTTGGGGGGCTTATGCACAACAAAAAAAATCGTTGATAGATGCTTCAAAGCATTTGATTTTGACAACTTCGCATCCCTCGCCACTTTCGGCTCATCGTGGTTTTTTGGGGTGCAAGCACTTCTCGAAAGCAAATGATTTTTTACTTAAAAAAATCGATTGGTAACCAAATGGATAATTAAAAAAATAATTATATTTGTCGTGATAAACAATGATTTAAAAACGAAGAAAAATTTTGCCTATGAAATAAAAGCGTAGTTTTTTTACGCACATCATGAAAATAAAATATTGAAAATAGCGTTATATGCCAAAACTTGGACACTGAAATCTAGACAATTTCGATGTTTCTCCCGAGAAAAAGCTCAAATGACGCTCACGTTATGCGTGGGCTTTGTTCGTAATTGGGAGAAGGGTAGTCTAGAACCACAGTGTCCGATGAAAAATAAAAGTACCACGCTATTTTTATGTGCGTATGGATAGAAAAGTTTAGGTACGAATGTAAATGTTTAAATGAAAATATTATGAAAAAAATCATTGTTTTTTGTGTGGCATTTTTAGCCACAATGAGCCTTTGGGCATCGGAGACGAGTGTGAAAAATGCCGATGGCGTTGAGATTTGGTATGACTTTGATAGTAGTACCAAGACTGCGAGTGTGACGTCTTTGGACTATAGCACCAGAGAGGTTGTCATTCCGTCAACGGTGACGTATGAAAGCGAAGAGTATAACGTGACATCGATAGGAGTGTTTGCTTTCGAACGTTGTAGTAGCGATCTTATAAGCGTAACGATACCCGATGGTGTGACAACGATCGGAGATTGGGCTTTCGGTTTTTGTCGTTATCTTACAAGCATAATGATACCCGAGAGTGTGACAGAGATAGGAGAAAGTGCTTTTGAAGATTGTCGTAGTCTTAGAAGTGTGACGATTCCAAGTGGTGTGACAACGATCGGAGATTGGGCATTCTATGAATGTGGTTTTACAAGCATAACGTGTAAAAATACTACACCGCCTACTTGTGTTTATTCGTTTGATTCCGTTGATAAATCTATCCCAGTATATGTTCCGGTAGAGAGTGTAGAGGCATACAAGAATGCAGAAGGTTGGAAAGAATTTACGAATATCCAAGCTATTCCGTCTTCGTCGGTGGCAAATGCAAAAGCAGAAACACAAGATTCTGTACGCAAGGAATATCGGGACGGACAAGTGTTGATTATCAAAGGCGATAAGACATACACCATGTT
>JAGCLW010000039.1 GCA_017646805.1 Paludibacteraceae bacterium | reverse complement strand
TGTTGGAGACACTCCAAAGCCGCGGACCGCAGACCTTAAAGGAAATCAAGGACTTGTGGATGAGAAGCGCTCTCAATGAAGATGGAAAAGAACTCGCTCCACGCACATTCGCGAATCATATTGCATCGATTGCCGACATATTCGGAATCGACATTGTATGCGACAGAAAAACCAACAGATATTATATCGAGAATATAGACGATGTCGGAGGAAAAAGCATAAGAGAATGGATGTTAGACGCGTTATGTCTCAACAGTTTGCTCAACGAGAGCGCAACCTTACGCGACAGAGTCATCTTTGAAAACGTGCCGTCAAATCGAAGATTCCTCGCAGACATCATTCAGGCGATACGCGACAATTACAAGCTTGAGATTCGTTACAAAAGTTACAGAAAAACCGAAGAAGAGACCTTTATCATTGAGCCATATTTCCTGAAAGAATTCAAACGACGCTGGTATCTCTACGGACATAAAGGAGACGCCGACGGACCACACATGATGGCATTGGACCGAATGATTGATGTCGACATCATACCCGAAGAATTCACTATGCCAGAGGAATTTTTGGCTGAAGATTATTTCAGAGGCATCTACGGCGCGAGAGTCTATCCCAACATGAAAAGAGAGATGGTGAAGCTGAAAGTTTACGGAACGCAAGTTCAATATTTTCGTTCGTTGCCGTTGCACAGCAGTCAGAAAGAAGTTGAAACAAATGATAAATACAGCATTTTCACATATTTCCTCACTCCCGACTACGACTTCAAACAAGACGTGCTTTCGTTCGGAGACAAAGTCGAGGTTTTAGAACCGAAGGAATTGAGGGAAGAGATGAAAGAGGATGGTAAAGGAATTAAATAAAATATATTCAAAATGAAGTACTACTACAAAGAAAAAGAAATCACAAAAAAAGAGGACTGGAAAAATGCATTTTGTTCTGCTTATAACAAAAAAGAAAAAGAAGACAAACATTGGCGAGAAGGAAGAAGTGCGGAATGTTTAGCTGAAGATTTTATGGGAGAAAATGCCACAGGCAAAGAAACAATGATTGAAATGGTTAGGCTTTGCTTAAATTCAGATAACATTTCACTAGAAAAAGCATGTATTGAACATGCAAGTAAATTTGATGAATATAAAAGACCTAGAATGCAAGATTTAGCGATTTGGGGAAGAGCAGATAAAAAAAATATATTCATTGGTATTGAAGCAAAAGTTGACGAAAAATTTGGTTCAAAGAGTCTGTCTGAACAACGTGAATATGTTAACAATCTCAAAACTAAGACAGATGCAGGTAAGAGATTAGATAAACTTATTGAAGATTTTTTAGACAGAAAAGAAAAAGAAAACAAGAGTCTTCGTTATCAACTATTATACTATCTAGCCGGATCAATAAGAGAGCCTAACACTGACGTTATATTTATGCCCGTTATAGTTTACAAGACTAGAGCTTCGAAATTTAAATTATATTCTAAAGAATTAGGAGATAAAAATTATAATGACTATGTGAACTTCATGAAAGCTTTGGAGTTTGAAACATTAGCTTTGGAGTTTAAAACATTCGACGAGAAAATACATAAGATATACCACAAAAAAATTACAGATAATGGTATAACGAAAGATGTTTATTCAACATACATTGTCAAATAATATGACTATCAAACATAACAACAAAAATATCTTCGTCTTTTCCGACACTCATGGTCAGCATCGTGACGTGATAGTGCCTGAAGAGGCGGATATTGTCATCTGTGGCGGCGACGCCGTGGAAGACAACCTCAAAGGTGACGAATACGACGATTTCATAGATTGGTTTTCTAGTTTATCTGCTAAATGGAAAATATTCATCCCAGGCAATCATGAACTTTCTTTTGAAATTGATAAATCCGAAGAAATTGAAAAAGCGATGGATGACAAAGGAATCTCAGTCATGCAAAATTCAATAAGAGACTGCAACGGAGTGACTATATGTTCCATCGGCGGTGACGTATCAATTGCCGACGCCGACATCCCAACCGGCATCGACATACTTGTAACGCATTATCCGCCTTACGGCATTTTAGACGAAGGATTAGGAAGTCCTGAAATACTGAATTTCGTCATGAAATCAAAACCGACTTATCATCTTTTCGGACATATTCACTCCACTGCAGGACAAGAACTTCAATTCGGCAAAACGTCATATTCCAATGACAATGGAGGATTGGGCTAAACAGATAGACACCATTTTGGCTGTTGGTGGTAACGAAGTTCTACAAACGACAGGACAAGTGTCTGCCGAACAAGCAAAAGAACATGCTGAAACGAAGTTTGAAAAGTATCGTATCATACAAGACCGCCTATTCCAAAGTGATTTCGATAAGTTTATGGACGCTCTTACTTTTGAAGAGTTTCTTTAATTTATTGATTATATCATCATAGCCTTCGGATACAAAATTTTGATATTCCTCCGTTTCCGCTTTTTGTTTCTCTACTTCCTCTTTAAATTTTTTTGACAATTTTCCAACAAAATTCTAACCTCATTAACAATAGCTTGAGCTATTTTATTTTCTAACTCATCTCAATTAGAAACTTTTGGTTGATTATGAAGCATTTATACTTTTGAGTTTCTCAATGCTCTACCGTATGCTACTTAGATTGACTACTATTATGTCTTATTTTTATTTTCTTTTTAGAAAGACTCAAAACTTTTCTGAAATAATAAAGAGACTGCCCAACTTTTATTGTTAGACAGCCTCTTTTTTTTATAGAGTGAATGGTTCCTACATTATTTCACTTCCTCGAAATCTGCATCTTGAACGTTGTCGTTGTTATTATTTCCGGCATTTCCTGCTCCGGCGTTAGGATCTTGTGCAGCTCCGCCTTGTTGCGATGCGTTATACATATCCTGACTTGCCGCATGGAATGCTGTGTTCAACTCATTCATCGCAGCATCAATAGCAGCAATATCTTGAGCTTTGTGAGCATCTTTAAGTTTTGCAAGAGCCGATTCGATTGGAGCTTTTTTGTCTGCAGGCAATTTATCGCCCAATTCTTTCAATTGTTTTTCCGTTTGGAAAATCATTCCATCAGCTTGATTCAACTTATCAACACGTTCTTTTTCTTTTTTATCTGCTTCCGCATTTGCTTCTGCCTCTGCTTTCATGCGTTTGATTTCATCGTCTGAAAGACCAGAAGAAGCTTCAATACGAATTGATTGTTCTTTTCCTGTTGCTTTGTCTTTTGCCGAAACTTTTACGATACCATTAGCATCAATATCAAACGTTACTTCAATTTGTGGAACACCACGAGGAGCGGCAGGAATACCATCAAGATTGAAAACTCCAAGTTGTTTGTTATCTTTCGCCATTGGGCGTTCTCCTTGAAGAACAACAATCGAAACAGAAGGTTGATTATCGCTTGCAGTAGAGAATACTTCGCTTTTCTTTGTAGGAATAGTTGTATTGGCTTCAATCAATTTTGTCATCACGCCGCCCATTGTTTCGATACCCAACGAAAGAGGCGTAACATCAAGAAGTAATACATCTTTTACATCTCCTGTCAAAACTCCACCTTGAATTGCGGCTCCAAGAGCAACTACTTCGTCTGGATTTACACCTTTTGAAGGAGCTTTTCCAAAGAATTTTTCAACGGCAGATTGAATTGCCGGAATACGTGTAGATCCACCGACAAGAATGATTTCATCAATATCCGAAGTTGAAAGTCCGGCATTTTTAAGAGCCGTACGACATGGTTCGATAGTACGTTGAACCAAATCATCTACCAATTGTTCAAATTTTGCACGAGAAAGTGTACGAACCAAGTGACGAGGCACACCATCGACAGGCATAATGTATGGCAAATTGATTTCTGAACTTGTTGTATTAGAAAGTTCAATTTTTGCTTTTTCAGCAGCTTCTTTCAAACGTTGAAGAGCCATTGGATCTTTGCTCAAATCAACACCGCCATTTTCATCTTTAAATTCTTGAACCAACCAATCGATGATTTTTTGGTCAAAATCGTCTCCTCCAAGGTGAGTGTCTCCGTCAGTAGATTTTACTTCAAATACTCCATCACCCAATTCAAGGACAGATACGTCGTGAGTACCACCACCGCAGTCAAACACAACGATTTTCATATCTTTGTCGCTTTTGTCAAGACCATAAGCAAGAGCTGCCGCTGTTGGTTCGTTTACGATACGTTTCACAGTCAATCCGGCAATTTCTCCGGCTTCTTTTGTTGCTTGACGTTGCGCATCATTGAAGTATGCAGGCACGGTGATTACTGCTTCCGTAACATCTTGACCAAGAAATTCTTCTGCTGTTTTCTTCATTTTTTGAAGAATCATTGCCGAAATTTCTTGAGGAGTATATAATCGACCATCAATATCAACACGAGGTGTATTATTATCTCCTTTTACAACAGCATAAGGAACACGAGCAATTTCTGAAGAAACTCCATCATACATTTCTCCCATAAAACGTTTAATCGAATAAACTGTTTTTTTAGGATTCGTGATGGCTTGACGTTTTGCAGGATCACCTACTTTAATTTCATTATTTTCACCGTTTTTAACAAAACCGATGACAGAAGGAGTTGTGCGTTTTCCTTCGCTGTTTGTAATTACTACTGGTTCGCCACCGTCCATTACGGCAACGCAAGAGTTCGTAGTACCCAAATCAATTCCAATAATTTTTCCCATGATTTTAAAACTATTTATTTTGTTATTATTCAAGTTAAATTTCAATGGAAGCAACTATACTTTCCATTTTTCGCTCTCATAATAATCAAAACGTGTGCCAACGAAAAAAAACAAAAATTCACTGACATTTTTGTCATAAAATCTTTTTTTTACTGACATTTCAATTATTTTCGATACGCACAATTATCACACATTGTCATTTTTTGTAGCGTTTTGTTTTTTCTAAATTGTTTTGCTACAGAAGAATTCCAAATTTCCTTCAAAGAAGATTGCAATAAATTGCCGAACGCAAATTCTGCATTTTTGTCAAACACGCACGGTATAACATCGCCTTCGACGGTAATTGCCAAAGACGAATGCAACGAACGACAAACACGAGGCGTCTGCCCTTTTCTAACGTATTTCTGACCTATTTTTTGATAACGCGAAAATTCTTCTTTTTGTGGCATCAACTCGTTTCCTTCTTCATAATGATAAATTTGAGCCGTCTTAAATGTCTGTTTATCAACATTTAATTGCTTTGCCAAACGTTTAATTTCTTCTATTTCATTTTCATTGTGCGAAAAAATAAGCGTCTGCATCTCTATTTTCGGAAACGTTTTGTTCAACTCCTTTTTTGCTTTATTGATATTTTCAATTGCTTGCAATGCTTTTTGCAAATCTCCACCCACACGATATTTTTCGTACGACGATTGCGTTGCTCCATCAATCGAAACAATCAAATGATTCAATCCGCTTTTTACAATTTCGCGTGCCATTTCCAACGAAATCACTTGTGCATTTGTCGATGTTGATGTAAAAATTCCTTGTTTAGAAGATTTTTTTATCATTTTGATTAACAACGAATTAAGAAACGGCTCGCCTTGCAAATAAAAATTAATATGCAAAGCATAAGGCGAGATTTTTTTCAAAATCAAATCAAAATCTTCCATTTGTAAAAAATCTTTTTTTCTTGTCAATTCTCCACGTCCACTCGGACATTGCGGACAACGAAGATTGCAAAGCGAAGAAGGTTCTATGGAATAAAAATATGGATATGCAAAAAAAATGTCCTTCCCAATTATCTTGGAAAGGATATAAGACATAGTATTTAGACAAAAATTATATATTCGATAAAAAATTTTCATACTCGACGTTCTATTCCATCATTTTTTTCAATTTCGGTGTCAGTGCAAATAAAATCAATCCCAAAACAATCGAAACAAGTGCAATCATTAAGAATATATCCATCGGACCGACACTTGATACCAATGAAGCAACATATCCGGCCAATAAATTTGCCACAAAACTACTCAAAAACCAAACGCCCATCAACAACGAAGCCAATCGTGGCGGTGATAATTGACTAACCATTGACAAACCTATCGGAGACAAGCATAATTCGCCTATCGTGTGCAACAAATATGCAAACACGACCCACAGCAACGATGCCTTTTGCCACTCCGAACCTTCGATTGATTGTGCCGCAAAAAACATAAGAACAAATCCTCCGCCCAACAAAATCATTCCCGTCGCCATCTTTGCCGGAATTGATGGTTCTTTATCTTTTCCGCTCAAATATTTCCACAAAAAAGACAACAATGGTGCAAGCAAAACAATAAACAACGGATTAACACTCTGAAACCATGCCGAAGGAATTTCAAAACCTCCCACAACTCGATCAACTTGTTCGTCGGTAAACAAAGAAAAACTACTTCCCGCTTGCTCAAATCCTGCAAAGAAAAATATCACAAAAAACGTGATAATAAAAATGACCGCCGTATGTTGTTTCTCTTTGTCCGTAAGATTTTCTTTCGTAGAAGTTTGTTTGCAATTATTTTTTTCTTTTGGCTTTGTCCCTATGTCTCCCAATAATTTTTTTGAAAAAGAATGATATATTATTTGCCCAATCAACAAACCTATTCCGGCAGAAAAAAAACCAACATTGTAATTGTATTTCATCGCCAAAAATCCCGTCACAAGAGGAGCAAACAACGCTCCTAAATTGATTCCCATATAAAAAATCGTAAATGCAGAATCCAATTTTGAACGATCATGTTCGTACAATTGTCCAACCAACACGGAAATGTTCGGTTTGAAAAAACCATTTCCAAGAATCAATAAAGTCAATCCCAAATACAATGCAAAAAAAGATTGAGAAGATGCCAACGCAAATTGTCCCATCATCATCAAAAAAGCTCCGATGGAAATGCTTTTTCGTTGACCAATATAATTGTCTGCAATCCAACCTCCTATCAATGGAGTAAAATAAACCAACCCGGTAAATAATCCGTAAATCAGATTTGCACTTTGTGGATCTAAAGCCAAACCTCCGTCTATCCATTGTTTTGTCAAATAAAAAATCAACAATGCTCGCATTCCGTAATACGAAAAGCGTTCCCACATTTCAACCGTAAACAACAAAAATAATGGCATAAAAAAACGAACTATATTTTATTTTTTTCTATTTCTTTTTTCTTCTCTTTTATAAAAAGAGCATTGAATTTTTTCGGCACAGAAGTCTCAAAATAAAGAGGTTCTTGTGTGCGAGGATGACGAAATCCTAACACTTTGGCATGCAATCCTACCCGAGCAATTGGAGAAGAATAACTTCCATATTTTTTATCGCCAATAATCGGATGTCCCATTTGGGCACAATGAGCTCGAATTTGATTTTTCCGACCGGTTTCCAACGTCACTTTCAACATGGAAAATTTCTCACATTCTCGCACCACACGATAATGAGTCACGGCACGTTTCCCTCCGTCTATTTCTTTTTGAGAAGAATGTACTTTCAACGATTTGCTTTCTCTCAAATAAGAAATAATCGTATCTTCTTTTTTTTCTAAAACACCTTCTATAATTGCCAAATAAATTCGATCAGTCACTCGATTGTGCCAATCTTCTTGCATGACCATTTGCATTTCTTTGCTTTTGGCAAACATGATCAATCCCGAAGTCTCACGATCAATCCGATGAACAACAAACAGCCGATTTCGAAGATCTTTTTTCTTTAAATAATTTAAAAGAATCGAAAATGCCGTTGTTTCCATTTTGCCGGAATCCGTTGCCACCGTAAGCAATCCTTCGCCTTTTTCAATAACGATAATGTCATTATCTTCAAAAACAATCTTAACCTTTGGATGCTTCAATTCATAATTTACTTTTCCGGTATTAAGCGTCACAAAATCTCCTTCGTTCAACTCTGTCGATACATGAGTCACAACCCGACCATTAAGACAAACCTGACCACGAGTCAATAATTGTTTTAATGCCGTACGACTTTTTCCATTGAAATGAAACGCAAGAAAATCCAATATTTTTCCGGGCGATTTAACGCGAATTTGAGTCTGTTTCAATTTAATCTATTTCTTTAGGTGTATACGGAACTGCCACAAAATTAGGACGACGACTAAATGCCGAAGCCGTCTCAATTGTATCCAACGCAGAAGATTCTTCCACATTGTTTAATAATTTATCTGTTTTTTGAAGATCTTGTTTTTTTCCATATCCGGTTTCTCCATATTCTTCTTCCACTCGTCGTTCGATTTCTTCTTTCAGCACTCCGTCAATCATTTCCGGAACAATTTCTTCTTTTTTCTCAATCGGCTCATCAAAACGAATTGTCGGTTGAATCATTTTTTCCTGAAAATCAACTTCTTCCGTTTGTTCTTTTTGCAAATCTTCTTGAACAAAAGGCATTCGTTCATCTATTTGTCTTGCCTTAAATCCTGTTGCGATAATCGTCACTTGCACTTCATCATCTTGAATTTCATCTCTAAATGCAATTCCCCAAATCACACTTTCCGAACAACCAACTTGCTTTTCCATGAAATCATTCAATGCGTTAATTTCATCGATCTTCAACATATATTCTTCGTTTGAAGAACAATAAAAATTCAACAATACTTTTTTTGCTCCTAAAATATTGTTGTTTTTCAACAATGGCGTTCTCACAGCATCTTCCAACGCTTTGGTCATTCGATTTTCTCCCGAAGACACTCCCGTGTTCATCAAACAATATCCACCATCTAACATGGTCGTTCTGACATCTTGAAAGTCAAGATTGATGTGTCCCGGAATCGTAATTATGTCGGCTATTCCTTTTGCCGATTTAGACAATACATCGTCTGCGATTTTGAATGCTGACTTGAATGAAAAACCTGGGAATGTTTCAAGCAAATTTTGATTGTTTACAATAATCGTTGCATCACAATTTTTTTCTAACTTAATAATTCCAGCAACGGCTTTTTCCATCTTGTTTTTTCCTTCAAAACCAAAAGGCAATGTTGCGATTCCAATCGTAAGAATCCCTTTTTCTCTTGCCAAACGAGCAACGACATGAGCGGCTCCTGTTCCGGTTCCGCCACCCATTCCGGCCGTGACAAACACCATTTCTGTATTTGAATCCAAGATTCGTTCTATTTCTGCTTTTGATTCTTCCGCCGCTTGCTCGGCCAACTCAGGACGTGCTCCGGCACCTAATCCTTTACAACAATTTGGACCCAACAACACTTTGTTTGCCACCGGAGATTTTTCCAAAACTTGTTTATCTGTATTCAGTACAACAAAATCAACGCCTTTAATGCCTTCTTCACACATGTGATTAACCGCATTATTTCCACCTCCACCGACACCGATTACTTTAATAATATTTCTCAATCCATCTTGCGATGATTCAAAAGAAATTGGTTGTTCTGCTATATTCATAATTCAAAAAAACTTATATTATTACTTAATAATCAATTATCCTCGATATTCCCCTATAAACAAATCTCCGATAAACGTTTGCAATCGATCCATCAATTTTGTCTTTTTTTCTTTTCCTTTTGGAGTTGATTGAGGAATGGAAGACTTAGGTTGACCAACGCAATTTTTATTGGCAACGGATAATAAAGCATACAAATTTGCATATTTAGGCGAAAGATATTTTTCTTCTACATCGTCCACCAAAAGTGTATCAAACGATAATTGATGAATGTCCATGTTTGTTTTCAAATCCAAAACCACATCAATTCCTTTCAACAAAGAGCCTCCTCCCGTAAGGAAAATTCCTTTCGGAAGTTTTCCCCAATATTTAGCCTCATCAATTGCTTTACAAATAAGTTCTGCAAATTCATCAAAACGAGTTGCAACAACTTTCCAAATCATTGTTTTTGACAACTCTCTTTCTCCGATTTTCAATTTAACATGTTGCCCATTTTGTTCTAATGAAAAATGATTATATAAAATTTTTTCTGCCAATTCTGTCGAAATATTACATTCTTTTTCCAAATCTTTTATCAACAAATTGTTTCCAACAGGCAACACTCGGCAAAAGCAAACTTGATTGTCTTTGAAAATGGTCAACGAAATCGTTTCTGCTCCAAAATCAATCAACACACAACCTTCTTCTTTCGCATCGTTGGGAAGAGCCACATGTCCCAACAAAAAAGGCAACGTATACATCGTTGATTCAAGTTGAATACGTGGAATTACTTCTTGCAACCGAAACTTCAATTGATTGGCATTTCCTACCACAAAAAAACACACTTGCAATGTTTTGCAAATTTGCCCTATCGGATTAGCAACAAATTGTCCATCCAACAAAAACGAATAAAAATGAATCTCTAAAACTTCAAAATTTTCTTCCGTTTGAATTTTTACTTTCATTTCTTTTTCCACCGAAGACAAGACTTCTGCGGTAATCTCAGTTTCTACATCAAACATTTTTTGTTGTTGAAAAAATCTCGTTGTCAATGATTGTCCGGAAACTCCCGTGTAGAAACGAGTAAATTGCAAATTACTCATTTCATCACGATTTTTCATTTTTTTCAACGCACTACTCAAACAAAATGCTAAATGAGAGTGATTTTCAACAACTCCTCTTTTGACATATTTTTTCGCATCCGAATGATTTTCAACACCCAAAATGTCCAAACGTCCATCTTCAGTTTTCTTCGCCATCATGGCTTTCAATCCATTGCTACCAAAATCAACTGCTACGTAAATATCTTTTTCTTGTTCTTGCATAATTACTTTCTTAAAAAATTTTTATTTGTTGTTTTTCCTCTTACAAATCACTTGATTTGCATACGACACATCAATAATCGAATAATCTCCCCAACCTATTTTTGTCAATCCATTTTTATAAAATTTCTTCATTTTTTTCAACTTAATCGGATAATCAACTATTTTCCCTAAAAAAATCTTATGATCACCCAATCGCGGAATCATTGTCAACTCTTGATTTTCCGAAATATGTATCTGTTGAACTTGTGCCGACCAAAATTCATCAGATGCAATAAATGTCATCATTTCTGAAAAAATAGTAGAAACAAACAACGAATCAATACTTCCCGTCACAATCGGCACATGAGCAACACTATGTTCGGACAACGGGAAAATTTTTCCATCTTTATCCACATAAAAATTTTGCTCTCCATACACTCGGAAAATCGGCGTACGTTGCCAAATCCGAACGGTCACATCTCCATTCGTGACAAAAAAACATTCAACTTTTCGGATCGATTTTTCCTTTGACAAAACATTTTCTATCTTGGTCAAATCCTTTATAATCAACGAATCTTGCTTTAAAAAACCTTTTTTTTCCAAAATTCCCAACACATCAGATTCTGTCACAAAATAATTTTCTTCTCCATCAACAATTTCAACCCGCACGTTAGAATGCTTACGCAAATCCGATTTTTTACACGAACGAACGATTGCAACACTCAGTGCAACCACCAAAACAACAAACAAAAGGGCTCCAAACACCCTTCCCCACAAAATATGTTGATTCTCGTTCATTTACAAAAAACTTCTTAATTACGACTCCAACAACTGCGACTTGATTTGCAAAAGCATTTTATCAATATCTCCGGCTCCAATCGTCAACAAAACATCAAATCGATGATTTTTTAATTCCTTCAACAAATCTTCTTTTCGACACAACACTTTTGATGAATTTTGTATTTCATCAAAAATCAATTGCGAAGAAACGCCTTGAATCGGGAGTTCTCTTGCAGGATAAATATCCAACAAAATAATATCGTCTAACATCGACAATGCTTGAGCAAATTCTTTATAAAAATCTCTCGTTCGCGTATAAAGATGTGGCTGAAAAATTCCACAAACTCGCTTATCCGGAAACAATTGTTTTACCGAAAAAATACTTGCTTTCAATTCTTCCGGATGATGAGCATAATCATCAATAAAATTCAAATCTTCTCGTTTGATATGAAAATCAAATCGACGCGTTGTCCCGGCAAACGTTCGCATCGCTTCTCGCATTTCATCATCTGAAACTCCATTCAATTGAGCAATCGCCATTGCCGCAACTGCATTTTCAACATTTATCATTACCGGAACGCCCAATTCCACATCTTTCAAAACTCCTTTTGGCGAAACAAAATCAAATATCAATTGACCATTTCCCACTCGAATATTTTCTGCATGAAAATCACCGCCATCGTTGGCCGAATACGAAAAAAATCGAACGCCTTCTTGCAAACAAGGTTTTACGTCTATGCCTTTTTTCATTATCAAACAACCTTCCGGTGAAATCAACGATGTAAAATGAGTAAAACTATCAAGAACCGCCTCTTTTGATCCATAAATGTCCAAATGATCTGCATCTGCCGCCGTAATTACCGCCATGTAAGGCGTTAACTGATGAAACGAGCGATCAAATTCATCTGCCTCAATCACCACCAAATCTGTCTTTTCGGAAAGAACTAAATTCGTCGAAAAATTTTTTGCAATTCCGCCAAGAAAAGCATTGCAACCAATCGAAGACGAATGTAACAAATGAGCCGTCATGTTTGATGTTGTCGTTTTTCCATGTGTTCCGGCAATACATAATCCTCTTGCCGAACGAGTTATCTGACCTAAAACTTGAGCTCGTTTTTGGACGACAAATCCGTTTTCTTGAAAAAAACACAATTCTTGATTTTCTTTCGGAATAGCAGGAGTATAAACGACCAATGTCGTTTTTGAGTCAAGAAATTGTTTCGGAATAAAATTCACGTCATCTTCATAATGAACCAAAATTCCCTCCTGTTCCAAAGTCTCACACAAAGCAGAACGAGAACGATCATATCCGGCGACAAGAAATCCTTTCGCCTTGTAATAACGTGCAATCGCACTCATTCCAATACCTCCAATTCCTAAAAAATATACCTGACTAAACGTATTCATCTTTCTCTGTCTTTATTTTTCTAATCCTATCAAAGCTCCGGTGTTTGGATCAAAACGAAGTTTGTACGTCTTAAATTTTGATGGCAAAGCTTGCAAAGTTCCCATTTGAGCAATCGACATCGTTTGTTCAAACATCATTTTATTTTCTACTTTCAACTGAACAAACGCCGTTCCCACAATATTATAAAACAATTCTCCTCCATTTTTCAAATCAACCGGAGGAATATCGTTTTTGTTTGCAGAAATTGTCAAATACACAGGAAGTCCGCTTAAATCGTCTTTTTCAACAACTCCAGCTGTCGGCGACACTCGAAAAATCACCTCATCTTTTGTCGATTTATTTGACGGAGTGTAGTAATATGTATACGTTTCCGTTGTCACAACCTTTTTTCCTACAAATAATTCCATCAAAGACTGCTCTGCTTTATCCAATTCTTCGAGCATTATTTGCAACGATTGTCCATCTGCCGGCACTCGTTCATTATCTCCGGAAATCAAAGCCATTCGACTTTCTCGGATACTATAAATTTGTTTTGCCGCACTCTCTGCCATCTTTGCAATTGAATTAGCCAACAATTGATCTTCATAATACGCACGATAATCAAACGCAAATTTGTCAAGATAAGCTTCGTTTGAAACCTGAACTTTTGCCGTCTCTTCGGCTATCATTGGAGGAATGTTCAATCCACAAATCACACCAATTTCATTGACCCACAAGGCCGACATTGCATTGATTTGAAACGTTTTGTCTTTGTCCGGAACAGGCAAAGTTTTGATATTAAGCGATTGTACTTCATAAGAAACATTATCTTCCGTACAAACATCTCGAATTGCCAAATAACGCTCACAATAACGAAAATACGGACCAACTCTTGTCTCTGTTTTTTTCATATTCACCTCTATTGCAAACATCGTTTTTGGCAAAGAATAAACAACCTGAGGAGAACTTTTCTTCGGTTTTTTCTTTATGTTTTTTTGAGCAAAAACACAACATGAAAAACAACACAATAAAATGAAACATGAAAATTTACGAAACATAATGCTTGTTTTTATTTATAAAATACAATAGTATCAAAAAAAAATTATTCGCAAAATTATACGCAAAGAACTTGAAGAATATCCACCAAATGTTTATCAATCAATTTCTCATCTTTAATTGCTTCTGAAAAAGGAACTTGCACAATCTTATTGTTTACGATTCCCATCATCACTCCCCGTTGTCCCTGAATCAACGCATCAACAGCTGCAACGCCACTTCGACTTGCCAACACACGATCTGTGGCAGAAGGAGCTCCTCCTCGTTGAATATGTCCCAAAATCGTAACTTTAGGATTGAATCCTCTTTCTTTCAATTGATTTGCAATTCCAACAGCTCCTCCTGTAGTATCACTTTCGCTAACCAATACGATACTACTATGTTTCATTTTATGAAATCCATTTTGAATCAATCGTTCTAATTGGTCTTCTTGTGTCGCAAACTCAGGAATAATTGCCGCTTCTGCTCCCACGGCAATTGCTCCGTTCAAAGCCAAAAATCCGGCATCACGCCCCATCACCTCAATCAAAAACAATCGTTCATGACTTGCCGCTGTGTCTCGTATCTTATCCACCGCTTCGACAATCGTATTCAATGCAGTATCATAACCAATCGTAGAATCCGTTCCATACAAATCATTATCAATTGTTCCCGGAACTCCAACAATCGGAATATTAAATTCTTGACCAAAAACTCGTGCTCCGGTAAACGTTCCATCTCCTCCGATCACGACCAAACCATCGATTCCCTCACGAACCATCGTATCGTATGCTCTTTGACGACCTTCCGGTGTTTTAAATTCAAGACAACGTGCTGTCTTTAGAATTGTACCTCCTCGGTCAATAATATAGCTCACATCATCTGTGTATAATTGACGAATCTCTCCGGAAATCAAACCTTGATATCCTTTATAAATTGCTTTTACTTGAATGTTATTAAAAATTGCCGTACGAACAACCGCACGTATCGCCGCATTCATTCCCGGTGCATCACCTCCTGAGGTAAGAACACCAATACATTTTAACCTATGCATTTTTAATTTAATTGTTGTTTAGTATTGTTTTTTATAGCATTTTATTTATTTTTTGTCAAAACATCAGCAACCTGTTCCATCAGCCATTTCGGCGTTGAAGTTGCTCCACAAATTCCAATCGTCTGAGTATCTGGCGTTATCCACGACAAATCCAATTCCTCCGGAGACGAAATCATATACGTGTTGGCATTCACTTTTCGTGCTTCTTCAAAAAGAATTTTTCCGTTCGAACTTTTTTTTCCGCTGACAAAAAGAACTACATCATTTTCTTTGGCAAAAGCACGAATGTTTGGGATTCGATTTGCCACTTGCCGACAAATTGTATCATGATATTTAAACGAATTGTTCGTCTGCGACGATTGTATTTTTTTTACAATTTCATTAAATTCTTCCAACGACTTCGTTGTTTGAGAAAACAAACTAATATCTTTATCGTATTTTAGTAACGAAAGATCGTTTTTGTTTTCTATAATCACCGCCGAATTGTTCGTTTGTCCAACAAGTCCATTTACTTCTGCGTGTCCTTTTTTTCCAAATATCACAATTTGAGATTTTTCGCCTACCGCATCATATTCCGCCTTGATTTTTTTCTGCAATTGAAGGACAACCGGACAAGTTGCATCTATCAACGTGATGTTGTTTTTCTTTGCAATTTCGTATGTTGAAGGCGGTTCGCCATGAGCTCTCAACAAAACTTTTGCATTTTGCAACCGAGCAAATTCTTCATGATTAATGGTTTGCAATCCTAATGCTTCAAGGCGACTAACCTCTTTCCCATTATGAACAATATCTCCCAAACAATATAATTTGTCTCCATTTTGCAATTCGGCTTCCGCTTTTTTTATTGCTGTAACAACTCCAAAACAGAAACCGGAATGTTCATCTATCGTAATTTTCATACAAAATTTTTATTCGTTACAAACTTCAAAAAAACGATTTTTCAACCATTCTTGTTGCTCCGCCAAACTCATCTCACTATTGTCAAGAATCAAAGCATCTGCCGCTTGTACAAGTGGACTTTCGACTCGATGCGTATCTCGATAATCTCGCTCTATTGTTCCTTGCAACACTTCTTCAAAAACCACAGATTCTCCTTTTGCAACAAGTTCTTCATACCGACGTTTTGCTCTTATCTCCGGAGTTGCCGTCACAAATATTTTTAATTCCGCTTGAGGAAAAACCACCGTTCCAATATCACGACCATCCATCACGATTCCTTTCTCGATTCCCATTGCTTGTTGTTGTGCCACCAACACTTGACGAACAAATTTCAACTCACTTACACGACTTGCTCCGCTTGCCATTTCCATATTCCGAATCATTTTCTCAACTTTTTCTTCTCCAAGAAAAGTTTCACTAACTCCATCTTTATTCAAACGAAACGAAATCTCAATATCTGTCAAAGCTTTTTTCAAACGCTCTTCATCAATCTTTTGTTCTGTCAAAAAACCAAGTCGTTTTGCAAACAAAGCCACAGCTCTATACATCGCTCCCGTATCAATATAAGCATATCCCACTTCTTTTGCCAAAGCCTTTGCCATCGTACTTTTTCCACACGATGAATATCCATCTATAGCGACTATAATTTTTTTCATTTTCCGACTATTTTAATTTTATTTTTTTCTCCAAGCATCAATATTTGTTCCCAATGTTACTTGAAAATTCCATACTCCGGATTGATATTGCGATGCCGTAAACGCAGCATTAAATTTTGTCAAAGTCAATCCCGCTCCAAAACTAAATCCCGCAATTGACCGATAATCAACCAAAGACATTTCTCTCGCACGACGATGATCATAACTCACACTTAAACGAATTCTTCGCTTCCAAGGCAAAATATCAATTCCCCAAATTGTGTGACGAAAAACCATATCAACCGTGGAAAGAATTCCTACATTTTTGTCTTTATTGGAAAATGTGGCATTATTGACAAAATCCATGTTCCAATCCGTCAAACTATGCCATGTCATGTGAATACGAATCGGAGCTTTTTCAAAACTTTTGTTTATACTAAACACCAAATTAAACGGCATTGTTCCCAATTCAGAATCCAAAGCCACAATTTGACGACCAACATTTAAAAGAGCCAACGATGTGCATAAATCAATTTGTTTGTTGTAATACGTCAATCCCAAATCAAAAGCTATCGAAAAAGAATTATATCCCGCATAATTGGAATAAATCGGTTTCAATGCCACTCCTATTCGTACGTCGCGATGTAATTGGCGTGCATAACCGATAGACACTGCCAAATCTTGAGCCATGAATCGACCAAGACTATTGTTGAATTCATCACGACCATCTATACTTCCATAATTCAAATAACGAATCCCAACTGCAAGAAAATCTTTTCCCCATGATTTGCCGTAAGCCACCGAACCATGATTTGCCGTACTCAAATAATGACTATACGAAATAGACAAATCGTTGTCAATCGTATCGCCAAGCAACGATGGATTTTGAAAAACATTATTCACTCCATCATCTATCAAAGCGACATTGCTTCCCCCCATCGAAGCCGCATAAGCAGAAACGGGCAATTCCAAAAACTGAAAAACCCGATTATTTGCTTTTGTATTCCATAAAGTCAGAAACAAAAAACAAGACAATATGATGTCTAATTTTTTAATAATTCAATTCTTTATTTTTTTGGTTTCATCACCATAATCATCTTCAACATAAAATCAACAAACACCAAACGAGATTGTGCATTTTGTCTTAAATGTTGCTCCATCAATCCTAATTCTTGTACAATTTGCCACACATTTTCTTCATTGACAAATGGCGAAAATCGCACACAAAACACACGCTCTTCTTCCCGCAAATAATTCAACTCTTCTTCATGCAAATTCATAATAAAATTTTCACGAATCATATTTTGTGCATATCGACAAAATGCTATTTGTTCTTCTCTTGAAAATCGCACAAATTTTTCCGCACCTTCGTTATAAAAATCAATCAAAAAATCACCTTTTTTTTGCAATGTGGATAAATTTCTGATACCATAAGACTTCCTCATTACATCAATAAAAAGTTCTAAAAATTTCGCAGAACGCTCGCTACCGTCGATTGTTTCTAATGCTTTTGAATAATTTCCCTGAGCAACTTTTAACGCATAAGTCAACGTATCATCTGTCACATCTTGTTTTGTTTTTTTTAAATAATCGCTCAAATCCGCATCAGAAATAGGCGGAACCATCACCAACTGCGTTCGCGAACGAATCGTCGCAATGATCTGACTCGGATCGTAACTAACCAAAATAATCACCGTGTTGGGATATGGCTCTTCGATAAGTTTAAGCAACTTATTGGAACATGCCAAATGCATTTTTTCCGGCATCCAAACAATCATGGTTTTCACACCTCCCTCATAACTCTTCAACGACATTTTTTTTACAATCTCTTCGCTTTCATTCGTAGCAATCAACGCATTTTTTTCTTCTCTTCCCAATTCCGAAAGCCATTGAAACAAGTTCGCATAAGGATTTTTTGAAATAAACGAAGAAAATTTAGTCATATACGTGTCGCAAACTTCTGATTTTTCTTTTTTTACAATTGGAAAAACAAGGTGCAAATCAGGATGTGCCAATTTTTCATATTTCTGACAAGTAGGACATTTTCCACAAGCATCTGTATCCGTACGATTCGGACAAGCAACGTATTGAGCATAAGCCAATGCCAAAGGCAAAACTCCAACACCACATTCGCCAGAAAACAATTGTGCATGAGGGATTCTTCCTTCACGCACAGCCATACGCAATCGCTCCTTAATTTGCTCTTGTCCAATTACTTGCGAAAACAACATTTTCTTTTTCTTCTACTATATCAGAATTAAAAAACTTAATTTGCAAAGATAAGTATTATTGATTTTTATTCAAAAAAAATATCACGATAAAAAAATCATGGAACAGGATCATATCCGCTACCGCCCCAAGGATGGCAACGAGCTATTCGCTTAATCGCCAACCAAAGTCCTTTTATCGGACCATATTTTTCGATTGCCTCGATTGCATATTGCGAACAAGTCGGAGTGTATCGACACGATGGAGGAAACATCGGAGAAATGCAATACTGATAAAATCGAATTGGCAAAATCAAAATTTTTTTAATCATTTTTTTATAAATTTCATACGATGAAAATATCCGTTTTTATATTCCACATTTGCCAAATAAACACCTAAATCATAAGAAGATAGATCCAATATTTCCGAATCGACAACTGCGAGTTTTTGTCCGGTAGGAAGAAAAAGAGAAATCGTTTTGGCATTTGTTGCCACAATTTGATTTGGAAAAATTTGGATTGGGAATAATGATTGAATCGCCGAACAATCCTTTGTGTTTGAATATCCATATTTTTCATCTGTGTTTATTGTTGCAGAACAATTCATCACGTCTTCAACAATGGAATTTAAATACACTTCCAAGTTTGTATAATTCGTATCCAAATCATAACCATTATGATCTTTCACCAAAGGATTTAAACCTTGAGATTCTTCCCATTCGTCAGACATTCCGTCTTGATCTGTATCTGTTTGTGCAGACAAAGACGCATACTTTGGATAACCTCCAACGTCACTTGTGACATCAATAATGCCTAAACCTCCCAATTTACTTCCTTTATACGTATATTCTCCATTTTTCACTTCTCTGACAATACGAGCATCAATGGCATCTCGTGACAAAGAAGCTCCGACATAACCCAAAACTTTTTCGTACGACTCTGAAGCCGAATGCGTTACAGATTGAGGAACGGAAAATGCTTCCGTTTTCTTAATCGCTTCTTCCGTCATTTCATTATTATTTGTATTTTTAATATGAATTCCTTTCCAATCAAAATTTTCTTCGCCATTCATTGTATTTCCATTGACATAG
>JAGCLW010000038.1 GCA_017646805.1 Paludibacteraceae bacterium | reverse complement strand
GCGATTTTGAAAAAGGCGACATTGTCAAAATCTTCAATCACGAAGGAAAAGAACTTGGCGTTGGGAAAGCTCAATTTTCCAACAAAAAAGCACAACAACACATTGGAAAACATGGGTTAAAACCTTTCATTCACTACGATTATATGTATCTTGAATAAATAAACAACTTTTATGAATACATCTTCTTGGGGACAACTTTCCTTACATGCTTCACGAAAACTCAATCTGCTTTCTGAAGAAGAAAAAAACAATATTTTGTTAGCCGTCGCTGAAGAAACAGAAAAAAACATTAATCTTATTCTTGCCGAAAACGCAAAAGATCTTTCTACAATGGAAAAAAGCAATCCTTTGTACGACAGACTTTTACTCACAGAACAACGAATCAAAAGCATTGCTAACGATATACGAAAAGTAGCCGAACTTCCTTCTCCTTTGGACAAAATTCTCGAACAAAAAACCTTGGCAAATGGTCTGGAATTGAAAAAAATCTCCGTTCCTTTTGGCGTCATCGGAATTATTTACGAAGCTCGACCAAACGTAAGTTTTGACGTTTTTTCACTTTGTTTAAAAAGCGGTAACGCCTGCGTCCTAAAAGGAGGAACAGACGCATACCATTCAAATCTTTGCATCGTAAATCTAATCAAATCGGTTCTTCGAAAAATGAATTATGACGAAAACATAATTCATTTGATGCCTGCCGGACGAGAAGCGACAGCAGAACTTCTTAACGCAACCGATTTCGTTAGTTTAATCATTCCTCGAGGAGGAAGTGGTTTGATCAAATTTGTACGAGACAATAGTCGTGTCCCGGTAATCGAAACCGGAGCCGGAGTTGTCCACGCTTATTTTGATGAATTCGCTGATATTGAAAAAGGAAAAGCAATCATCAACAACGCAAAAACTCGTCGCGTTAGCGTTTGCAACGCATTAGACACATTGGTAATCAATGCAAAAAGACTAAACGATTTGCCAACCCTTTGCGACCCATTATCTGCAAAAAATGTAATCCTCGAAGCCGACGAACAAGCTTTTGCAATTCTTGAAAATCATTATCCTAAAAATCTTCTGACAAAAGCTACGGAAAATAGTTTCGGAACAGAATTTATGGATTATCGAATGGCAATCAAAACCGTCTGTTCTTTATCAAATGCCATTGAACACATCAATCTTTTTGGATCAGGACATAGCGAATCTATCATCACCGAAAACGCAGAAAATGCCGCAGCTTTTCAAAAACAAATTGACGCTTCTTGCGTATACGTAAACGCTCCAACAAGTTTCACCGATGGAGGACAATTCGGAATGGGAGCAGAAATCGGAATTTCAACTCAAAAACTACACGCCAGAGGACCAATGGCTTTGCCGGAACTCACAAGTTACAAATGGCTCATCAACGGGAATGGACAAATAAGAGATTGATTCAATGGAAAAAAACAAAAAACTTTTTCTTCAACTTTGTTTTCTGTTCATCTTAACAAATTCCATTTTTGCAAAAAAAACAGAACGTCTTGATGTCGTAAAAGGATTTCGCGAATTTGAATTTAAAACAACAAAAGATCGATATCTTGCCAATTTTCAAATGCACAAAACCGACTACTACGGCTGGCCGGAAATACTACAAGTTTACACCTTGAAATACAACGTTCAGTTGGCCGGAACAAAAACAGATAGCTTGCATTTATTCTTTTTAGGAAACAATTTGGTTCGGACATTGGTCTTCACGACAGACACAACAAATATCAATTATTTGGAAAAAAACTTTGGAGAAAGTTTACCCATTAACGATCCCAAAATGAACGACGAACAAGCTTTGCTTTTTTTAAAAAAACAACATCGCCGATATTCTTTTTCCATCAACAATCGTTGGGACGCAGATATGGTTCGAATGGAAACAAAATGGATGTATCAACGCTTTGGAAAAGCGTTAAATCAAAACATAAAAAAAACTTTTTGCATTGATTTTTATCTCAAAGATTTTGAAGATATGATGAATGCTTTAGAATAAAAATCTATCAAAACAAACAGTAAATCATGAAAACTTATACAAACGTAAAAGACCTTGGCGACCTCAATCTTGCTATAAAAGAAGCTCTTGAAGTGAAAAAAAATCGCTATGCGTACAAACATCTTGGAGAAAACAAAACTTGCTTGATGGTATTCTTCAATTCAAGTCTTCGCACTCGACTAAGCACGCAAAAAGCAGCTATGAATCTCGGAATGAACACGATGGTGCTTGACGTCAACCAAGGAGCTTGGAAATTAGAAACCGAACGCGGAGTCATCATGGACGGAGACAAAAGCGAACATCTATTGGAAGCCGTTCCTGTAATGGGACAATTCTGCGACATCATCGGAGTACGCTCTTTTGCCCGTTTCGAAAACAAAGCTTTCGACTACGAAGAAACCATTCTTAATCAATTCATAAAATATTCCGGCAAACCTGTTTTCAGTATGGAAAGCGGAACCGTTCATCCACTACAAGCCTTTGCCGATCTAATCACAATAGAAGAATACAAGAAAAAAGAACGACCAAAAGTAGTCCTTTCTTGGGCACCTCACCCTCGTGCTCTCCCTCAAGCCGTACCCAATTCTTTTGCCGATTTCATGAACGAAGCCAACGTGGATTTCGTCATCACTCACCCCGAAGGATACGAACTTGCCGAACAATTTGCACGCAATGCAAAAATTGAATACAATCAAGACAAAGCCTTTGAAGGAGCTGATTTTATTTATGCAAAAAACTGGTCTGCATACCAAGATCCTAATTACGGAAAAATTCTAAGTCAAGATATGTCGTGGACCGTTGATAGCAAAAAAATGGCACTTACCAACAATGCCTTTTTCATGCACTGTTTGCCCGTTCGTAGAAATATGATCGTTACCGATGATGTAATCGAATCTCCTACATCACTTGTCATTCCGGAAGCCGGAAATCGTGAAATATCAGCACAAGTAGTCATCAAACGTATGTTGGAAGCTTTATAAAAATGGAAAAACTAACACTCATAAAAGTCGGCGGTCAAATTGTTGAAGAACCCGAAACTCTCAACGCCTTATTAAAAGATTTTTCAGCTCTAAACGGAAAAAAAGTTTTAGTTCACGGCGGAGGTCGAGCCGCAACTCGCATTGCCTCTCAACTTGGAATTGAAAGCAAAATGATCAACGGTCGTCGTGTGACAGATACCGATATGCTCAACGTTGTGACAATGGTCTATGGCGGATTGGTCAACAAAAAAATCGTCAGCGGATTGCAAGCTCTTGGAATCAATGCACTCGGACTAACCGGTGCCGACATGAATTACATGCGTAGCGACAAACGTCCGGTAAAAGAAGTCGATTATGGATTTGTCGGAGATGTAAAAGAAGTTAATTCCGATATTTTAGCCGATTTGATTGAAAAAAATGTTGTTCCCGTTTTGGCTCCTCTAACTCATGACGGAAACGGAAATATGCTCAACACAAATGCCGACACAATTGCCGCAGAAGCAGCTAAAGCCCTTGCAAAACACTTTGACGTGACCTTAATGTTTTGTTTTGAAAAAAAAGGAGTTCTTCGAAATGCCGAAGATGAAGAAAGCGTCATCGAAACAATTTCAAAAAAGGATTTCATCGAATACGTAAACGACGGAATAATACAAGGAGGAATGATTCCTAAATTAGAAAATGCCTTCGATGCCATTGACAATGGCGTTTCGCAAGTTGTCATTACACGTGCCGACCAATTTGGAAAAAATACAGGAACAATAGTAAAATAAATTACTTTTTTTTATGCACCCAAACACTACAAAAGCAATCGATTTGCTAAAAAAATTAATCGCAATTCCTTCCATTTCAAAAGAAGAATCGCAAGCCACTTCTTTCTTGTATGATTATATCAAAAAAGAAGGCTATTTGGTGAATAGGGTGGAAAATAATTTGTGGATAGAGTCGTCGCACAATAAAAACGGGAACCCAACACTTTTGTTGAATGCACATGTTGATACCGTAAAGCCAACTTCGGCATGGAATTATGATCCTTTTTTTGCCACAGAAGAAAATGGAAAAATTATCGGATTAGGAAGTAATGACGACGGAGCAAGTTTGGTCTGTTTACTCCTAACTTTTTTTTCGCTTTCTCAAAAAGAACAACCTTACAATCTAATTTTTGCAATTTCAGCAGAAGAAGAAATTAGCGGAAAAAAAGGAATCGAATTATTATTAAATCATTTACCCAAAATAGATGTTGCACTCGTTGGCGAACCAACACAAATGAATATGGCAATCGCAGAAAAAGGTCTGATGGTTTTGGATTGTACCGCACATGGAAAATCCGGACATGCGGCACGAAACGACGGCGAAAATGCCATTTACAAAGCACTGAAAGATATCGAATGGTTCAGAACTTTCCAATTTCCTAAACAATCCGAAATATTAGGTCCGGTTAAGATGACAACAACAATAATCAGTGCCGGGACTCAACACAATGTCATTCCGGATATTTGTTCTTTTTCGGTTGACATTCGTTCGACAGATACATATTCAAACATAGAAATTTTAGAAATTGCAAAACAACACATTGAAAGCGAAATTACTCCTCGCTCAACTCGTCTCAATTCTTCATCTATTGACGAAAATCATCCAATCGTAAAACGAGGTAAAGAATTAGGGAAAACCACATTTGGTTCGCCAACACTGAGCGATCAAGCATTGATGCCATTCCCAAGTCTAAAAATGGGACCTGGCGATTCTGCTCGCTCTCATTCTGCCGACGAATATATTTTAATAGAAGAAATCAGCGAAGCATTGTCTCTTTATTTTGATCTATTAAACGATTTAAAAATATAACACAAATCTCATGCGTCTAAAGACAAACCTTTGATTTTGTAAAATCAGCGTTTTATCCGTATCTTCGCACCCTCAAAAAAAAGAATACAAACAATTATTTTTATCATATATGAATTTTGTACAAGAATTAAAATGGCGTGGTATGCTTCATACCATGATTCCAGGAACAGAAGAATTGCTCGAAAAAGAAATGGTTACTGCCTACTTAGGAATTGACCCAACGGCAGACTCTTTACATATCGGACACCTTTGCGGAGTAATGATGCTCAAACATCTTCAACGTTGCGGACACAAACCTCTTGCCCTTATTGGCGGAGCAACCGGAATGATTGGAGATCCATCAGGAAAATCAGCAGAACGAAATTTGCTTGACGAAGAAACTCTCCGTCATAATCAAGAATGTATAAAAAAACAACTGACAAGATTCTTGGATTTCAATAGTGACGCTCCAAACAAAGCAGAATTGGTGAATAACTACGATTGGATGAAAGAATTTTCATTTCTTGATTTTGCTCGTACCGTAGGAAAACACATTACCGTCAATTACATGATGGCAAAAGATTCGGTGCAAAAACGACTAAACGGAGAAGCTCGAGACGGATTATCTTTTACCGAATTTACTTACCAATTGCTACAAGGATACGACTTTCTTCATTTGTTCAACACTCGCAATTGTAAACTTCAAATTGGAGGAAGCGATCAATGGGGAAATATTACAACCGGAGCAGAACTTATTCGTCGCACAAACGGAGGAGAAGTTTTTGCACTCACTTGCCCACTAATTACAAAAGCCGACGGCGGAAAATTTGGAAAAACAGAGAGCGGAAACATTTGGCTTGACGCAAAATATACTTCGCCTTACAAATTCTTCCAATTCTGGCTCAATGTAAGCGATGAAGATGCAAAAAAATACATCAAAATCTTCACTACTCTTGACGAAACTGAAATCAACAATTTAATTGCCGAACAAGATGCAAATCCGCATCTTCGTCCAATCCAAAAACGTTTGGCAAAAGAAGTCACCATCATGGTGCATTCCGAAGCCGACTACAATCTGGCTCTTGAAGCATCAAATATCTTGTTTGGAAACGCAACTTCGGAAACACTGAAAAAATTAGACGAAAACACATTTTTGTCTGTCTTTGAAGGAGTTCCTCAATTTGAAATTTCAAAAGAAGAAATCAACAACGGAATCAAAATCCTTGATCTTCTATCCGAAAAAACATCCATTTTCCCTTCAAAAGGAGAAGCAAGAAAAATGATTCAAGCCAACGGTTTCTCTATCAATAAAGATAAATTTACAAACAATGATGCAACAATTGATTCGTCATTTCTTCTAAACGACAAATTCATTTTGGCTCAAAAAGGGAAAAAGAATTATTTCTTAATCATAGCAAAATAATCATGACTCAAACCGATTCCGATTATATGAAATTGTGCATGAACTTAGCTCTCAAAGGGCTGGGAACCGTTGCTCCAAATCCTATGGTCGGATCCGTCATTGTACACAATAATAAAATCATCGGACAAGGCTATCACGAACGTTACGGAAAAGCTCATGCAGAAGTAAATGCAATCAATAGCGTTGAAAACGAATCATTGCTTTCACAAAGTACTCTTTATGTAAATTTAGAACCTTGTTCTCATTGGGGAAAAACACCTCCTTGTGCAGATTTAATTATTCGTAAACAAATCAAACGAGTCGTCATTGCCAACAAAGATCCGTTCCCTGAAGTTTCCGGACGTGGCATAAAAATGATGCAAAACGCCGGAATAGAAGTTGTTGTTGGAATTTTGGAAAAAGAAGGAAGAGAGCTAAACAAACGATTTTTCACTTTTCACGAAAAACATCGACCATATATTTTCTTAAAATGGGCTCAATCTTCCGATGGTTTTATCGCACAAATTGACGAAAAAAACAACATTTCTCCAATAAAAATTTCAACACAAAACACAAGTCAATTGGTACATGAAATGCGAGGACAAGAAATGGCAATCCTTGTAGGAAAAAATACAATCATCACGGATAATCCTCGTCTAACTTATCGAGGAAACAATTCAAATTACAAAAATCCTATTCGCATCGTTCTTGATCCAAAAGAAGAATTAAACAAAAACAACTACAACATATTCAACGATGAAGCACCAACGATTGTGTTGGGACAAAACAATCAAACAATAGAAGAAATTCTCAACGTTTTGTACAAAAAAAACATTTCGTCTCTCATCGTTGAAGGCGGAAAAAATACATTGCAACGCTTTATTGATACCGGATTTTGGGACGAGGCAAGAATCGAAACAAATCCAAATCTTTATATAAAAAACGGAATTTCATCTCCAAAATTAACCAACTGTATTTTACAAAAAAACGTCAATATTGACGACAATACAATTAAACTATATAAAAAAAACTAAAATAATTTATTTTTCATGGCTTTACAATGTGGTATTGTAGGACTTCCAAATGTAGGAAAGTCAACTCTTTTTAATTGCTTGTCAAACGCAAAAGCACAAGCTGCCAATTTTCCTTTTTGCACAATCGAACCAAACGTTGGCGTCATTACCGTTCCAGACGAACGTCTAAATAAAATTGCCGAATTAGTCAATCCACAACGAATCGTTCCTACGACAGTTGAAATTGTGGATATTGCCGGATTGGTAAAAGGAGCAAGCAAAGGTGAAGGTCTTGGAAATAAATTCTTGGCGAATATTCGCGAAACAGATGCAATTCTTCACGTTTTACGTTGCTTTGAAAACGAAAATATCACACACGTAGATGGCTCTATCGACCCCGTTCGCGACAAAGAAATTATCGATACAGAACTTCAACTTAAAGACCTTGAAACTGTAGAAAGTCGTCTTTCTCGTGTTGAAAAACAAGCAAAAACCGGTGGTGACAAAAACGCAAAAGCCATCTATGACATTCTTGTTCAATATCGCGATGCCCTTCTTCAAGGGAAATCAGCTCGCACTGTAGAATTGGATAAAGAACAACTCAAACTTGTCAAAGATCTTGGTTTGCTCACAGCAAAACCTGTAATGTATGTTTGCAATGTTGATGAGGCTTCTGCCGTCAACGGAAATGCGTACGTTGAAGCGGTTCGTGAAGCAACAAAAGATGAAAATGCAGAAATCCTTATCGTAGCCGCCGGATTAGAAGCCGACATTGCCGAACTCGAAACATACGAAGAAAGACAAATGTTTCTTGAAGAAGCCGGACTGACAGAATCCGGTGTCGCTCGCCTCATCAAAGCCGCTTACAAACTCCTAAATCTTCAAACCTATTTTACTGCCGGAGTGCAAGAAGTCCGTGCATGGACTTTTGGGAAAGGTTGGAAAGCTCCTCAATGTGCCGGAGTAATTCACACCGACTTTGAAAAAGGATTTATTCGTGCAGAAGTCATCAAATACAATGATTATATTTCTCTCGGATCCGAAACTGCTTGCAAAGAAGCCGGAAAAATCAACGTTGAAGGGAAAGAATATATTGTAGAAGATGGCGACATCATGCACTTCCGTTTTAATGTATAATTTATCCTATACTTTTCATAAAAAAAGGACTAAATAACTTTTAGTCCTTTTTTTATTTATAACAAATTCAATTTTTTCGTTTCAAAAACGAAAACAAACCAACAAATTCGCATCGGTTTTATGATTAGATTTAATTTCTTCTCCTCCGGAAGAAATTGTTTCTTTATCAAAATACAACGTTTGAGCAATCTTAAAATAAATTGACAAAAAAGAAATTGGCTGATATTTCAAATTCAAATAATAACGATTCCCGTATCCATAAAGCATTGCGGAAGAAAAAGCATAAAGCACGTCTCGCTCATAAAGATAAAAGCGATTGTTGTAATCTTCGGTTTTAAAAATCTCGTATCGCAAAGAAGCAACCAAAGGAATTCGTCGCGGAGAATAAGAAAAATCAATCATGCCCATTATACCAAATGTCGTATTTTCCACCTCATTTTTCGCAAAATTACCTTCTACAACAGACGTAAAATTCCACGAACGATTCAAATTATATTTCATTCGCAATCGCAACGAACTTTTATCATATTTTCCTAAAACCAAAGGAAGAGACGATTTTTCTCTTGGTTGATTTTTGTCATACGATTCAAATTTGAATCGTAAATTAAACAATAATTTGTCTGTAGGAAAATATTCTACTTGTGCCATTGCATCAAATCCAACAGAAGAAGGTTTTGAAACAGATGATTTTAACCAAGGAAATTGGTAACAATCAAAATAAGAAGAGATTCCCCATCGATTGGCATTTCGATAAGAAAATCCAAGATAAAGTCCATGCTCATTTCGTACTGTGGAAGATTCGCCAAACGATCGTGAATAAAACGCATCATACGAAGGCGAATAATAACGATGAAGAACTACTGCCGAAAAATTCACAAAATTGATTGTCAACGAATTGATTGTTGCCACATCGCCTTCTTTATCCAAAGCTGTTTCTCCCTTAAATCGAAAACCATTACGATTCAACGAATAATAAACACTTCCTCCCAATTGATAATTTCCCTTGAAATAATACAAATTATAGGGACGAAACGTTGGAAAATATTGTGCATTAAACCACGTAAACATTCCGTTTAATCCAACCCGATACCAAGAAGACGAATGATCCAAATTGAGTGCGGCAGATTGTGTCCAAATCGAATTTTTATGAAGAATTTCCGTCTTCGTACGATGAAGACCATCAAAATAAACCGTTGGGAATGTATCATTTTTCAAATTCGCATCCATCGTATTGATTGAATACATCGCCGTAAGATTGAGATAATCCAAATCAATCGTTGCTCCAATTCCACGAAAATAATTGCTTTCAGACAATGAAGAAAATTTATTTAATCCATCAGCCGAAAGATTCACATCTGTAGCATTAGTCGTTTTAGATATTGAAAAATTGGTATTGACCACCAATCCTTCTCCAAAAGTGGCACGAAAATCTCCTAAAACAAAATTACGAAGTCGTTTGACATTTTTCAATTGAAACGAAAAATGATACGAATCAAACACTTTTGATTTTTCGCCCCAAACTAATTCGCCCGCATCTTTTTCTCCCGAAAGACCAAAATAAACCTGATCTTTATACTTGAATCGATAACGCAATGAATAGGCAAAAGGATCGCCTAAATACGTATTGCTTGGCGTCTCTTCGTCGGTATAACCTTGTTTTTCTTCGATTGTTCGTCCTGTGCGAAGCACAACTTCGTGTTTTCCGAAACGAAAAATATCTGACGCATACAAATGTTTTTCTGCTTTCGGACTATTTGTCAGACAAACAAAAGGCAAGAGATTCAAAATATCTTGATCATACAAATCCGGAATAAGATAAAGTTCGTGCAATTCGTACACCGGAGCCAATTCGTAAACATAGCGAATAATATTATCGATCTGTCTTTCTGAAAGAAAATGAAGCCGACGCAAATCTTCTGATTTCACATGATTAAGATCAATTGGATTTTCGCTATAAAAATCCAAATCTTCCATCACTCGCTCCAAATAATCATCGTCAAGTTCTCCGTCGTCATCAAATGAAGTCAAAACATCAATAATGTCATCTATTCTACTTTCGTACGAAGACGAAAAAGCAAATCTTGATACACAACAAAATAATATGAAAAAAACAACTTTTCTCATCTTCTAAAACGAATAAGACAATCTACATCCGGTATTGACTCCCAAAGAAGTATGCCACTCCAATTTTACATCTAACTGAATACCAATATATTTTGCACTAAATCCAATCATCGGTTGTGCCGGAAAACCTTGAAATCCAATTTTTGCAACAAAGAAATCATTCACATCGTATTCCATTCCGATTTTAAACCGGGTTGGAGCAAAAACTTGTTGATCAATTTGAAGCAAAAAAGTCATATATTGCAAATATTCATAAGAAAAACCAAGACTATAAATAGATGGTATTTCAATTTTATTTGTACCAAATTGAATGGAAGACAAAATCGGATTAAACGCATGAAATCCAATTGAAAATCCTTTATAAACATCAACCATCGTTCCTAATTCAAAAAGAAAAACACCATGCGTCCCTTCTGTTTTTGGAATTGAAACAAAACAATAATCTCCTTGAATTGCAATAGTAAAACGATTAGCAAATTTGCGAGAAACGGCTAATCCAACGATATTTTCATTGTATTCACTAAAACCAAAACGAGAAAATGCAACCCCGACATCAATATATTTCGTAAACATTGACGCAGAAGCTGCATAAGAAGAAAATTCTTTTAACGTGAAATAATTGTTATAGGAAAGAGAAAAAGAGGCTTTCTTCGCTCCTTTTTTCATGGAAAGAGCCGACGGATTATGAAATGGAGTCCATTGTTTTTCATACGAAGTTGTTGCATTGCCGGGCACATTAACAGACGATGTTAATTTTTCAAAATCCAACGCAAAAACCAATTGCGAGCAAAACAAACACAATAAAAACAATCCCCGTCTCATTTTTTTTATCCAGCAACAACTACATTTATTCCTAACTCAGAAACTTTTTCTTTCCACAAAATCATTTCTTCCATAGAAACTTTTTCCAACGTTTCAATCGGAGCCGGACGATCTAATGCATAGAGCATTACGGAATGCGGACGAATAGATTCTATCGCTTTTAACCAAGCTTTTTGTTCTATTGCGGAAGTATTATCAACCATTTTTTCTTGATACGATCCACGAAGAAGAATCGTTTGAATCGTCAATTTTCCATGACCATCTTTTTCAATCTGCTCACGAAACATGGTCAATCCTTCAATGATTTTTTCTGAAGAAAACGATTTATCATTCGGTTGATCCAACAATTGCATCGTTGAAGTGATTGCCGAATCCAACTTTAAAACGGCTTCGTCTACTTTTTGCAAAGCCCGTCTTACCGAAGAATCAAATATTCGAGTGGAATTACTCAAAACAGTAATACGTGAAGATGGAAAATATTGATCACGAAGACGAATTGTATCATCAATAATTGCTTCAAAATCGGGATGCAAAGTAGCTTCTCCATTTCCGGAAAAAGTAAAACTATCAATCGTTTCTTGTTTTTCAGAAAATAATCGTAATTGCTTTTCTAATTCCGATACAATAAAAAAACGAGAAGGAATCGCTGCCTTCTCGCCTGTAAGAAATCCACATTCACAATACAAGCAATCAAACGAACAAACTTTAACATGCTCCGGCATTAGATTTATTCCCAAAGAGCGACCTAATCGCCGACTTTGAATTGGACCATAAATGGTTGATCGTATCATTTGTAAAATAAGGATTTAAAAAAAATTTATTGTTGCGACATTTCTATTGCGTTCTCAATCACGTCAGTCATTACATCTTGAATTTTTAATCCTGCAGCCGCAATTTGTTGAGGAATAAACGAAGTCGGAGTCATTCCCGGAGTCGTATTAACCTCAAGGAGATTGATTTTTTCTCCTTCGGTAATAATGTAATCCACACGAATAATTCCACGAGCTCCAATCAATTCATAAATTTTATCCGTTTGTTGTTTCACTCGATTTGTTAAATCTTCGCTCAATCGTGCCGGTGTAATTTCCGAAACCTGACCTTTGTATTTTGCATCAAAATCAAAAAATTCATTCTCGCTCACTACTTCCGTAATCGGAAAAACAACCGTCTTTTCTTTTGTTTTATACATACCACAAGTAATTTCAGTTCCTTTCATATAACTTTCCAAAATTACTTGATCTCCTTCGGCAAACGCTTTTTCTACCGCTTTTTGAATTTCTTCTTCCGATTTTACTTTTGTCACTCCAAAACTCGATCCTCCCACATTTGGTTTTACAAAAATCGGTAATCCTAATTGATTTACCGCTTCTTTGCTTTCTATCGTTTGCCCTTTTCGAAGCATTATGCTTTCTGCAACATTTACTCCAAATCCTTTCAAATAATGATTACAAGTAAATTTATTGTACGTCAATGCTGCCGCCAAAACATCACAACAAGTATACGGCATTCCAATCATTTCAAAATATCCCTGCAAACGTCCATCTTCGCCAGGAATTCCATGAATTGTGATATATGCACAATCAAAAGTGATTTTTTCTCCATTCAAAACAAACGAAAAATCATTCTTGTCAATCGGAATTTCAACATCATCATTCAACTGAACTTTCCAACTTGAAGCCTGAATAACAACAACATAAATGTTATACTTTTCTGACGGAATAAAAGAAGAAAGTCCCGCTGCACTTTTAAGCGAAACTACAACTTCCGATTGATCTCCTCCTGCAACAATTGCAATATTTTTTTTCATTTTATTCATTAATTTTAACTTCTTTCTTTTTTGCAAAAAAAACAGAACCCAAGATAGACAACAATATGACTCCAAAAATTACAGCAAGAGAAATTCCAATAGAAACATGTATGCCAAATCCTCCAATGACCATTTTCACGCCCACAAAAGAAAGAATTATTGCCAAACCATATTTTAAATAAACAAAATATTGAGTAATTCCTGCCAAAGCAAAATACAATGCTCGAAGTCCAAGAATTGCAAACATATTTGATGTTAAAACAATAAATGGATCATTCGAAACTGCCAACACCGCAGGAATCGAATCCACAGCAAAAATTAAATCCGTGCATTCAATCACAATGAGCGTAATGAATAATGGCGTCGCAAAACGCTTTCCATTTTCACGAACAAAAAACTTTCCGCCGTGAAGCACTGATGTCACCGGAAATAATTTTTTACAAAATTTCACTATACTATTTTTTTCCGGATCCGGCTGTTCTTCTTCTTTGTGAAACACCATTTTAATTCCTGAAAAAATAAGAAATGCACCAAAAACATAAATAATCCAATGAAATTTAGCAATCAAAGCAACTCCGGCAAAAATAAACAATGCTCGCATCACCAAAGCTCCTATAATTCCCCAAAAAAGCACCTCATGTTGATACTTTGGCGGAATTGCGAATGCAGAAAAAAGCATAACAAAAACGAACAAATTATCCATGCTAAGAGCTTTCTCTATAAGATAACCCGTCAAAAATTCCAATGCTTTTTCTCCTCCTGTAAACAATCCTCCATTCCCGTCAAAAATATAAATTCCGACACAAAATAACAATGAGACAACAATCCACATCAATGTTTGCCAAAGAGCCTCCTTTACTTTAACTTCATGAGGATTTCGATTCAAAACAAACAAGTCAATCGCCAACATAGCGATAAGAACAACGAAAAAAATAATCCAAGCTATTGAACTCATTTTTAATAATTTTTAATTTTTTACTTTAAAAATTTAATTGATACATATTTCCTGGTTTTAATACCAAAATTCCTTTCTCATTCAACTGATATACAAGATGTTGCATCTTATATATAGGGATATTGGTTTCCAATGATATTTCATCAATATGAACACTTTCTTTTTTCTTTCGAAGAAAAGAAACTATTGTTTCTTGTTCGGGCGAAAGATTATCAAATAATTTAGGTTGAACAACCTTTTGTTTTTTCTCATCAATCGACCAATTCATCAATCGAGCCAAATCTTTTGCAGAAGTAATTAAACCCGCTTTTAAATGGGAAATCAAATCGTTGCAACCTTCCGATGATTCATCTCCAACTCGCCCCGGAAAAGCAAAAATATCTCGATTATAAGCCAACGCAGCTTCTGTCGTTATCAACGAACCTCCTTTTTTTGCACTTTCCACAACAACGACTGCATCAGACAATCCCGCCACAATACGATTGCGTTGTACAAAATACGAACGATCCATTTTTGTTCCTGAAGGATATTCTGTCAATAACGCTCCGCCATCTTCTATAATTTTCTTTGCTGTATCTCGATGAAATTCCGGATAAATTCGATCCAACCCATGAGCCAAAACGGCAATTGTCGGAATTTGATGTTTTAACGCCGCACGATGTGCCGCAATATCTATTCCGTAAGCCAACCCACTAATAATCGTTGAATTTGGAACCAAACACGCAATTTCTCTCACAAAATTATCACAAAGATTTTTCCCATAATCCGTCGCCTTTCGCGTTCCAACCATAGAAAGCATCTTTGTGTTTGATAAATCAGCATTGCCAAGAACATACAAAACAATCGGTGAATCTTCACACTCTCTTAACCGATAAGGATATTCTTCATCAGCATAAAACAATGCTTTAATATTATTCTTTTGAATAAATTCAATCTCTTTATCTGCACGCTTAAAAGCATCATCGTGTTGTGAAATAATTTTCTCCGACAAAACTTTCCCTATTTCAGGAATTTTTGAAAGCGTTAAGGCTTTTTCCTTAAAAACCGCTTCCGAAGAACCTAAATAGGCAACTAAATTTTTTGCCAAAATAGGACCAATTCCTTTCAACATAGAAAGTGCAATGTTGCTCCTTAATTGTTCCATAATCAATTTTTATTCGTGTGTTTTTTTATAAAAACTTTTTCTATCAAAAGAAAAATTATCACTCCTATTATTGCACCAATTATATCGCTCAAAAAATCATACAAATCTCCCGTACGTAAAAGCAAAAAATACTGTTGTATCAATTCAATTATTCCGCCATAAATAATAGAGAAAAATAATGATATAAAAATCGTTTTCGATGTCACTCGACCAAAATTATACATGAAAACGAATGACAAAGCTAAATAACAAACAAAATGAACAAATTTATCAAAATGAGGAAAAAAGAATTGCTGAACGTCAGATGGAACACGAACAATTGACATGTAAAAAATAACAACAACAACAGCAATCGTTTCTTTCCAATTCCAAATTTTCTGACCTATTTGCCTCATCAATTATTTGCTTTTAATCCCTTAATTACTGCATTAGAAAACCCGTTCGCCTCCATTTCATTCAGACCTTTTATTGTCCAACCTCCAGGAGTACAAACTTTATCAATTTCCACCTCAGCATGAGATTCCGGATTTTTCAAAATCAACTCCGCCGCACCTTTCATCGTTTGTGCAACGATTTGCTGTGCCTCATCAGCTCTAAATCCCAATTCAACCGCTCCTTCCGTTGCAGCTCTCAAATATCGAAGTGCATATGCAATTCCGCATGAAGCAACAGAAGTCGCCGCCCCCATCATTTTCTCCGGAATAATTACAGCCTTCCCTAATTTATTGAATAATTCAACAACAAAATTTTCTTGATCTTTCGTAGCATCTTCCGAAGAAATCAAAGTCATACTCTCTCCAATTACCATCGCTGTATTTGGCATCACTCGGAAGATCGGCATTCCATTATTAACATGTTTTTTTATCATGGAAAAATCCACTCCCGCCGCAATACAAACAAAAATCTTATCCTTCGTCAGCGACGATTGAATTTGACTCAAAAGAGTATCAACCAACCAAGGTTTTACAGCAAGAATAACCATATCCGCCTGAGAAGTTGCCCAAACAGCATCTGTCGTCGTATTTAGAGAATTATTCAAAGATTTGAACTCTTCAAGAACAGAAAGATTCAAATCCACAATAATAAGATTTTGAGCAGCAAAATGATCTTTCAAAAGACCTTTTGCTACTGCTCCTCCAATATTTCCCGTTCCAATTATTGCGATTTTCATAAATTTATTTTTTTTATTTTTCACTTGTTTTTTTATAAAAAACGCATAAAGATACTAAAAACTTTTTTATAATATTCTTCAATTATTTTTTTACACACAAAAAATCACATCATTTTCCCCTCATCTGCAAAACTGTAAAATTCTCGTTCGCAAATTATAAGATGATCCAAAGGCTTAATTTCAATCGCCTGAAAAGCCGTGATCAATTTGCGAGTCAAAACAACATCTTCATTACTTGGATTTATATTACCTGACGGATGATTATGAGCAAAAATAACAGATGTCGCCAATTGTTCAATCGCCATTTTTAACAAAATTCGAATATCTACCATTGTAGAATTTATACCGCCAATCGTAATTTTTTTTATATCAATCACTTCATTTGCCGCATTCAACAGCATCATCCAAAACTCTTCAACTCTTTTATCTTCAAATTTCGGTTGAAAAACGTCAAACGCATCTCTACTACAAATTATTTTCTGCTTTTGCATTGCTTGCTCCAAACTACGTCGACGCGATAATTCCATTGCGGCAATAATCGTTATTGCTTTCGTCTCCCCTATTCCATTATACTTTCTCACCAATTCTTTTACCGAACGCTTTCCTAACAAACTCAAACTACCATTATTATCAATCAACATTTGTTCCGCCAAATCAATTGCCGTACAATCTCTACTTCCTGAACGAATAAGAATTGCTATCAATTCTGCTTTGGAAAGCGATTCCGCTCCCAAATTCAAAAACTTTTCTCTCGGCAAATCTTCTTGCGGACGAGACGATAATGGAACATGAACATCTTTTTTCATAACAAAAAAGAATAAAAAAACGGCAAAGATAATTAAAATAAGAAAAAGTCCAACTTGCTATTTAAACAAATCGGACTTTTTCTCATATATGACAATTTATTAACCTTTTCTCAAGCAATTCATGCCATTTTATTAATGTGACAAGCAAGCTTAGACTTCAAATTTCCTGCTTTATTCTTATGAATGATATTCTTTTTAGCAAGCTTATCAAGCATTGAAGAAACTTTTGGTAGCATTGCTTCTGCTTCAGACTTATCAGTTGTAGCACGAAGTTTTCTCACTGCACTACGAGCTGACTTAGCATAATATCTATTGTGCAATCTACGCTTCTCAGTCTGTCTAATTCTTTTGATAGATGATTTATGATTTGCCATCTCAGTTGTTACGTTTGTTAAAAAAATTTTTAATTGTAGTCCCTAGGAGAGTCGAACTCCTCTTTAGAGAATGAAAATCTCTCGTCCTAACCGATAGACGAAGGGACCATTTGTAAACTTTCCGTTTTGCGGTACCGTTTGCGAGTGCAAAGATAGAGTATATTTTTTAATTTGCCAATTTTTTTACATTTTTTTTTAAAACTTTTTTCTTCAAAAATAGTATCTATTTGATTTTCAATAAAATAAAATGACTAAATAAATTATTTTTCGTATTGATTATTTTGCCAAAAATGGTTTACAGGACCATTTCCTTTCCCAATTTCATAGTTAGCTCCCAAACGAATTGCTTGATAAATGTATTCTTTTGCAAAAGAAACAGATTCTGAAAGCGAATTTCCCAAAGCTAAATATGTAGCAATCGCAGACGAAAGCGTACAACCCGTTCCATGTGTGTTTTTCGTATCAATTCTTGAAGAAGATAATTCTTCTATTGACTTCGATTCTTGATTATAAAATAAATCGGTTAAAACATCTCCTTGCAAATGCCCCGATTTAAGCAAAACCGAAGTAGAAAATTGATCTGCCAAATCTCTTACAGCTACGTACATATCTTCTTTTGTCAAAATAGAACGTTGTAATAATTGTTCTGCTTCGGGAATATTTGGAGTAATAATTGTCGCCAACGATAATAAATCTGATTTTAAGGCTTCTGCCAAACCTTGTTTCATCAAAGAATCTCCTGATGTAGCAACCATCACCGGATCAAGAACGATGTGTTTGACTCCATACGTTTGTATTTTTTTTGCCAAAACACGTATCAATTCCGGAGAATGAAGCATTCCAATTTTTATTGCATCTGCTCCAATATCAGTAATCACCGAATCAATCTGTCCTAACACAAAATCTGTTGGTACCGGATATATGCCGGAAACACTATGTGTATTTTCATCAACAACCGCAGTAATTGCTGTTGCCGCATAAGCTCCTATCGCTGAAATCGTTTTAATATCTGCCTGAATTCCTGCTCCTCCACTTGGATCACTTCCTGCAATAGAAAGTACAATCGGATATTTCTTCTTCATTTTCTTAAAAAATCAACATTTCATCTCGCAAAGATAAAAAATTTTATACTCTAAAAAATCAAAAAGGTAGTGCAAATAAATCGACACTACCTTTTATTGTTAAATTTAGATTTGATATTTTTTTTCTCGAATTTCCTTGATATCATCGCGAGAAATGTATTCATCATATTCCATTCGTTTATCAATAACTCCGTTCGGTGTAAGTTCAATAATGCGGTTACAAACTGTTTGGATAAATTCATGGTCATGAGAAGCCAAAAGAATGTTTCCTTTAAAATTTTTCAACGTATTATTAAACGCTTGAATCGATTCCATGTCAAGATGGTTGGTTGGAGAATCCAAAACAAGACAATTTGCATTTTTCAACATCATTTTTGCAATCATACATCGCATCTTCTCTCCTCCCGAAAGCACAGATGCTTTCTTTTGTGTTTCTTCTCCCGAAAAAAGCATTTTTCCAAGATAACTTTTCACTTCCATATCATTCATTCCCGGAGCAAATTGTCCCAACCAATCGACCAAATTATAATCTGTTTGGAAAAAATCTGAATTGTCAAGAGGTAAATAAGCAGATGTAATCGTCACTCCCCATGAAGCTTTTCCGGCATCTGCTTTTAATTTTCCATCAAGAATTTGGAACAAAGCCGTCATTGCACGAGGATCTTTCGAAATAAATGCTACTTTGTCGTCTTTTTCTACCGTAAACGTAACATCCTTGAACAAAATTTCACCTTCCATACTTGCCTTCAAATCATTTACTTCAAGAATAATATTTCCCGGATCACGATCCATCGTAAATACAATTCCTGGATAACGTCGAGACGAAGGTTTGATTTCTTCAATATTTATTTTTTCCAACATTTTTTTACGGCTCGTAGCTTGACGCGATTTTGACGCATTTGCACTAAATCGAGCAATAAATTCTAATAATTCGGCACGTTTTTCTTCTGCTTTCTTATTTTGTTGACTTTGTTGTCTTAATGCCAACTGACTTGATTCATACCAGAAAGAATAATTTCCTGTGAAAATTTCTGCTTTTCCGTAATCAATATCAACAACGTGAGTACAAACCGTATCCAAGAAATGGCGGTCGTGACTGACAACCAAAACCGTATTTTCATAATTTGCAAGATAATCTTCAAGCCACATGATTGTTTCAAGGTCAAGGTCATTCGTTGGCTCATCTAAAAGAAGATTGTCTGGATTTCCAAACAATGCCCGAGCAAGCAAAACTCGCACTTTTTGTTTTCCACTCAATTCTTTCATCAACACGTGATGCAAATCTTCTTTAATTCCCAAACCACTTAAAAGAGCCGCAGCATCACTTTCTGCATTCCAACCTTCCATTTCTACAAATTGTTCTTCCAACTCAGATGCACGAATTCCATCTTCGTCAGAAAAATCTTCTTTTGCATAAAGAGCATCTTTTTCTTCAATAATAGACCATAAAGTTGAATGCCCCATAATAACGGTTTGAAGAACAGAAAATTCATCAAATTCAAAGTGGTCTTGTTTTAATACAGAAAGGCGTTCGCCTTTTTCCATAAAAACATTACCCTTTGTAGGTTGTTGTTCTCCGCTGATAGTTTTCAACAAAGTAGATTTACCGGCACCATTTGCACCAATAATTCCATAACAGTTTCCTGCTGTAAATTTTAAATTTACATCTTGAAACAAAACTCTTTTTCCAAATTGAATAGCAAGATTAGAAATTGTAATCATTTTCTTTATTATATCTTTTATTTAATAAGAAAAAAGCCGATTGACATTTTTCAATCGGCTTTGTTGTCTCATAAGGATTCGAACCTTAACAGACAGTACCAAAAACTGTAGTGCTACCGTTACACCATGAGACAAACACTCATTTGCATTTTCTCAAATGCTGTGCAAAGATAATATATATTTTTTTTATATCCAAAAAAACTTTTCTATCAATCCTGACTATCGTTTACTAATCGGGCATCTTTCCACTTAAATAACTTGTCATTGCGACGGATTCTTTCATCAACTTTTATGGAAACAAGATCTCCTTTTTGTGCAATTTTTACATTTTTGTAATCCACTCGCAATTCTTCAACTGTTTTTTCATAAGCTCCGGTTGTTGGTCCAGTGACCAACATTTCATCTCCTAACTCAAGCGTTTGTGTTTCAATTAAAAATTCTGCCACTCCTGCTTTTGTAAAATAATTGGTACATTTTCCAATGTAAACTTTCTTAACCGTCGCTTCCGAGCCATATTTAGAACTCCATTCGCCCAAACGCTGTCCAAGATAATATCCATTCCAAAATCCACGATTAAAAACCCGAGACAAACGTGAATTCCAATTTTCGATTTTCTCTTCAGTAAATGAATCGGTTAGATATGCATCTATTGCTTCTCCGTAACAAGATACTACGGTATTCACGTATTCTGCCGCACGAGCTCTTCCTTCGATTTTGAATACACGAACTCCGCTATCCAGCATTTTATTTAAAAAATGAATCGTTTTAAGATCTTTTGGAGACATGATATATTCGTTATCAATCTCCAATTCGCGATCCGTCCCTTTTTCTGTCACAATATAACTCCGACGACAAAGTTGCATACAAGCACCACGATTGGCAGAATGATTCGTGTCATGCAAACTAAGATAACATTTTCCTGAAACTGCCATACAAAGAGCTCCATGACAAAACATCTCGATTCGTATCAATTCGCCTTTCGGTCCACAAATATGTTGTTCTACAATTTGACGATAAATTTCGGCAACTTGCTCCATATTTAGTTCTCTCGCCAATACTACAACATCTGCAAATTGAGCATAAAAACGTAATGCTTCAATATTTGCAATATTCAATTGCGTACTTAAATGAACTTCCACTCCTTGAGAAAATGCATAAGACATCACCGCCACATCAGCCGCAATTATAGCACTAACTCCACTCTCTTTTGCCACATCAACAATTTCTCTCATCAAACGCAAATCTTCATCATAAATCACCGTATTGATAGTTAAATATGACTTTACACCTGCATCGTTGCAAATACGAACAATTTCTCGAAGATCTTCAGTTGTGAAATTATTTGACGAACGAGATCGCATATTTAGATTTTCGATTCCAAAATATACGGAATTGGCTCCTGCTTTAATTGCCGCCGACAAACTTTCCCACGAACCGGCAGGAGCCATTATTTCTATATCTTTTCGCTGAATATTATTCATTTAATTTATTTTCTTAAAAAAGTCATTTCCTTTGTCATCAACAAGAATAAACGCAGGAAAATCAACAACTTCAATTTTCCAAATTGCTTCCATTCCTAATTCAGGATATTCAACACATTCTATGCTTTTAATGTTGTTTTGAGCCAAAATTGCTGCCGGACCACCGATTGAACCCAAATAAAAACCACCATGCTTTTTGCACGCATCTGTGACTTGTTGGCTTCGATTTCCTTTTGCCAACATCACCATTCCACCTCCATGACTTTGAAATAAATCAACATACGGATCCATACGTCCGGCTGTAGTTGGTCCCATAGAACCACAAGGCATTCCTTTCGGAGTTTTTGCCGGACCGGCATAATAAATCGGATGATTTTTCAGATACTCCGGCATTGCTTCTCCTCTGTCCAAACGTTCTTTAATTTTTGCATGAGCAATATCTCGCCCAACGATAATTGTTCCATTTAAAGAAAGGCGTGTTGCCACCGGATATTTAGTTAATTCTTTAAGAATTTCACTCATTGGCTGATTTAGATTAATTTTCACAGCGTCTCCTTCTCCGGCATTACGCAATTCTTCAGGAATACAACGTGTCGGATTATCATCCATTTTTTCAATCCAAATTCCATCTTTGTTTATTTTGCATTTGATATTACGATCGGCCGAACAGCTTACTCCTAAACCAACAGGACAGCTTGCTCCATGTCGTGGCAATCGAATTATACGAATATCATGAGCAAAATATTTTCCACCAAATTGAGCTCCAAGACCAATTTTATACGCTTCTTCCAATACTTGTTTTTCTAATTCAACATCACGAAAAGCACGTCCTGTTTCATCTCCCGTTGTTGGTAATTCATCATAATAATGTGTAGATGCCAATTTTACCGTAAGAAGATTTTTTTCGGCAGAAGTTCCACCAATAACAAATGCAATATGATATGGAGGACAAGCCGCTGTTCCTAATGTTTTCATTTTACTTACCAAAAAAGGAACAAGAGTATCCGGATTGAGCAAGGCTTTTGTTTCTTGATAAAGATATGTTTTATTGGCCGAACCGCCACCTTTTGTTACACAAAGAAAATGATATTCCATGCCTTCTGTGGCTTCAATATCGATTTGTGCAGGAAGATTGCATTTTGTATTCACTTCGTCGTACATGTTCAACGGAGCATTTTGTGAATAGCGTAGATTTTCTTCTGTATATGTTTTATATACACCCAATGACAAAGCTTCTTCATCGGAGAATCCGGTCCAAACTTGTTGTCCTTTTTCTCCATGAATGATTGCCGTTCCTGTGTCTTGACAAAGAGGAAGTTTTCCTTTGCAAGCAATTTCTGCATTACGCAAAAAAGTCAATGCCACATATTTGTCATTATCCGAAGCTTCAGGGTCTGAAAGAATTTTGGCAACTTGATCATTATGTTCTCTACGAAGAAGGAATGATACGTCTCTAAAAGCGGCATTAGCCATAGCGGTTAATCCTTCTTTTTCAATTTTCAATATTGGTTTTCCCTCAAATTCTCCGACAGAAACATAATCTTTTGTCAATAAATAATATTCCGTTTTGTCTTTCCCTAATTGAAACATAGGGGCATATTTGAAATTTTCCATACGATTTATATTTTTTTTAATTTAATTTAAATTTTGTTGTTCCTATAACTTGTCCATCGGCAAACAAATCTACTTTGTACGATCCCGAAAGCAACGTTTCATTCACAATGTAATAAACCGTTTCGGTAAGTCTTTCTCCTTTGTATTCAATATCACGTTTTGCCGTATAAGGGATTTTTGCTCCTTCAAAAGAAAAGACATCACGATTTGTGTTTTTACAAATCACTTCTTGCGAAGGTTTCAAGATACGAAGATAAACGGTTTTGTATCCTGTATTTGCTGTTACATTTTTTGCAATGGAAAACGTGATGGCAATTTTATTGATTTTTCTTAATTTTTTTGTTGATTTTCCTTTTTTAGTCAACGTTTCAACCGAAATTTGGTCGGCTTCCAAACGTGAAGCTCGCGTTATCACTTCCGACATTGATTGTTTTTGTTCGGTCAGAACATTAACTTGTTGTTGAGTTTCTTTAATTTGAGCTTTAACTTTGATGTTTTCTTCTGTCAAAGCATAATTGATTCGATTCAAAGAATCTACTTGACGAATATAATCTCTTAATACAAGTCGCACGACAGACAATTCTTCTTGTAATTCTTTGATTCGCTTGCCACTTGTTGATTTTACTTGTTTTAATTCTTCCAAAAGCAATTGAATCTTTTGTTTTTGTTCATCAAGTTTTGCCAACAAAGAATCGTTGCCAATTGGCATTCCTCTATAACCTTCAATTTCGGCTTGCAAAGAAAGCATTTCTTGTTCTTGTTGTTGTTTTTCCCATTCAAACAATTCTTCAAAAGCAGCGAGATCTTCTTGCTGTTTTTCGTTTTCCATCTTCAATGTTCCGAATTGTATTCCTAAAATCACAATTGCCAAAACACCAAGAACAACAATTAGTCCGATTAAAAAGTTTTTCTTTGTCATATATTAAAGAATTTTATTTTTTAGTTCGTTTGGTTTTTGTCGAAACCGATTTTCTTCCACTTCCTTTTTGATCTTGCTCGATATATTTTTTGCAATCTTCAATTGTTAAATCTTTTGCCTCAACAGTTTTTGGTATTTTATAATTTTTCTTTTTATACACAATATAAGGACCGAATCGACCATTCAAAATCTGAAGTTCTGGTTCTTCTTCAAAAGATTTTATCAGTCTATTTTTGTCTTCTTCGCGTTTTTGTTCTATCAATTCTATTGCTCGTTCCAAAGAAACAATCATTGGATCTTCTTCTTTTGGAAGTGAAACAAATTTTCCATCATGTTGGATATAAGGACCAAACCGACCAACTGCAACTTTTACGTCTTTCTCTTCATATTGACCTAAATTGCGAGGTAATTTAAACAAATCCAAAACTTCTTCCAACGTAATCGTTTCGATACTTTGATTTTTTCTCAAACTTGCAAAAAGAGGTTTTTCATCATCTGTTGCCACACCAATTTGAGCTACCGGACCGAATCGACCTATTTTAACAGAAATTTGACGATTCGTTTTTGGATCTAAACCTAAAATTCGTTCGCCAACCTTATGTCCTTGCGAAATATTTTCTGCAGCTTCGACATGAGGATGAAAATCTCTATAAAACAAATTCAAACTATTCGTCCACTCTATTTTTCCTTCTGCAATTTCATCAAAATCTTTTTCTACACTTGCCGTAAAATTATAGTCCAAAATTTTTTCAAATGATTCCATCAAAAAATCAGTCACAACAAGACCCGTATCTGTTGGCATCAATTTCCCTTTATCTTTTCCCTTTAATTCCGTTTTGTTTAAATCTGATAAATTATTTTTATCATCAATTGACAAGATGTTATAAATTCGTGGCTCCCCTTCTTTATCTCCTTTTTCAACATAACCTCTTTTTTGTATCGTAGAAATCGTTGGAGCATAAGTTGATGGACGACCTATTCCAAGTTCTTCCATTTTCTTTACCAAACTTGCTTCTGTATAGCGTGCCGGTTGTTGAGAAAAACGTTCTTGTGCGATAATTTCTTTCCAAGTAAGAACATCTCCTTCTAAAAGTGGCGGAAGCATAGATTCTTCATTGTTATCTTCTTCTTCATCTGTCGATTCTAAATAAACTTTTAAAAATCCGTCAAATTTCAATACTTCGCCACTTACTATAAATTTTTCTTTCGAATTGCTTATTCCAATACAAACTGTTGTACGTTCAATTTCAGCATCAGTCATTTGCGATGCGATTGTACGTTTCCAAATCAATTCATACAAACGTTGTTCTTGTCGATTCCCTTCTATCGTATGATTATTCATATACGTAGGACGAATAGCTTCATGAGCTTCTTGTGCTCCTTTGCTATTGGTATGATATTGCCTTACTTTTGAATAATCTTCTCCGGCCATTGCGATAATTTCTTGCTTTGCGGTATTAATTGCCAACGAAGATAAATTAACCGAATCGGTACGCATATATGTAATGTGTCCTGATTCGTATAAAGATTGAGCCAAACGCATTGTTTGATTAACCGAAAAACCTAATTTTCGAGCTGCTTCTTGTTGAAGTGTAGATGTTGTGAAAGGGGCTGCCGGAGAACGTTTTACAGGTTTCAACATTACGCTTTCAACCTCAAATGTTGCATCTTTACAACTTTCCAAAAAAGTCATTGCTTCTTCTTTCGATTTCAATCTACGTTGTAATTCGGCTTTTAAATCTATTAGTTTTCCAGCTTCATTTTTTACTTTAAATAAAGCAACAACTTTATATGAAGATTCTTCTTGAAATTGAGCAATTTCTCGCTCTCTTTCCACAATCAATCTCACTGCTACACTCTGAACTCTTCCCGCAGATAATTGCGGACGAATTTTTTTCCATAAAACGGGAGAAACTTCAAAACCAACAATTCGATCAAGAACACGACGTGCTTGTTGAGCATTGACAAGATTGATATCTATGGAACGAGGATTTTCTATCGCATTAAGAATGGCAGATTTTGTAATTTCATGAAAAACAATCCGACGAAGTTTTTTTTCATCTATACCAAGAACTTCTTTAAGATGCCACGAAATAGCCTCTCCTTCGCGGTCTTCATCGGAAGCAAGCCAAACAAGATCTGCTTTTTTTGCTTCTTTTTTAAGTTCTGCAACTAATTGTTTTTTATCTTTTGAAATAGCATATTCCGGCAAAAAATTATTTTTTATATCTATACACAAACCTTTTCCTTCCAAATCTCTAATGTGTCCCATGCTGGACATTACTTTAAAATCTTTTCCTAAAAATTTTTCTATGGTTTTTGCTTTTGCCGGAGACTCAACTATAACTAAATTGGTTGCCATTATGATTAAAAGATTTTCTATAAATTAAACAAATAGTATGTTATTTTTTAAAATAGTTTGAGACGAAAAAACATGTTTTCGTCTCAAACTGAATCTATAAATTTATTATTTTTCTATCAAATTCATACCCGTCATTTCCATCGGTTTCTCTATTCCCATTATTGCCAACAAAGAAGGAGCAACATCTGCTAAAACTCCATCTTTGACCTTTGCCGTTTTATTTTCACTAATATATACAAACGGAACAGGATTGAGCGAATGAGCCGTATTGGGAGAACCATCGGCATTAATTGCATTATCACAATTTCCATGATCTGCAATCACAACAACTTCATATCCATTTTTTTTGGCTGATTCTATGGTTGCTTCCAAGCATGCATCTACCGTAACGACTGCTTTTTCAATTGCTTCATACACTCCTGTATGACCAACCATATCTCCATTTGCATAATTGACTACAATAAAATCAAATTTTTGTTTGTTTATTTCGGCAATCAAAGCATCTTTTACCTCAAAAGCACTCATTTCAGGTTTCAAATCATACGTTGCCACTTTTGGAGAAGGAATCAAAATACGTTCTTCGCCAACAAATGGAGCCTCTTGACCACCATTGAAGAAAAATGTAACATGAGCGTATTTTTCGGTTTCTGCAATATGATGTTGAGATTTTCCTATAGACGATAAATATTCTCCCAACGTATTTTTTACATTTTCTTTATCAAAAAGAACATGTACATTTTTATAATTAGGATCATAAGGAGTCATTGTAAAATATTGAATATTAGGAATGATGTGCATTCCGTATTCTTCCATATTTTCTTGTGACAAAACAATTGATAATTCTTTTGCCCGGTCATTTCTGTAATTAAAAAATAAAACTACATCTCCATCTTTTATTTGACCTATTGCATTTCCTTGATCATCAACTTTAAGAACCGGTTTGATAAATTCGTCGGTCAAACCTTCCGAATAAGATTCTTCAATTGCTTGAACCATATTTGTTGTTTTTTTACCGACTGCATTTACCATCAAATCGTACGATTCTTTTATTCGTTCCCAACGTTTATCTCTGTCCATTGCGTAGTAACGACCGATCATTGTGGCAAGTTGACCTCCTGTTTTAGCAAGTTGATTTTCAAGAAGTTCTATAAATCCTTTACCACTTTTTGGATCTGTATCACGACCGTCCATAAATGCATGAACGTAAGCTTTTTCTATACCATAGACTTGTGCTATTTCGGTTAATTTTAATAAATGATCAAGCGAACTATGCACTCCTCCATCAGAAACTAATCCTAAAAAATGTATGCTTTTATTATTTTCTTTTGCGTAAGAAAATGCTTTTTTGATGTTTTTATTTTCTAAAATACTATTATCAGCACAGGCTTTATTTATTTTTACCAAATCTTGATATAAAACTCGCCCTGCACCAATGTTTAAATGTCCAACTTCAGAATTACCCATTTGACCATCAGGAAGACCAACATTTTCTCCCGATGCTTGTAGTTGTGAATAAGGATAATTTTTTAATAAATAATCCCAATAAGGAGTTGAAGTTGAAGATATTGCATCAGATTTTGTTTTGTTACCAAATCCCCAACCGTCACATATAATCAATAATGCTTTTTTTGACATTTTTTTTATAATTAAATTTTTTACAAAGAAGATTTAAATCCTATAATTTCACGCACTTCTTTAATTGTTTTTCGTGCACTTTCTCGAGCTTTTTCGGCTCCAATTTTGACGACTTTTTCTAAATATTCGTTATCAGCTTTCAATTCTTCTATTCGTTCGGTGAATGGCGAAACAAATTTGATCATATCTTCAGCTAATTGTTTTTTCATGTCACCATATCGAATGGCACATTTATTATATTGTTCGTCGAAATATTGTACTGTATCCGGTGTTGACACTACACTCATCAATTGAAAAAGATTTTTGATTACTTCCGGTTTTTCTTGATTTTCAATTGTTGGTCCGCTATCAGTTACTGCTTTCATCACCTTCTTACGAATCATATCCGGTTTATCAGCAAGATAAATAGCATTTCCTTCACCTTCTGATTTTCCCATTTTTCCACTACCATTCAAACCAGGAATTTTTACAAGATTTTCTCCAAAATTAAATGCTTGTGGTTCAACGAAATAGTCTACTCCATAAATACGATTGAAACGATTGGCAAAAGTACGTGTCATTTCAAGATGTTGTTCTTGATCTTTTCCAACCGGTACTTTTGTGGCTTTATGAAGCAAAATATCTGCAGCCATGAGAGTAGGATATGTAAGCAATCCTGCGTTTATATTTTGTGGATTTTTACGAATTTTATCTTTAAATGAAGCACAGCGTTCTAATTCACCGATGTAAGCATTCATATTTAAAAATAGATAAAGTTCGATTACTTCCGGAACGTCACTTTGTATGTATAAAGTACATTTTTCAGGATCTAATCCTGCGGCGAGGTATTCTATTAAAATTTGTCTTACGTTATTTTGTAAATTTTCAGGATTAGGATGTGTTGTAAGTGAATGATAATCAGCTATAAAAAAATAGCAATTATATTCATTTTGCATTTTAATGAAATTTTTTAATGCACCAAAATAATTTCCTAAATGTAAATTTCCTGTTGGACGTATTCCGCTTAATACTGTTTCCATTTTTTTATTTGATTTCTAAATCTCTTTTTATACTTTGTTCCAAACTCATCAATGTTTCTGTACTTGTTACTCCATCTATTTCTTGTATTTTTTTATTCAATAATTCCATTAAATGTTCATCATTTTTAGCATATAATTTTATTAAAATGGTATATGGACCTAATGTAAAATGACATTCAACTATTTCAGGAATTTCTTTAAGTTGTGGAACGACTTGTTTGTACAACGAACCTTTTTCTAATTTTATTCCTATATAAGTACTTATATTATAGCCTAATGCTTTCGGATTTATTTCGTAACTTGATCCGGTAATAATTCCAACTTCTTGCATTCGTTGCATTCGTTGATGTACTGCCGGACGCGATACTTTGCATGCATCTGCTACTTCTTGAATAGGCATTCTTGCATTTTCTCTTATTATATTTAATATTTTTTTGTCTAATTCATCAATTTTTTCCATAAATAAAAATGCTTTAGAATTGCCTTTATAACAAGGCACAAAAATACAACTTTTTTTTAATTCTATAATTTCTTAGGATAATTTTAGCATTTCGATAATTGATTTTTCGGCTTTTTTTCTTATTTCTTCTTCAATCTCAATTATTGGATAATTGTATTTTAAGCAGTTATAAATTTTTTCTAAAGTATTCAATCTCATATATTTACATTCATTACATTTTTTTATTCCATCTTCTTGAATTTGTATTGGAATGAATATTTTGGTAGGATTAAGTCGTTTCATTTCATGAATGACTCCACTTTCTGTCACTACGATAAATTCGTTGTAATCATTTTCAACAGAATAATTAATTAAAGCTTGCGTACTACCTACTACATCAGAAATGGCAATAATTTCATCTTTGCATTCGGGATGAGTTAAAATTTTAGCATTAGGATATTTTTTCTTCATTTCTAAAATTTCAGATAGTTGAAATTGTTCATGAACATGACATGCTCCGTCCCATAATTTCATATCAACTCCAACAGTTTTATTGATATATCCGCCTAAATTTTTATCCGGACCAAAAATAATTTTTTCATTTTTAGGTAATTGCGAAATAATTTTTTTGGCATTTGTAGAAGTTACACATATATCAGTCAAAGCTTTTACTTCTGCTGTTGTATTGACATAAGAAATAACTTTATGATTAGGAAATTGATTTTTTAATTTTAGTAGATCTTCTGCTTTGCAACTATCAGCTAAAGAACAACCGGCGTTTAGATCAGGAATTAAAACTGTTTTTTCGGGAGAAAGAATTTTAGCAGTTTCTCCCATAAAATTAACACCGCAAACAACAATTATATCAGCGTCCGTATTTTTTGCCCATTGAGCCAAAGCCAAACTATCACCAATATAATCGGCTATTTCTTGTACATCTTTGTTTTGATAATAATGAGCCATAATGATCGCATTTTTTTCTTTACAAAGATTTTTAATAGCAATTTTTAAATCTATATTATTTTCGATTGGTTCATCAACAAAACCTTTTTTTAACCAATTTTCTTTTACTTTCATTTTATTAAGATATTTAATTAAAAATTTATTTATAAACTTAAAAAGAATAGTAGTTGTTTATTGTATTGATAAAAAAATAGTGAATTATTTGTTTTTGTTTTTTTTCAAGATTTGATATTGATTTATGAACAATAAAAAAATATGTATTTATTTAATTTTTAATTATTTATAAAAAATATAAAAATATTGTTGAATGTATATTTTAATGATAAAAAAAAATGAAAATGAGATATTTTTATGTTTGTATCTTTTCTATATTTTTTTTGAAAAAAAACGAATGAAAATTTGATATTAAAATTTATTTAAATATACTTTTCTTGATTTTTTATATGCAAATTTTTTTATCAATTTTTAATAAAAGTTATTCACGCTAATTAACAACTTTATCAACATTTTATTTCATTCCATAAATTATCTATCAATCTACTTGCACCAATTCTAAATAATTCATTTTTTATCCATTTTTCTCCTAATATTTCATTTACAATTGAAAAATAACAAAGAGCATCTTCTTTATTGACAATTCCTCCGGCAGCTTTGAATCCAATCATTTTATTTGTTTGTTCGTAAAAATCTTTGATTGCTTTACACATTATTTTTGCGGCTGCAGGTGTGGCCGCAGGAGAAGTTTTTCCTGTTGAAGTTTTTATAAAATCCGCTCCTGCCTGCATTGCAAGCATACTTGCATTGTAAATATCTTTTTCATTTTGCAAAGTTCCGCTTTCAATAATAACTTTTAACGTAATATTTTTGCAAATTTTTTTTATTTGTTGAATTTCATTTTTTACAAATTCATATTCTTGATTTAGATATTTTCCGACTGATAAAACAATATCTATTTCATTTGCTCCGTTTTCTATACAAAGTTCTACTTCTTTCATTTTTATATCCAAAAATGTTTGAGAACTTGGAAATCCTCCTGCTACGGCAACAATTTTGATGGAAGAATCAATATTTTCTTTCACGATTTTTACCATATTTGGATAAACGCAAATTCCGGAAATATGATGAAATTGATTTAAATCATTTATTTTATCAACAAAATTTTTAATAACATTTTCATTATCAGTATGATTTAAAGAAGTTGCTTCAATTGCATGAAAACATTTTATTAAAATATCTTTATTATTTTCGTTCATAATTATGTTTTTTTTAATATTCTTTATTTTTAGAATCTATTATAATTGTTACAGGACCATCATTTATTAAATGTATTTTCATATCTGCTCCAAAAATTCCTTTTTTTACTTCTTTTTTTATTTTTTCTGAAAGGGTAAAGCAAAATATATGATACATTGGTTCTGAAAAATCACCTTTTGCCGCTCTAATATACGAAGGTCTGTTTCCTTTTTTTGTTGATGCAAAAAGTGTAAATTGACTTACGGACAAAATTTCTCCATTTGTTTCAATAATTGATTTATTCATTATTCCATTTTCATCATCAAAAATTCTGAGTTGAGAAATTTTATTTGTGAGATATTCTATATCATCTTTTGTATCTTCGTATTCAATTCCAACCAACAATAAAAGTCCGTTTTTTATTTCTGAAACAATTTTTTCGTCCACAACAACTTTTGATTCAATTACTCTCTGAACAATAACTCTCATAGAATTTTATTAAAAGTTAACAATAATTATTCTTATTATTCATATTTTTTCTTATCAAATAATAAAATACAGATTTTTTATTACAAAAAAATTACAAATTTTCTTTATGAAAATAATCATAAATAACTGATGCTCTGTTATTTCCGATAATTTTTTCTAAATTTTTTTTGTCTGTATTTTTGATTCGTTTAATACTTTTAAATTCGTTTAAAAGCAATTTTTTTGTTTTTTCTCCAATTCCTTTTATTTTGTCTAATTCTGATGTGGTTTGATTTTTACTTCTTTTTTTTCTGTGAGTTGTGATTGCAAATCGATGAACTTCATCTTGAATGTGAGCTAAAAAACGAAACAATTCTTCTGTTCGTTTTATTTCTATATGAGCAGGTGGAAATCCAAATAGAAGTTCGTTTGTTTTGTGTAACGAATTTTTTGCTAATCCGGCAATTGGTATGGATAAATGAAGTTCGTCTTCAATTATTTGTCTGATAACTTCCATTTGACCTTTACCTCCGTCGGCAATAATAAGATCGGGTAGGGGAGCAGATTCTTTTAAAAGTCGTTCGTATCTTCTTCTTACAACTTCTTTCATCGAACCATAATCATCATTTCCTTCTGTATTTTTTATGTTGTAAGTTCTGTATTCTTTTTTGCAAGCTTTTGCTTTTTTAAATACGACGCATGCTCCAATAGCATCGCTTCCTTGAATATTTGAATTATCAAAACATTCTATGTGTATAGGAATATTTTTTAATCCTAATTTTTTTTGTAATTGAGTTAGAAGTTTGATTGCTTTTTGATCCGGATTTAGTTTTTCTTCTTGTCTTTGTTTATTTAGTTTATATTGTTTTGCATTTTGAACAGACAAATCTAATAAGTGTTTTTTTTCTCCTCTTTGAGGTATGATTATTTCGGCAGTTTTTAATTCTACATTAGGTAAAAAAGGAACTAAAATTTCGGGCGATTTACTTTCCAATCTTTCTCTTAATTCAGCAATTCCAATTCCTAAAATTTCTTCTTTGCTTTCATCTAACTTTTTTTTGTAACTAATAGTTAATCCTTGAACGATTGATCCTTTTACGACTCTAAGTATGTTTATGTATGCTTCTTTTTCGTTTTCTTCATATCCGAAAACGTCAATATTATGATTGATTTGTGATACGACGATTGATTTTGCTTTGTATTTTTCTACGATATTAAATTTCTTTTTTATTTCTTCAGCTTCTTCAAATCGAAATTCTTCGGATAATTTTTTCATTTCATTCATCATTTTTTCCGAAATGGAATGAACATTTCCTTTTAGTAGTTCTTTTACGATACCAATCATTTCGTTATATTCTTCATACGATTGTTTTCCTTCGCATGGAGCTTTACATTTTTTTATATGATAATCCAAACAACATTTATATTTCCCTTTTGTAATATCATTTTTGTTGAGCGATAAATTGCACGAACGAATAGGGTAGAGTTCTTGCAATATTTTGATGAAAGAATTTGCTACATAAACCGAAGAATATGGTCCAAAATATTCGCCTCCTTTTTTATTTATTTCTCTTGTTTTAAAAATACGTGGATATTCTTCTTTTGTAATACAAATACTTGGATAAGTTTTGTCGTCTTTTAATAAAATATTGTATTTTGGTTTGTATCGTTTAATCAAATTATTTTCCAACAATAAAGCATCTTCTTCTGAATCTACGATTATAAATTTGATGTTTCTAATTTGATTTACGAGAATTTGCGTCTTTCTTGAATGAGATAAATCTTTGTTAAAATAACTGGAAACTCTTCTCTTTAAATTTTTCGCTTTTCCTATATAAATAATTTCGTTATCAATATTAAAATACTGATAAATTCCCGGTTTTTCCGGCAAACTATTAATTATATTTTTAATATTTGTTTCGATAAGAAAAAAAATTTTTTTGAAAAAAAACAATAAATGTTCCACGTGGAACATTTATTGTTTTTATCTTCCAATCATTATTAAAAGAATGTTTATATCACTTGGACTGATTCCGGAAATTCTACTTGCTTGTCCGATAGTTTCCGGATCAATCTTTTTTAGTTTTTGTCGGGCTTCGGTTGATAAAGAATGAACTTCATCATAATTTATTTTCCCTTTGATTTTTATGTTTTCCAATCGTTTCAATTTGTTTGCTATGAGTTGTTCTCTTGCAATATATCCTTCGTATTTAAGTTGAATTTCTGTAGCCTCAATAATTTCTTCTTTTCTGTTGTCAATTAAATCTATTTTTTCTTTTAATTCGCCAAAATGATTGATTAGCAAATTTATGTTTATTTCCGGACGAAGCAAAAGATCAATCATTTTACAACCATGTTTTACGGGAGAAGATCCTATTGATTCCAACATAGAATTTGCTTCCGGAATTTTGACAGATTTATTACGAATGTATTCTATCAATTCATTGCGTTTTTCTTTCTTTTCTGTCAAAAGATTCAATCTATCTTGTTTTGCCAAACCAATATTATATGCTTTTTCAGTCAATCGCATATCGGCATCATCTTGTCGAAGCAGAATTCTATATTCAGCTCTCGAAGTAAACATACGATAAGGTTCGTCTACGCCTTTGGTTACTAAATCATCGATAAGAACGCCTATATATGCTTCATCTCTTGCAAGAATAAATTCTTTTCCTCCATGACAATTGATATGAGCGTTGATTCCGGCTATCAAACCTTGACCTCCGGCTTCTTCATATCCTGTTGTTCCATTTATTTGTCCGGCAAAAAATAGATTTTTGATATATTTTGTTTCCAAAGTGTGAGTTAATTGTGTAGGATCAAAAAAATCATATTCTATTGCATATCCCGGACGATAGATTTTTGCATTTTCAAAACCTTCGATTGTTCGAAGAGCATTGTATTGAATATCCATAGGAAGTGAAGATGAAAATCCGTTTAAATAATACTCTTGACTATTTTCACCTTCCGGTTCAAGAAAAAGTTGATGTTTTTCTTTTTCTGCAAATGTTACGATTTTTGTTTCTATACTAGGACAATATCTTGGTCCGATACTTTTTATCTGACCGTTATAAAGTGGAGAATCAACTAATCCATCACGCAAGATATTGTGCGTTGTCGTGTTGGTATAAGTTATCCAACAGCTACGTTGTTGGAGTGGGCGAGGTTTGAAGTCTAAAAAAGAAAATTTATGAAAATCATTATCTCCATCTTGTTTAGACATTTTTGAAAAATCTACACTTCGTCCGTCAATTCTTACCGGAGTTCCGGTTTTCATTCGATCGGTTGTAAATCCAAGTTCTTTGATTTGTTCCGTTAGTCCATAAGAGGCAGGTTCTGAAATTCGTCCTCCTGCAATTTGAACTTTCCCGATATGCAAAAGTCCATTGAGAAAAGTTCCATTTGTTAGAATAACACATTTTGCGTGAAAAGTTACACCGAGTGAAGTTTTTACACCACAGACAGTTTTGTCTTTTACGATCAATTCGCAAACAGTATCTTGCCAAAGATCTAAATTTTCTGTATTTTCAATTGTTCTTTTCCATTGTCGAATAAAGGCTTCCCGATCACTTTGAGCTCGCGGACTCCACATAGCAGGACCTTTTGATCTATTAAGAAGACGAAATTGTATGGCAGTCATATCAGTTACAATTCCCATTTGTCCGCCCATTGCATCTATTTCTCTTACAATTTGCCCTTTCGCAATTCCACCAATGGCAGGATTGCAACTCATCTGCCCGATTTTGTTCATGTCCATCGTGATCAACACGGTTTTTGAACCTAAATTTGCCGCTGCACAAGCAGCTTCATTTCCCGCATGACCAGCTCCAACCACCACGATGTCGTAATTAAATTCCATCTTTTATACGTTAATTTTATTTGTTTAAAGAGTTCCTTTTTAAATTATCTACAAAGATAATATTTTTCCTTTTTTATTCGATTAACCCATTTTTTTTAGATCGATTTTTTTGTTTTTTATCCGATTTAATCGTAATAATTCATTGTTCCACGTGAAACAGTTTTTGTATTCTGTTGAATATCAATATTATACGGTGTATTTTTCCGATTTTTATATTACTTATTGTTCTTTTGTTTTTAATTCTTATCTTTGTCTTATTATTTTTAAAATGAATTGCTCATGAAAAAATATACTTGTTTTTTACTTGTTATGTTTTCTGCTTTCAATTTTTCTGTGGCACAACAAAATAAGGAAACGCAGCAGAAAGAACAAACTTATGAGTCTTTTTTTTCTCGTCTGAAAGATAATTCCGACAAACAAAAAGGCGTTATTATAATCAATCAACCAATTGAAATAGAGAATCTTATAAAAGAGAAAACTCAATACGCATTTTCTCATTCTTCAAAAAATTTGGTTCAAGGATATCGTGTTCAGGTTTATTCTTCCAATGCATCAAGTGAGGCTAAAGCAAATGCCATCAAGGAAAATATCAACAACAAATATCCGGATTTGAGCGTTTATGTTACTTATAATTCTCCTTTTTGGAAAGTGAAAGTTGGCGATTGTAAAACGAATGAAGAGGCTCTTGAACTTAGAATTTTGATAAAAAAAGAATTTCCTGAATATCAGCGTGAATTGTTTATTATTCGCGATAAAGTGTATAAATAATTTTTTTCAATTTAACTGAAAATGTACGATCTTAATAAGTCCGAAATTATTACGGAGAAAACGGAACAATTAGCAGATCATTATAAAGAAATTCTTCGACTTTTGGGTGAAGATGTTGATCGTGAGGGATTGTTAAAAACACCGATTCGAGTGGCAAAAGCAATGGAATTTTTTACGCGAGGATATGAGGTTGATCCTTCCGAAATTATTCGCAGTGCGATGTTTAAAGAAGATTATGACCAAATGGTTATCGTCAAAGATATAAATTTTTATTCCCTTTGCGAACATCATATGTTGCCTTTTTTCGGGAAAGTGCATGTAGCATATATTCCAAACGGAACCATCACCGGATTGAGCAAAATTGCCAGAGTTGTAGAGACTTTCGCTCGTCGCTTGCAAGTGCAAGAGCGATTTACGACACAAATTAAAGAGTGTATTCATCAAACGCTTTCGCCAAAAGGAGTGATGGTTGTCGTAGAAGCACAACACATGTGCATGCAAATGCGTGGAGTAGAAAAACAAAATTCAATCACGACGACAAGTGATTTTACCGGTGCTTTTGAGCGTGAAAAAACACGAGAAGAATTCATGAATTTGATTAAATAAAAGCGATGATTTGATTTTAATTCGTCTCAGAAATTTATCTTCTTTGATATTTTGTAAATCAGCAATCGTGCGTATAAAAAAAGACTTGTATTTATTTACAAATACAAGTCTTTTTTTTGTGATTATCCGTCTATTTTCACCTATTCGCAAAGAATAGCATCAAATTCGGGACAAGAAGAAAGTTTTCCATTGATGACCGTCACGGTTTCGATTTTTGCTCGAATGCAAAGTTTTTCGTCTTCCTTACGATAAATGTCTTGATGAAAAACATATTTAATTCCTTCTTTTTTTACATTAAGACACGACAGATAGATATCGCCCGGTCTCAATGATTGTTTATAATCGATACTTACTCGAGCTACAACGGCATCGGTTCCTTTGTCATGCAATTGGGCAAATGAAAGATTTTGCGACACTAAAAATTCGTGTCGTGTGTGTTCCAAATAGTGTTGATAATTAGCATTATTTACAATTCCTTGCAAATCGCATTCATAATCTCTTACTTTGTCTTCGTGAATAAATTGATATTTTTTCATCTTTTTTATTTATTTTGTTTCAAGAAAAAGACCACGAACTGAAAGAAAAATTCGATCAATTCGTGGTTTTTTTCTATTTCAACATTTGTACAAATTATTTCATCACTTTTACTGCATGAATGCAAAATTCACGCAATTCTTGTTCGTCTTTTCCACCCATGCAAGGCACAAATTTAAGCGAAACATTTTTTTCGTTGATTGCGATTGTGTTTACAAATCCGTATTGAGCATCTTGTCCTTCGGATTTTGCACCGATGTATTCACCAACTTTTGTCCAAGCACCACCATCAACTGATTTCATAAGAGCATATCCGCGAACGTCTCCGGTAGCAGAAGCTTCTACAATGATTGAACCAACTTCAGGAATGTTGTTGATTGTAAATTCTCCGCCATCTTTTCTAACACGAACAAGTCCTGTAGAAACATTAGAAGGCGATTTTTTAGAATCACAAGTTGGAGCAACTCCGGCTTTCATAAAAGAGTAAGTGATTTTTGTTCCATCATACATTTTTGTTACTTTGAAGTTGGCTTTTGAATGCACTTTTTTCTTTGGGCAAGGGAGTGTATCACTTCCATTTCTAAAACCTTCTTCTTTGAATGTTTGGAAATTTTCTTCAAAAACAACTGTTTGAGCGAAAGCTCCGGCCGACAACATGATTACGGCGGCTAAAGCGATTGATTTTAATGTTTTCATAAATAAATTTTTAGATTGTTATTATAATTTTTTACGTTTTTGAAATTTATCAAAAATCATACCAATAAAAACCAGTTTTTTGAAAAGATATTTCTTTGCTTTGTTTTTATGTTTTTTTCTTTATTTTATGGCAATTTTATTTACTCTTGCTTCGTGTCGTCCGCCTTCAAAATCAGTTGAAAAAAAGGCTTCTACGATTTCGGTTGCCAATTCTTCGGAGATAAATCGTGCCGGCAATCCAAGTACATTTGCATTGTTGTGTTGGCGGGCAAGTTTTGCTATTTCTACTTGCCAACACAAAGCGGCTCTCACGCCTTGATGTTTGTTTGCCGTCATCGATATTCCATTTCCACTTCCACAAATACAAACTCCCATATCTGCTTTCCCCGATTCTACATTTTCTGCCATAGGATGAGCATAATCCGGATAATCGCAAGATGCCGTTGAATTCGTTCCGCAATCAATAATTTTTGCTCCGGCAGTTTGTAGTTGTTCTATTACTTTTAGTTTTAAATCATAACCTGCATGATCGCAACAAATGGCAATCGTTTTTTCTCGCAAATTCATATTTTATATTATTTTTTGTTTTTTACATTTCGTGTTGAAATCCTTGTGCTTTTAACGCAACTTCTACACCATCTCTGGTGACTAAATTCATTCCTAATTCTGGTTTGGTAATATGTCCAATTATTCGAATTCCTTCCAATTTAGAGACTAATTCATGAAGTTCGAGTGGAACGGTAAACAACAATTCGTAATCTTCTCCGCCATTCATCGCACAAGTTGTAAGACTCATGTTGAATTCTTCTGCCAACAAAGCCGTTTGATAGTCGATCGGAATGTGTTCTTCAAAAACACGACAGCCACAATTGCTTGCTTTACAGATGTGTATCAACTCAGAAGATAATCCGTCCGAAATATCCATCATTGATGTTGGAATAATTCCTTTTGTTGCCAATAATTCAATAATGTCTTTTCGGGCTTCCGGTTTTAATTGTCTTTCTATTAAATATTCTTTTCCTGCAAAATCCGGTTGGATATCTTCTTCTTTCATTCCCGCAAAAACTGCTTTTTCTCTTTCTAATAATTGTAATCCCATATAAGCTGCACCGAGATCTCCCGATACACAAATGAGATCGTTTTCTTTTGCTCCGCTTCGTTTTACAATTTTTCCGTTTTCTCCTTCGCCAATACATGTGATCGAAATACATAATCCCGTCATGGAAGCAGAGGTGTCTCCGCCCACAAGATCAACACCATGCCGATCGCAAGCTAAACGAATTCCGGCGTATAAGTCTTCTAAGTCTTCGACCGAAAAACGTTTTGAAACGCCGATCGAAACAGTTATTTGTGTCGGACGTGCATTCATCGCATAAATGTCCGAAAAATTGACTATTGCCGATTTATAACCAAGATGAGTAAGAGGAACATAGGTTAAATCAAAATGAATGCCTTCCAATAACAAATCTGTCGTAACGATCGTTTGTTTTCCACAAAAATCCAATATTGCGGCATCATCTCCGACTCCTAATAGGGAAGAAGAATTATGAAATTTTATATCTTTTGTCAAATGATTGATAAGACCAAATTCGCCTAATTTTGCAATTTCAGTTCTCATTAAAGGAAATTTCGTTTAAAATTTTATTGATAATTACATTGGGTTCGATTTTATACAAACAATCGTAATGTTTGTATTTGCAAGTTTTTTTTCCATAGATAGAACATGGACGACAAGGTAAATCAAGACCGATGCAATTTTCTTGTTTTTGATCATAACCAAGAAAACCCATGTTTGGGTGAGTTGCTCCCCAAACTGAAATTACTTTTGTCCCAACCAATGATGCTAAGTGCATATTTGCCGAATCCATCGAAAGCATGCAGTCTAAATTGGCCATTAACATCAATTCTTCGGATAAATGTGAACGTGAAGATAATCGTTCGCAATAGGTATATTTTTCGGTCCATAAATCCATCACTTGTTTTTCTCTTCTTCCATGTCCAAACAAAAAGACTCGAATTCCTTTTTCGTTTAATGCTTCAACTACTTCTCGCATTTTTTTGATCGGATAAATTTTTCCCCTATGACGAGCAAATGGGGCAATTCCGACCCATTTTTCTTCTTGTCGTTTTAAATCCAAACGTTGTCTTAAGACTAATGGCAACGGTGGTTTTTTGTCATAAATAGATTGAAAATCAAGTTCGAATGGAAATCCTAATTTTTGAAATACTTCTTGGTAACGTACAACGCTATTTTTCAGCGAGTGGCGATAATTGATTGCTCCTTTTTTTATCAAATCTTTTTTCTCGCTTCTTCCTTTGTCTATTTGTACAATTCGGACACGGGAAGATAAACGAAACAAAGTGCAAATTATTTTTGTTCGAATGACGTTGTGTAAATCTGCAATATAATTTGGTTTGTAATAATTTTTTAGTTTGCGAAACATTTTGATGCAACCCCAAAAACCTTTATATGTTTCTTTCGTATCAAAATGTACGATTTTTACACCTCGCAATTGTTCAAACATGGCATCAAATCCAGGCGAGGTGACTATGATGATTTCAATTTCGGGATATGCTTTTTGAAGACTATGCAATACCGGAACAGTCATTGCTACATCTCCCATTGCAGAAGTGCGAAAAACAACGATTCTATTTTTTTTTGGTTTCGCCATGTGGTTTTATTTTTTGTAAAGGATCGGATTGAGCGAAGGATCGTTATACATTTTCATTTGTTTGTACACTTTCATGTATCGACGACCGGCTTCAATATCGGAAAAAAGTTGATTGATTGCAGACGAAAGATCTTCTCGTTGTTCCAATAAAACAGCTAATTTTTTTTGACACGCATTTTTGTGTTCTTTCGAAGCATCGGTTCTTTCGACTTCTTTTTGCATGTGATAAATTTTTAATGCCAAAATAGATAGTCGATCAATAGCCCAAGCCGGAGTTTCCGTGTTTATAACTGCATTGGGTAGAGGTTTGATGTTTTGATATTTATCAAGAAAATAACTATCGATTACTTCTACAAGATCTGTGCGATCTTGATTTGATTTGTCGATACGACGTTTGATGACAAGAGCTTCTTTGGGATCAATTTCCGGATTTCGGATAATATCTTCAAGATGCCATTGTACTGTATCAATCCAATTTTTTACATACAAAATTCCATCGATTGAAGAGGGATCAAAAGGATTATTCCTTTCTGCGTCAACGTAATCTGTTACATGATAATCAACAATGCAACGATCAAAAATTGCATTCGCTTGTTCTGCAAAATTATTCATTCCAAAAATAGATTTAAATATTCAATATTTATTTTCCCAATAAATGCTCGCAAAGATACAAAATTTATGCTTATAAATGAAAAAAAGCCTTATTTTTGCAGAGAGCAACATTGAATCAAAATATACATGCTGACAACGACAAAAGCTATATTTTTACACACTACACGACTGAGCGGAAACAAGGTTGTGATTCATCTTTATACGAAGGATTTTGGACGAGTTTCGATTGTGGCAAATAATCTTCATCGTAAAAATTCTGATTTAAAAATGTCGCTTTTAACGCCATTTTCTTTGTTTAATTTGACGTTTAATTTTCAAGAAAAAAAAGATATTCATCGATACGAAGAATTGGTTCCGTATTATATTTTTCAGCAAATTCCTTTTTCTCCAATACGAAGTGCCTTGTCTTTGTTTATGACCGAAATCGTTTATCGTTCGATCAAAGAAAGACAAACCGATGAATCGTTGTTTTCTTTTTTAGAAAAATCAATTATATATCTCGATGAAATTGAAGATTACAACAAAGAGTTGGCTTTGTTTCATTTTCTTTTTCTTGCCGGATTTTCCAAAGAATTGGGATTTTTCCCTCGAATAGAAACGTATGAAGAAGGTAGTTTTTTTGATCTTGAAGAAGGTGCATTTTATAAAAACGTTTCGCCCAATGGTCGTTTGTTAAATGCAAATGATTCTTTTTTGTTTTATTCAATTCTTTCTGCAATTGATAAAAACGAGTTGAACAAACTTTCTTTTTCGAGAGAAACGAAACAACTTATTTTGTATCATTTTATCGAGTATTTCTCCATTCATATTGCCGGATTTTCTCGTTTAAAATCGTTAGATATTTTGATTCAATTATTTGATTAACGCAATGCTCCCAAACACTGACATTATCCATCTTCCGGGACTTGGTGAGAAGAAAACCAAAGTTATCAAAAAAGCACTGAATATTCATACAGTGTGGGATTTGCTTTGCTATTATCCATACAAATATGTTGATCGTAGCAAAATTTATTCTTTATCTGAAGTAAAATCCGGAATTACTCATTTGCAAACAAAGGGAACGATTAAAAATATTCAAACTATTGGAAGTGGCAGAAAAACTCGCCTTTCGGCTCAGTTGGTTGATGGATATGCAAGTATTGAATTGGTTTGGTTTTCCGGAGTGAATTATGCTAAAAACAAAATACAAGAAGGGAAGGAATATCTTGTTTATGGACGAATTTCAGTTTTCAACGGGCATTATTCGATTTCTCATCCGGAAATTAAACCATACACTCCGGAAACACTCAAACTTTGTGTTGGACAAGAATCTCATTACAACACGTCGGCAGGAATGAAACGAATGTTTCTCAATTCGGCAGGAATGAGAAACATTATTTATCACGCATGGCAATTGACAAAGAATGAAATCATCGAAACTTTGCCACAATATATTATTTCTTATTATAAATTATATTCGCTTGTAGAAGCAATTCGTGCCATTCATTTTCCAAAAGATGCGTTTGATCTTGAGCAAGCTCGTTATAGATTAAAATTTGAAGAATTGTTTTACAACCAACTCATCGTATTAAAACGAGCAAAATCAATCAAAGAAAATGGCGTTGGACACTTGATGTCAAAAGTCGGAACGTTATTTATGGATTTTTATCAAAAACATCTTCCTTTTTCTTTGACGAATGCTCAACAACGTGTTATTCGAGAAATAAAAGAAGACATATCTTCCGGAAAACAAATGAATCGTCTTATTCAAGGAGATGTTGGTAGCGGAAAAACGCTTGTCGCTCTCATGGTAATGCTTTTGGCAAAAGACAATGGTTTTCAATCTTGCTTGATGGCTCCCACCGAAATTCTTGCACAACAACATTTTTTAAGTATTTCGGAGATGATGAAAAAAATAGATATAAAAATAGGATTACTTACCGGAAGTACAACGAAAAAACAACGAGATGTATTATTGGAAAATTTATCTCTCGGAAAAATCGATATACTTATTGGAACTCATGCTTTGATTGAAGATACCGTTCAATTTAATAATTTAGGAATGGTAATTATTGACGAACAACATCGTTTTGGTGTTGAACAAAGATCTCGATTGTGGCGAAAAAATACGGTTCCTCCGCATATTTTAGTTATGACTGCCACACCCATTCCTCGAACGTTGGCAATGACAATATACGGCGATTTAGATGTTTCTATCATTGACGAACTTCCCGCCGGACGACAACCAATCAAAACCGAACATCGTGTGGAGAGCGAACGAGATGCGTTGTTGCGTTTCATAAAAAAAGAAGCAGACAAAGGACGACAAGCTTATATCGTTTATCCGATGATTGAAGGAAACGAAGGAGATGATATTCAAGCCGTTGAACAAGGTTATGAATACGTTAAAACGCATTTGCCATCGTTAAGCGTATCAATGATACACGGGAAAATGAATCCGAAAGACAAAGAAAGAGAAATGTCTCGTTTTGTCAATGGTGAAACGCATATTTTGGTGGCAACGACCGTTATTGAAGTTGGAGTCAATGTGCCGAATGCAACGGTTATGATTATCGAAAGTGCTCAACGGTTTGGTTTGTCGCAACTGCATCAATTGAGAGGACGAGTCGGGCGTGGTGGCGAACAATCATATTGTTTTCTTTTGACGCCTACAAAATTGAATTATCCGGCAGAACGAAGAATGAGTACAATGGTCTCGTCCAACGATGGATTCGTAATCGCTGAAGTCGATATGCAATTGAGAGGCTCTGGAGATATTGAAGGAACGGCTCAAAGTGGCGATTGTATCGATTTCAAAATTGCAGATTTGTACAAAGATGTTGAATTACTAAAAATCATACGCAATCAAGTACAAACCATTTTGGATGTGGACTGCAACCTTTTGTTGCCAGACAATTCTATTCTGCATGCAGAATACAAAAAGAGAGAACAATCTTCTGTTCGATGGAGAGATATTTCGTAATGTATATGTAATTTTATTTATTTTAATTTTATCTTTGCACAAAATAAAATCACGTTTAAATAATAAAAAAAGGAGGTTGAAAAAAGAAATAATAAAAATCATTTAGACTTAGTTAAAATATAACAACATATAAAAAGCGTTTTTTGCTTATACTTGGTTTCTTGAAATCTGGAAAATTTCATAACTTATTCTCCAAGGTGAAGCAGTAAACGCTCACGAATCGTATTCGTGGGCTTTACTTGTTTGGAGAATAAGGTATTCCAGAACCTCAAGAGACCAATAAGAAAAAGTCCCACGTTTTTTTATGTCTTTAAGTCAAGAAAATACGTTGGGACATAGTTATCGAAAAATAAAAAAAAATAATTTGTATGAATTATGAAAAAAATATTTTATCTATTATTCATTTTTATGAGTGTAATTTCTTTTGTTGCATGTAACGATGAAGAAGAGAACAAAGAAAAAAATGTTCAAGTAAAAGTTGTGGATTTTTCTAAATTAATAGGAGAATGGAAAGATATAAAAGGAACTGATACAATAAAATTTATGAATAACAATACTTTTCTCCAAAAAGATCCAGATACAACAATAAATGGATCATGGGCAATTATAGAATCTATGAATTTATTGGTAATTTCATACAATAATGGACGTTCTTTTGAATTAGTTATAGAACAATTAGATGATCAATGTTTATACTGGACTGTTGATGGGGGAAAATACGGATTTCGTAAAATTTCTAATATTTCAACTCCTACAAATGGAGAAAATAATAATAACACAATAGTTTCAACAGGAACTATAATGTTAAAAAATCAATCACCTTATAATGCGTATGAAGTTAGTTTGGATAATATAACATATACTTTAGAAGCTGGGGCAACTAAAAGTATAAATAATAAAGAAGCGGGTTTGTATGATGCGAAAATTACTCAAAAGAGTGGTTATGTTTCGGGATATGCTTATGTAGGAAAATATTCTGGAGAACTTAAAATTGGAGGAATTCTTCATTATTTGTTACCAGAATTAGGAACAATAACTATAAATAACACAGAAAGTGATCCTTATATTATAACTATTAATGGTAGAAACTTTGGAACTATAGCAGCTCAATCAACGAAAAAGATTACAACTGATGTAGGTTACTACTCCATACACGTAGAACAAGCTTCTGGATACCTATTTTGGGCATCAGAAAAGACTTATACGGGAACGATAAAAGATGGAGGAAACAACTTAACTATTGTATTAACCGGACTATAAGAATAAAAAAAAATAGCAATGAAGAAAATAATATTTATTTTAATTACTACATTTTTTATGGTTGGTTGCAGAAGTTATAATGCATTTGACCATCTCCCAAATGCGAATTTACAAAAAAAATTACCAACTATAGACTTAGAATTTGACTCGGAAAGTTTTGCTACTCTTACTGGTTTTTCTACAAATACAATATCTGGAACAACTTATTCTTTATCTGGGATTTCTACTTTGGGTATATTTGCCGGACAATCTAAAAGTTACACAAGTAAATCTCTTAATGATATAAAATCCATATATAATCAAAATATGTATAAAAATATTGTAAGTAAATATGGAACTAAAAAAGGGAAAGTTGTATGTAGATTAGTTACTGGAAATGAAAAATTATCGGATTTGGGAATGACAGTTTTAAGTGGAGTTACTCTTTTTATCCCTAATTTATTGGGATTACCGATAGCATCTTGTACAACAGAAATGGTTGTTGAATTAAATTTTTATAACTTAAAGAATGAGTTAATTGCATCTTATCAATCAGATAATTACCGTGTCAAGAAATGGTATGCTTTATATTGGGGACATTCTGATCCTTCAGGGATTTCTAAAACAGAGGCATTTAAATTATGTATAGCAGATTTAAATAAACAAATTGAAAATCATTATTATATTTTAAATGAATTATTAGACGAATAATTCTCTTTTACAAAAAAAAGACGGTAATTTTTACCGTCTTTTTTGTTTTTATTTGAATCGTTCTTCTTCGATAACGAAACCTTCTCGATATTGATCTACCGGCTGAAGATAAATTACGATTGAGCGTCCGTTTGCTTCGGTTTGCCATTTTTTGTTTCCAAGACTTTTGTAGTCTTTTTGTTTTTCAAACCAAGTTGCCAATCCTCCCAACAAATCCGGATTTTTACTTACGATTGTTTGTTTTGAAATTAGCGAGTCTCCTTGAGTAATGACATCTGTTATCAAAAATGTTCCGCTTTGATCTTTGTATCTCGCACGAATTGTTTTGCTATAAACAGCGTCTTTGTAATCTAAAACTTGCACAGAAGCTCCTGCTTTTTTGTGAGCCTCCATAGCATCTTTTTCGGTAAGACCTACAGTGTAGGCAATTGTTCCTGCCATTGCTGCAATTGACGATGAAATCGCAATAAGAATTAAAATCGTTCGTTTAAATAATTGTTGTATCATAGCTATTTGATTTTGTTTTCAAAATTATTTTTGCGTTGCAAATATACTTATTTTTTTAATCTTTCTTAAGAAAAATAGACTTTTATGCTTCCGACTCTGAGTTTTGCTTCTACGTAAATAGGAATTTTTCGGTCGTCGTCCGAAATATAAATTGCCATGTCATTTTCGTTTTCAAACAAATCTCCGGTTACTAATTTTGGAATGAATTTATGGCATTTGTAGGTTTCTCCTTTTTTTGTTTTTATTGTTGTTTTTCCTTTATACGTGAGGGATAAATTATAAGCGATGCCATCGTTTTCTAAAAGAATAGAAAATGGAATTTGATCGCCGGTTTGAATGGTTGAAATATCTTTGTTTCGTAGTTGATAAATGGCAGTTACTAAATCGGTTACAGAGCCTTGTAGAGAAAGATTCTTTTTTGATGGCAATGTTTTTTTTCGCAAACAAACGGTTCTTACTTGTGTTTCTTGATTTGAATATTGGTCAAAATAAAAATGGTCTTCAGCCCAATACGAATCTTCGTGAGCGATTCTTTTGTGCAAAATTGGAGAACAATCTTGTTGTGAAACAAAAGATGTCAGCGTGTCTCTCACCGTGAATATTTTGTCAAAGGATTTGATTGTGCTTCCTGCAACGGTTAATTGATATGCTTTTTGATTTTTAATAAATGCTTCTTTTACGGTGAAATCAACTTTTGCGGCTTTCAACCAAATCATTCCCCAATTAAAATATGCGTCGTATTCTAATTTTTCTCCTATCGAAAATGCTTTTGGAGTAGAAAAAGAAGATAGTGAAAAGTAAAATAGAAAAATAAAAAGAGTTATTTTTCTTCCGAAAATATTGGCATTTGTAGTCATGGCAGTAATCATTTTTTACTGCTCTTTTGCTTGTCAATTTCAATTAGTTTGGAAGGTTTTGTCTGATGTCGTTGTTCAAAATCAGGCAACCATTCTTGTTCTACATCCCAGTTGGCACGCAAATTAAGAGCAGCGGGATAATACAATACTTTTTCGGGCTGACGTTTTTCTTCGTACAACGCCGGAGTCCATTCTCCATCATTATTTTCGTCAATATACAAACGAAGATAATAATCGCCTGGCAAGATGTTTTCAAAAAGTATGCCAACTTCTTTTGCTTCGTTGTCATCTGTGTGGCGAATTGCGACAACCTTCCCTTGATTGTCTAACAATTCAATTATTCCTTTTTGCACCGGTTTCAGCAAGATGATTTGAAGGTTTGAGAATTTTTCAGGACCATTTATTCTGAAATCTGAAGACGTACGATTATTGATGATTCCGTATGTACTATGTATTGCGGCAGAATCAATTATCAGACGATAAGATAATTCTTCATTCCATCGGTCTTCTGTATCTTTGTTTTGTTCTGGTTCGATCAAAAATTCCATTCCCAAACTATCGATTTGTTCAAAACGAATTATTTTTACGGGCGAAAAGATCGAGTCTTTTGTACAAGATAAAGAAATAAGAGACGAATCTATTGTTTGAGCGGGATGAGACAATTTTATTGTCAAAGGTTCAAAATAATTGATGTCTTTGGGTAATTTTGGAAATGTTACGACTGGATTTTTTAATGCTTGTTTTTCAATCAAACGTTTTAGTTGTTTGCTCGAAAAATATGATCGAGTTGTATCCGTGTGCAGATTTAAATTATATACGGAATCGGGGCGATAATACGTGAGTGCAAAACGCAAAACTTCTGTTTTTATTAAAGCGGAATCTACCAACAAACATTCGATAGTGTCGTTTGTATTGTTGTATTGCCATTTTATTCCGGAAGAAATTGTTTTGGTACTATCAGCTTCATCGATAAAACAAGTGATTTTTGGTTGAACACTATCTTTTTCCGCAACAAAGAAACGAATATAATTTGGCGTTTTTCGTTCGCATTTCAAATATCTTTGTTTTGATATTTTCTTTTTACTGAGATAAAATTTCAAATCATTAGGAAAATATTTTGTTTCATACTTTTGAACAATACTATCCGTTTTTATCGTATCTTTTCCTATTGTATCAATGCGTAAAATTGTGTCTATTGTCACAATGTTTTTTACTCTTGTGGTAATCGTACTATCCAAAAAAGCAAAAGATTCTTCAACGGTGGAATAGTAATAATCTGAGTTTTGGTCAACAAACGCATAAATTGAAAATTCTCCTTTTTCTACGTTTCGAATTGTAAAATTTCCTTTTTCGTTTGTTCGACTAATTCGATCCGGTTTTTTTGATACAAAAAACGAATCTTCCGCATTTTTATAAATTCCGATAATAACGTTTTCTATTGGATTAAGTGTTTCTGCATCAAAAACTTGTCCTGAAATTTGCATTGTGTCAAGTTTGTCTCCCGTTGAAAAAGCAAACGTATATCCTAACAATGGATTTTGTTCGTTTAAATCTACGATTGCATCGGTAAAATCAATTGTGTAACAAGTGTTTTGTTTCAATGAATCTTGAAAATCTATTAAAATGCTTTTTCCACTGGTTCTAATATTGGGAGCTGTGGTTTGAGGTGGCGAAACAATTATCTTTTTTTGAGGTTCATTTAATACGATGAATTCGTCAAACGTAATTGAAATTCGTTCTCCGTTGAATTGTTTTCCGCCATTTTCGGGAGTTGATTTTAATACGACAGGGGCAGAAATGTCTTTTGGTCCTCCTTGCGGACCTTGACTTCTATTGGCACATTTTACAAAAAAAAATGATAGTAAAAGACAAAATGTAATATGAAAAATTTGAGATGTTTTCAATTTATTTATTGTTTAATTGGTTGTTTTTTTGCTCGAAGAATTTCTCGTTTTCCGCCTATAGGTCCGGGAATTCGCTCAACTTTAAATCCGACTTTTTGCATTGTTCTGCGAACAATTCCTTTTGCACAATAAGTCGTCAGAATGCCATTTTTTTTCATGGAAATAAAGATTTTTTGAAATAAATCTTCGGTCCATAATTCCGGTTGTTTTTCGGGAGAAAAGGCATCAAAATAGACGATGTCAAAATTGTTTGGCAAAAAATTAAAGTTGAGAAAATCACATTGATGTTTTTCGATGAAAAATGTTGGAGTAATCGTTGTTTTTTCTCCCCATTTTGCTTTATGAAGTTTTCTAAATAATGTTTTATTATCTGTGCTTTGTTCGCAAAAATTTAAGTTTGACCAAATGTCTTTTTCGATGGGAAATTTTTCTATCGTAACGTATTCTATTTTTTGATTTGTTTGTTTTGCCGTCAAAAAAGCATTTAGTCCTGTTCCAAAACCAAATTCCAAAATTCGAATCGGTTTGTTTGTTTCAGATTCTTGTTGTTCTGTCCATTTGCGTAATGCTGATTGGATAAAAATGTGTTCGGATTCGGCTTTTGCACCAAAAATAGAATGATATGTTTCTCCAAAAGTTTCTGAAAATAAAGTATTGGAGCCATCGTTTGTGATATGGATTGTATTAGTCTGCAATTCGTTCTCCTTTTAATGTTGCCGAAGAAGCTTCTGTAATACGAACACGAATGAAATCTCCGAGTTTTTCGTTGCTATGAGGAAAAACAACTACTTTATTTTGTGAAGTTCTACCAAAAAAATCGGCTTTTGATCGCTTACTATAGCCTTCTACCAAAACTTCGTATTCTTTTCCTAAATCTCGCAAATTGCTTTCTGCCGATAATTGATTTTGCAATGCAATAATTTCGTTTAATCGTCTTATTTTCGTTGCTTCATCTATATTGTCTTCCAAGTGTTCTGCCGCATACGTTCCTGGACGTTCGCTGTATTTAAACATAAAAGCCATGTCATATCCGACTTCTCGCATTAGAGACAATGTTTGTTGATGATCTTCTTCGGTTTCATCATGAAATCCGGCAAAAACATCCGTTGAAATCGAACAGTCCGGAATGTATTTTTTTATTGCGGCGATTCGGTCTAAATACCATTCTCGTGTATATTTACGATTCATCAATTTCAATATGCGATTGCTTCCTGATTGAACCGGCAAATGTATTGAACGACAAATGTTTTTGTGAGAAGCGATTACTTTCAACGTTTCGTCGCTCATATCTTTTGGGTGAGATGTTGTAAATCGGATTCTCATATTTGGAGCAGCTTCTGCTACTTGAGCCAATAAGTCTGAGAATTTCAATTCTTTTCCGTTTGGTAGGCAAAAACAATATGAATTTACATTTTGACCCAACAAAGTCACTTCTTTAAATCCCCGTGAACGTAAATCTTGTAATTCTGACAAAATGCTTTCTATGTCACGACTACGTTCTCTTCCTCTTGTGTAAGGAACGATGCAATATGTGCAAAAATTATTGCATCCACGCATAATGCTAATAAATCCTGACAATGGATTTCCGATGCGAGCAGGGATTACATCTCGGTAAGTTTCTGTTGTTGATAGATTTACGTTGATTGCTTTTTCTCCTTTTTCTGCCGCTAATAGCAGATTGGGAATATCAAGGTATGCGTCAGGTCCGGCAACCAAATCAACTTTGTGTATGTCGATCAATTCTTGTTGAGCTCTTTCGGCCATACAACCGATTACACCAATAATCAACGAAAGATTATTCTTTCGTTTGTAGGCTTGAAGTTGTTGTATTCGAGCAACAATTTTTTGTTCTGCATTTTCTCGAACAGAGCATGTGTTCAAAAAAATGGCATTTGCATTTTCGATTGTATTTGTGTATTCATAACCGATTGTTTGAACGATTGAAGCTACAACTTCACTGTCTGCAACGTTCATTTGACAACCGTATGTTTCGATTAAAATTTTTTTCATTTTACTCCGTTAATAATCTTGGCAAAATTACGATTATTTTCGTTATTCTCCAAACAAAGGCAACTTCTTAACAAACCTTAAAATCGCAAAAAGATTCATTTATTTTTTGTATCTTTGTCCGTTATATCAAATTTTCTTTTTTCATAAAAATGAATCAAAAAATAATTATAACCGAAGATCAAGATTTAGCAGTTGAATTGTCACGAGCTATAGAAGAGTTAAATCCGAAAGGAATTTTTGTTCTTTGCGATGAAACAACAAGAAAAATGTGTTTTAGTCGCATTCAGACGATTCCGGAAATTCAAAAAGCTCCTGTCCATACAATTGGAGCCGGAGATTCTCATAAAAATCTTGACACGCTTTCGTCGGTTTGGCAATTTCTTTGCGAAAATGGAGCAACTCGTCATTCTGTTTTGATTAATCTTGGTGGAGGAATGGTGACTGATCTTGGCGGATTTGCTGCTTCTACATTCAAGCGAGGAATGCGATATATTAATATTCCGACAACATTGTTGGGTGCGGTAGATGCTGCCGTTGGAGGTAAGACGGGGATAAATTTTAATGGATTAAAAAATGAAATTGGGGTTATAAATCCGGCTTCTCATGTTATTATTGATACATTGTTTTTTGGAACACTTGATATTTATAACAAACTTTCGGGATATGCTGAGATTTTGAAGCATGGACTTATTTTTTCAAAAGAAGAATGGACGAAAGTCCTTCAATTTGATGTTGAACGATTTGATTTGATTGAACTTCGACAAATTTTGCGTGATTCTATCAATGTAAAACAGCAAATTGTCAAGAAAGATCCGTTTGAAAAAAATATTCGAAAAGCATTGAATTTTGGACATACCATTGGACATGCAATAGAAAGTCTTTCGCACGAAAAGAATGATCCTGTGTTGCATGGTTACGCAGTTGCTTGGGGACTTGTTGCCGAACTTTATCTTTCACACGCATTGTTGGGATTTTCAAGAGAATGTGTTTCGCAAGCAAAAGCATATATTCAAGAAACGTATGGGAAACCTAAATTTATTTCTTGCAAAGATTATGATAGACTTTTTGAATTGATGAGGCATGACAAAAAAAACATGTCTTGTGATCAAATAAGTTTCACTCTTCTTTCTGATTTTGGACAAGTGCAGACAGATCAGTTTGTTGATCAAAAATTACTTTTTGAAGCGATTGAATATTAAAAATATATAATAAATGAAAGTTAAAGTTATCAATAAATCAAAACATCAATTGCCGGAATATGCGACAATTGCGTCTGCCGGACTTGATCTTCGTGCCAATATTTCTGAACCGATAACTCTTAATCCGCTGGAACGCCGACTTGTGCCGACGGGATTATTCATCGAACTTCCTCAAGGATACGAAGCACAAATAAGACCTCGTAGCGGACTTGCTTTGAAAAAGGGAATAACAGTGTTGAATTCTCCCGGAACAATTGATGCCGACTATCGTGGTGAAATCGGAGTTATTTTGATCAACCTTTCAAATGAACCTTTTGTCATTGAAGATGGCGAACGAATTTGTCAAATGGTTGTAGCTCAATATACCCAAATTGAATGGCAATTAACGACTGAACTTTCTGATTCTGAACGTGGAGAAGGAGGTTTTGGACATAGCGGAACTCGTTAAAAAAAACAGTATTTTGAAAAAACAAATTAGCATACTATTTTTATTTTGTTGTATTTTTTCTTCCGTTTGGGCAGAAAAAACAGACTTGCGTCCTGATACGATCGATTCGCAACAACGATTGCTTGATTATTATCTAAACGAAGCCGTTCGACAACGCCTGCTTCAGCATTATGATCAATCGGTTGATTTATTGCGATTTTGTTATCTTATCAATCCGCAAAATGCAACGGTGTTATATGAATTGTCAAATCGTTATACAACGACAACAAAACTTGGACTTCAGTATGCACAAATGGCGGTAGAGGCTGATCCGAAAAATATTTTGTATCGAAAAAATTATGCCGATGCATGTTTTAACAATGGACAGATAGATCTTGCCATTACGCAATATGAAATTTTGTCTAATACAAAATCTCCCAGTCAAGATAAATATGCGTATATTTTGTTGAATATTTATAATGAGAAAAATGAATATCAAAAATGTCTTGATGTTTTGAGCCAAATAGAAAATCGAAACGGACCATCGGCACAATACGATCTTCAGCGAATTTCTATTTACGAACAAATGGGGAATAGAAAAAAAGCGATAGAAATCACAAAGAATTTAACAAAAACATATCCTTACGGATTTGAATACCAAGTTTTGTTGGCAGAATTGTATTTGAATGATAATAATACCAAAAAGGCACAACAAATTATTTATAATGTTTTAGAAAAAGATCCAAATAATGAGCAGGCTCATCGTTCTCAACTTTTGATTTTTTTGCAACAAAAAAAAGCGGTAGAAGCCGATTCTACAATTTATTCTATTTTTGAAAACAGAAATCTCTCTGTTGATTTCAAAATTGAACTTTTTGATTTTTATTTCACCAAATACATAGAAAATTTCTCCATAGTTTTAGTCGAAAAATCGTTGGCAACTCTTTTGGAGCAATATCCTGAAAACGAAAGAGTAAATATTCGTTGTGCTCTCGCTTGTGCAAATGATTTTTCAAAAATTGACAAACAAATTGAGCATTGGAATGTCGCATTGCAATATAATCCGCAGAATGTGAAAGTTTGGGCTACGGTGATTGATTTGAAACAACTTGTTTATTTGGCAAAACCTTCTGATACGACATACGCTTCTCTCATCGAAACGTGTGATGAGGCAATTGAAGCTAATCCGGAGGATTCGTTTTTGAAATATTTAAAAGGAACGGTACTTCTTTTGACTGGAAAAAAAGAGCAAGCTTTTGCGATTTTTGAACAAGTAGTACAAGATGAGAATCTTTCAAGTGAGATAAAAGCAAAAACGCTTTGTTCCATGGCAGATTTGCTACAAGCAAAAAATGAAATAAAAGAAGCACTTTTGCTTTATGAGCAAGCATATCAATTAACGCCAAAAGATCCGTTTTTACTTAATAATTATGCTTATTGTTTGGCATTAGGAAAAAAAGATTTGGCGAAAGCCGAACAAATGTCGGCGATTGCAATCAAAGCCGAACCCAACAATTATGCTTATTTAGACACTTATGCTTGGATATTTTTTCTTCAAGAAGAATATACTCTTGCGTATATGTATATAGAACAAGCGATTCAAAAATATAATGAACAACAACATTTGTCGAAAGACACTGAAACGTTTGCGACAATGAATCTTCATAGAGAAGAAATCTTGAAGATGCTCAAACAATCAAGAAAAACAAATTCTGAAAAATGAAAAAACGATATTACATTTATTTTTTTTGCATTACATTGTTTTTAGGACAAATAAGTTGTTCTACTCAAAAGAAAACGACAAGTTCATCTTCGGTTGAAAAAGAATCGTCGGTAAAATTGAATTATCAACAACAAGAAATTTCATCGGCAAATCTTTCTAATATTAATGTTTCTTTCAACTATAATGGAAATGCAATTTCTTCGAGAGCATCGTTAAAACTTCTTCGTGATAGTGTTATTCAAATTAGTGTTCAGCCGATATTGGGAGTAGAATTAGGAAGAGTTACGATTACACCAACGAAAGTTGTTGCGATAAACAAATTGCAAGGTCGGTATTTTGAAGCGAATATCAATCAATTTTTGAAACAAGTTGATACTCAAGGAGTTTTTTCTCAACTACAATCGTTGCTTCTTAACGAATTATTTATTGCCGGAAATGTCGAAAAAGATCCTGAAAAATTGATCAATCAATTTAAAATTTCTCGTTTCCCGGAAGGCTATTTTCTTCAATCGCAAAACAATATACAAGATTTGAAAACCGAACACGTCATCAATTACGACAATCGAATATCAATGACGATGTTTTCGTATAAAGGAGCAACTTTGACATGTTCGTTTAAGCAACATTCGTTATTTAAAAATAAAACATATTATCCGACACAAATCATTCTTTCTTTTGCTTACGGAAAGCAAAACGAAACAGTTATTCTTGATATAAAAAATGCAACGTTTAATCAACCATTCGTTGTTAATTCAATCAATACGGATCATTACCGAAAAGTGACAAATCTTGAAGATTTATTTAAAAAATAGCGTCATTTGTTCGGTTATAAATTTTGTCAAACTTAAACATAATCATTTTCAGTAAAATGAAAAAACTTTTGATTTTATTCTTCATTTCTGCTTTTTTCGCAACAAATCTTTGGACTGCAGATAATTTAAAAACGCTTAGAAAAAAACAAGCAACTGCGAAAAAAAATATTGAGATGACGAATAAACTTCTCAATGATACAAAAAAATCGCAAAAGGCAACGGTTTCTAATTTGACTCTTATAAAAAAACAAATTGTCGAACGAGAAAAACTAATCTCTTCGCTCAACAATGAAATATCGATTCTTGATGCTGATTTGGATTCTCTCAATACACAAATCACAACGATTAACAATCGACTTGATTTGTTGAAAAATGAATATGCAAAATTGGTTAATTATGCCTATTTTCATAAATCAACTAAGAATGAATTGCTTTATGTTTTTTCTGCCGAAACCATCAATCAAGCTTATCGTCGCTTGCGATATGTTCAAGAATTATCGGCATATCGCAAAAAACAATCTCAAGAAATTCAAACTTTGTCGGATTCTTTAACGTTGAAATTACAAGAAATTCAAGTCGTAAAAAAAGACAAAGCAATCGCTCTTATTGGTAGACAAAACGAAACAAGCAAACTTCAACAATCACAAAAAGATAAAGAGAAAATATTACAAAATTTGTCGGCAAAAGAAAAAGAATTAAAGGCAAAATTGAAAAAACAACAAGAACAAGTCAATCGCCTTAATGCTCAGATTGAAAAAATGATTGCCAAAGAAATTGCGGAGGCAGAACGACGTGCAAAAGCAAAAGCCGAAGCCAAACAAAAAGCTCAACAAAAAAACACTTCAACTTCAAAGCAAACGCCGATAGCAAAACCTACAGAACAAGTTGTCTCCGGAGGTTTTGACAAAAACAAAGGTCGTTTGCCTTGGCCGGTGAAAGGAACAATTACCGGACATTTTGGCGTTCATCCGCATCCGGTATTAAAACAAGTAATGGTTAATAACAAAGGAATATACATTCAAACTCCGGCAAATTCTGATGCGTGTGCAATTTATGAAGGAGAAGTGACTCAGATTTTTGCCATTCCGGGAAACAACAATGCCATTATTGTAAAACATGGAAATTACCGAACTGTTTATGCAAATATTACGACAACATACGTAAAAAGTGGCGACAAAGTTTCTGCAAAACAAAAATTAGGAAAAATCTTTGTTGATACAGAGAATGATAATAAAACAGAACTTTATTTTATGCTTTACAAAGGAGCAAATCTTGAAAATCCGGAAAATTGGCTTGTTAAATAAAAAAATGAAAGAATGGAAAAATTGATTTTTGCAACAAATAATCCAAATAAATTAAAAGAAGTTCGAGAAATGCTTGGCGGAAAATTCCAAATTTTGTCACTCAATGAAATCAATTGTTTTGATGAAATAGAAGAAACTGCCGACACGTTTGAAGGAAATGCACTCATTAAAGCTCGTTTTGTTTACGAGAAATTTGGATATAATTGTTTTTCGGACGATTCAGGTCTTGAAGTGGATTTTCTTAATGGAGCTCCGGGAGTTTTTTCGGCACGATATGCCGGAGAAGGAAAGACATGGAAGCAAATATGCAAAAACTTCTTTTAGAACTCAAAGAGGCAACTACGAGAAAAGCACAATTTCGTACATCTGTTGCTTTGATATTGAATGGAGAAGAATATTTTTTTGATGGAATTATTCGAGGAACAATTCTCACTGAAAAACGTGGAGAAAAAGGCTTTGGATATGATCCGTTGTTTGTGCCGGAAGGTTACGTTAAAACGTTTGCCGAAATGACTCCGGAAGAAAAACATGCAATTTCTCATCGTGGCATTGCAATCGCTAAGTTGACACAATTTCTTCAAACAAAAATATGAGAAAAAAAGTTTCGTTCATATTCTTATTCTTATGTTTTTCTATAAATATTTTTTCCCATTTATCCATGGGCGAATGGAGAATGCATTCTTCTTACGAAAATGTAACAGAGGTTTTCTCCGTTGAAAATATGATTTATGCCATCAGCGATGGAGCTCTTTTTTTTATTGATACAAATTCTGAAGAAATTCAAACGTATTCAAAAATAGAAGGTCTTTCCGGAAAAAATGTTTCTCAAATTGCTTATTCTGCTTCCGAACGGAAATTGATTATTGCTTATCAAGATGGAGGATTTGATCTTTTGGATCGAAGAGGAAACGTTGTTACAATCAACGGATTGAAAGATAAAGTTTTTCAAGCAGACAAAACGCCTTTGTCGATTGCGATAAATAATCATCTTGCGTACGTTTCGAGTGGAATTGGAATTGTTGTTGTTGACCTGAAAAAAGAGGAAATAAAAGATACGTATATTTTAGGCAAAAACAATTCTTTTACAACTGTTTATAAAGTTATTTTTCAAAACGAATGTTTGTATGCTCTTGTGAATAGAAGCGATGAAAACGTCGGATTGATGAAAGCAAACGTCGGCAATTCATTATTGATTGATGAAGCAAATTGGGAAAAAATCCAATTCTCTGATCTTGAGGCAAATCCGATAAAAGATATGATTTTGGTTGAAAATAAAATCTTGATTTTACGTCAGTCGGGAGAACTTTTTCAATCGGATATAGATTCTATGACTTCATGGATTTCGGTATTTTCTTCCAATCGATATGTAAGTTTGTTCGCTGACGGGAAAAATGATTTTTTTGCGATACAAACAGTCCCAAATTCCGCTCTTTGCAAATATTTTGTTCAGGATAATAACATTTCATTATCTCATCAAATTGACAATGTTTTGGCAACCAAAATTGCAATTCATCAATCCAACGGAAAAGAAACTTATTTTCTTGCGGCACAAAATGACGGAGTGATTAAAATTTCTGATAATGGCGAAGTTTTGAATCAATATAAACCGAATGGACCAAATACCAATAAATTGGTTCGTTTGTTTAAAAGCACAAATGACAATTCTTCTCGAATTTTTGCCATTACAAATTCTCGATGGTTTTCGGGAGATGATACGCCGGAAAATAACAATGGAGCAATTTGCATTTACGAAAATGGTGAATGGAAAAATATTTATCAAAAGGAAATTGTCAAAAAAGTAGAAAAACATGACGAACATGTTTATCCTTATTTTATGGGATTAACTCATGTCGCTATTGATCCAACAGATGATCGTCATTTTTTTGTTTCTTCGCATTATGATGGATTGTATGAATTTAAAAATGACGAATATCATAATCGTTTTTATTCGTACAACAGCACATTAAAATTTCATGCCGACAATAATAAAAAATATGATAGTTATCAGATAACAAACAGCGTTTGTTATGATCAAGATGGACAAACGCTTTGGATGACAAACGATGATGCTGACGAAGGAACTCTTCATACTCGTGACGCAAATAATCGTTGGACACAACTTAATCATTCCATTATTGCAAATAAACTTGGATTTATTCACATGATGGTTGACAAAAACAATAATAAGTGGATCTTAAATTTTCGAGGAGAAGGAATTAGTGTTCTTCAAGATAATAAGAATCCATATTCAACTTCCGGACACAAAATTCGTCAGCATAAAACGTTATACGATCAAGATGGAAATCAAATCAATGTTTCATCGGCAAGATGTATTGTAGAAGATCTTGATGGAAAAATATGGATTGGAACAAATAACGGAATAATTGTCGCAGAAAATGCAGAATCTTTGTTGAACGGAAATGTCGTTTCTCGTCCTAAAATTGCACGAAATGACGGAACAAATTACGCCGATTATCTTCTTGATTCAAAAAGCATTGTAGATATTGATGTCGATGCGGGGAATAGGAAATGGATTGCAACGGCTAATGATGGTCTTTTTTTGGTTTCGCCCGACGGGCTTGAAACGATCGAACATTTTACGGAAGAAAATTCATTTCTTTTGTCAAATAATTTGCTTGGCGTAAAAATAATTCCAACAACAGGCGAATTGCTTATCGCAACGGCCAACGGAATGATGAGTTATCAAACCGATGCCGTTAAAACAGAAAATAATTTGAAAGAAATCAACGCATATCCTAATCCGATTCTTCCGAGTCATCATGGAAAAATTTTCATTACAGGACTGATGAATAATTCTCTTGTAAAAATAACCGATGCTGGAGGAAAAATCATTTATCAGACTCGTAGCAATGGAAGCATTGCGACTTGGGACGGGAAAAATCTCAACGGAGAAGCAGTTTCTGCAGGAGTTTATTTCGTCATGGCTTCTGTCAAAGAAAATGATAAAATTTATAGCGGAGTAGGAAAAATTATTATAGTCAAATAAACATTTAGAATCAATATTATCAGATTGATAATAATTTTATTTATGGAAGAAAAAAATTTACAACAACAAGCAAAAAATTACACAGAAAAAAACATTATCCATCTTAGTGATATGGAGCATGTTCGCCTTCGTCCCGGTATGTATATTGGGAAACTTGGCGATGGATCTCATTCGGACGATGGAATTTACGTTCTTATCAAAGAAGTAATTGACAATGCCATTGATGAATTTCGTATGGGTTTCGGAAAAACAATCGAAGTAGATGTTCAAAATGGAAAAGTTCGAGTTCGTGATTTTGGACGAGGAATTCCTCTCAATGCCATGAAAGATGCCGTTTCTCGACTTAATACAGGAGCAAAATATGATTCCGAAACGTTTGTGATGTCTGTCGGAATGAATGGTGTTGGGACAAAAGCCGTCAACGCTCTTTCTTGGAAATTTACGGTACAAGCAATCAGAGAAAACAAAACTCGTAGAATTGATTTCAAACAAGGACAAATGACTGCCGATACCGGCATTATTGATTCTACAGAAAAACAAGGAACAATCGTAGAATTTGAACCAGATAATACAAAGTTTGAAAATTATGCTTTTCGTAACGAATATATTACACCTTTGTTGCGTAATTATTGCTATCTCAATCCTGGTCTTGCCATTATTTTTAATGGAGAAAAATTTCAATCAAAAAATGGACTTTTAGATCTTCTTAATGATAAATTAACGTCTGAAACATTATACGATCCTATTCACATCAAAGGAAATAATATCGAAATTGTGCTTACGCATACGGATCAAAACAACGATGAATACTATTCTTTTGTGAATGGACAACATACAACTCATGGAGGAACTCATCAAGCAGCTTATAGAGAAGCGATCGGACGAACAATAAAGGAATTTTTTAATAAAAATCACGATTTAAACGATATTCGTAACGGCGTTGTCGGAGCCATTGCAGTCAATGTAGAACAACCCATATTTGAAAGTCAAACAAAAACAAAACTTGGGTCTATCTACATGTGGCCGGAAGAAAGAGAAAAAGGAAGAGAAGCCGGACCTACAGTAAATAAGTTTGTCAATGCATTTGTCAAACAAGAATTAGACAATTATCTTCACAAACATGGTGATGTTGCTGAAATTTTGCTTCAAAAAATTCAAGAAAGCGAACGCGAACGAAAAGCTATTGCCGGCGTAGCAAAAATGGCTCGCGAAAAAGCAAAGAAAGTTAACGTTCATAATCCAAAACTCCGTGATTGCCGTTATCATTTCAATGATCAACGTGTGAAAGATTTAGAAAAAAATGCAATGATGGAAGAGGCTTCGATTTTTATTACCGAAGGTCTTTCTGCAAGCGGTTCTATCACAAAGAGTAGAAATGTTGAAACTCAAGCCGTGTTTTCGCTTCGAGGAAAACCTTTGAATAGTTTTGGAATGTCGAAAGAATTTGTTTACAAAAATGAGGAGTTTTATCTTCTTCAATCGGCACTTAATATAGAAAATGGATTGGACGGCTTAAGATACAACAAAGTCATTATTGCAACGGATGCCGATGATGATGGAATGCACATTCGTTTGTTGATGCTGACGTTCTTTTTACATTTTTTCCCTGATTTAGTAAAAAAAGGTCACGTTTATATTCTTGACACACCTCTCTTTCGAGTCAGAAAAACGACCAAAAAAGGGAAAGAAGACATTTATTGTTATTCGGAAGAAGAACGAATTAAAGCAATTGAAAAATTGCAACCTAATCCGGAAATTACACGATTCAAAGGATTGGGAGAGATTTCTCCGGACGAATTTAAAGATTTCATCGGCGAAAATATTCGTTTGCATCAAGTTCAATTCAATAAAGGCGATATTATCACTGAATTGCTTGAATTCTATATGGGAAAAAACACTCAATATAGACAAGAATTTATTATCGACAATTTGATTGTTGACGAAGAAATGATTTAATAAAAAAAACAACTATCTTTTATATAAAATGAAAAATTTTAAACTTTGGAATAACCTTGGAGGTTGGGTTGCTTTTTGTGTCGCAGCGAT